>JAHECC010000135.1 GCA_024641965.1 Rubrivivax sp.
ACGCGCCCGGCGCTGCCGCAGGCGCGTATCAACGCCTCGCGCAGCGCCGCCGCGTCGGGCACCGGCACACGCACGTAGTCGGAAGCCCGCGCCTGCGGCGCATCGCTGCGGTGGTAGTGGATCAACTCTGCGCTGCCGTCAGCGAACTCGCGCAGCTTCAGGCGGCCCTGCGGCACCCGGAAGAAACTGTCGTCCTGCTCGATCAGCTCGACCTCAAAGTCGGCCAGTGCCCGCGCGCGCGGCAGCAGCGCATCGATGCTGTGAATGCGTGCCTTGATCTCGATGTTGCGCGGCATGCTCTACAACAGATTGACGGCTTCAACGCCACCACGGCCGCTGTCGTCGGCCTCGTCGAGCAGCGCCGGCAGCCCCTCGGACTCTTCCTCGATGGCCAGCGGGTCGCTCGGCAGCACACGATGCCGCAGCACCCGCTGCGCCAGGTGCATGCGCCGTGGCGAGCCGATGCGCCCGGCCTCCCAGGCCATCGCGGTGGCGGTGAACAGGTGGTACAGCGCGGAGGCGATCTGCCGCGCTGCGCACTCACCCACCGCGCCACGCGCCGCCAGGCCCCCGGCCGTTTCGGCCACGCGCTGCAGCGTGCGCTCGAAGCTCTGGCGAGCGACAGCGTGCAACGGCGTGTCGGCCAGCAGCGCGCGCAGGTGCTTCGTGAACGCGCCCAGCGCGGCATCGCGGCGGATCGCACGCAAGACATCGAGCGCGACGATGTTGCTGGTGCCCTCCCAGATCGAGCCGAGCAGCGCGTCGCGCACGCGCCTGGCGTCGCCCCATTCCTCGATGTAGCCGCAGCCGCCGCGCACTTCCATCGCATCGGAGGTGACCTGGCGCGCGTCGCGGCAGGCGCGGAACTTGATCAGCGGCGTGAGGATACGCACCAGCGGCATCGCTTCCGTTTCGCCTGCATCGGCGCGGCGCAGCGCCTCTGCGGTCTGCAGCAGCATCGTGCGCGCCTGCTCGGTGGGCAGCATCAGCTTGAGCAGCTGACGGCGCATCAGCGGCAGCTCGATCAGGCGTTTGCCGAAGGCACGGCGCTCGCGGGCAACGAACAGCGCTTCCGTCAACGCGCGGCGCATCAGTCCCGCAGCACGCATGCCGTTCGACAGGCGCGAGTTGTTGACCATATCGGCCATCTGCTGGAAGCCGCGTCCAGCCTCGCCGACCAGCCAGGCACGCGCACCTTCGAGGCGGATCTCGCCGCTGGCCATCGAGCGCGTGCCCAGCTTGTCCTTCAGCCGCAGGATGCGATAAGCGTTCATCGATCCGTCTTCGAGCCGGCGCGGCAGCAGGAACAGCGACACGCCGGACAGGCCTGCGGGCGCACCGTCGATGCGCGCCAGCACCATCGCCAGGTCGGCGTCGGCGTTGGAGCAGAACCACTTGTCGCCGTGCAGCCGGAAGGCAGCGCCCGGCTGTTCAGCGTCGGGCACGGCGCGCGTCGTCGTGGCGGCCACATCGGAGCCGGCGCCCTGCTCGGTCATGAACATCGCACCCTGGAACAGATCGTCGAAGGCCTGTGTCGTCAGTCGCGGCAGGTATCGAGCCACCAGTTCGGGCGCAGCAAACTTGCGCAGCGTGCGCGTCAGCGAATCGGTCATCGACAGCGGGCAGCACAGGCCGAACTCGGCCTGCACGAACAGGTAGGTCAATGCGTACTTGGCCGCGGGCGGCAACGGCTCGGGCCAGCCGAACACGCCACCGCGGTGCGACATCGCCGCCAGGCCATAGTCGCCGAAGGCCACGCGCTCCATCGCCACGTAGTCCGGGTGCTTGACGATGCGCTGCAGGTCCAGGCCGGCGCGGGTGCGGTGTTCGAGCTCTGGCGGGTGCCTGTCGGCGCTGCCTGCCAGGGTGTCAAGCACGCCGCCGGCCAGCCCGGCCAGGCGCTGCAGATGCGGCCGCAGATGCAGCAGCAGCGCCGGCTCCAGGTACAGCGGCAACAGCGCGCCCAGTGTCGGGTCGGTGTCGAACAGGTTGGTGCCATGCGCGTCAGGCACCGGATGCGCGGGTCTGGGGCTCATCGCGTACTCCATCTCGGCCGGGAGGCGAGTATGGCAAGCGCCGCAGCAGGGCTCAGCGCCCGCGTGCCAGGTCCAGCGTCCAGTAAGTGCGGTAGGTGCTGTCCGAAGCCCCCGGCACGCAGGCCAGGCCGATGGCATCGAAAGCGGGATTCATCAGGTTGACGCAATGACCGTCGCTGCCCATCCAGGCGTCGACCACGGCATCGATACCCACCTGACCGGCAGCGATGTTCTCGCCCAGCGTGCTCCAGGTGTAGCCGGTGGCATCGACGCGCTCGGCCATGCTGCGGCCGTCGGCGCTGGTGTGCGAGAAGTAGTTCCGGGTCGCCATGTCAAGCGAATGCGCTGCGGCAGCTTCGGCCAAAGCGTTGTTCCAGCGCACCGCGCCGGTCGGAGCGAAGGCCCCTTGTGCACCGCAGGTCGCCCCAGCTGCACGATATTGGTTGATACGCACCAAGGCGCCGTCGGCAAACGCGGCAATGCCGCAGTCGACCTTGGGGGTGCCGCCGACCGGCTGCGCTTGGCCTGCAGGTGCGGGCACCGTTTCGTCGCCCCCTCCCCCGCAGGCGGCGAGCAGGCCCAGAGCGGCCGCGCAGGCCGCGGCCCATGCGGCGCGGGCGCGCGGCGAATTCGGTTGTGCGATGGGCATGGGCCGCAGCATACGCAAGGCCGGCTCGCGCAGGGACAACGGCGGGTCAGCCACCCCCTGCGCAAGGCCAGCGCCTCGAGGGTTGCGTGAGCTCGGTCACGGTGCGCTGCGCCGTGGCACACAATCACGCAAGCCGAAGGTGAATTGCACTTCGTCGTCTGCCGAGCGAGCAGGCACCGCCCAGGAGAACGTCCTTTGAACGGTCCGATCGACCCCGCCGCCTTCTTCGACCCCGCCACACACAGCTTCGCCCGCGTGGCGGTGGCCGTGCCGCGCTGCCGCGTCGCCGACCCGGCCTTCAATGCCGAGCAGAGCGTGGCGCTGCTGCAGCAAGCGGCCCGCGAAGGCGCGGCACTGGTGTTGTTTCCCGAACTCGGCCTGTCGGCCTACACCTGCGACGACCTGTTCCACCAGCGTGCAGTGCTCGACGGCTGCGAGGCGGCGCTGGCGCGCATTGTCGACGCCAGCGCCGGCGTGCCTACGGTCGCCGTGGTCGGGCTGCCGCTGCGCGTAGACCATTCGCTGTTCAATTGCGCCGCCGTCGTGCAGCGCGGCAAGCTTCTAGGCATCGTGCCCAAGACCTACCTGCCGAACTACGGCGAGTTCTACGAGGCCCGTCAGTTCAACCCGGCCGATCACGCGCAGAGCGCCGCCGTGCAGTTGCTCGGCCAGACAGTGCCCTTCGGCGCCGGACTGCTGTTCGAGGCCGAAGATGTGGCGAACTTCAAGTTTCACGTCGAGATCTGCGAGGACCTGTGGGTGCCGATCCCGCCCTCGTCCTATGCCGCACTTGGCGGCGCGACGCTGCTGTTGAATCTTTCGGCTTCGAATATCACGGTAGGCAAATCGGCCTACCGGCATGCGCTGGCCGAAGCGCAGTCGGCGCGCTGCCTTGCGGCGTACCTGTATTCGTCTGCGGGCCAGGGCGAATCGACCACCGACCTGGCCTGGGACGGCCAGGCGCTGATCTGCGAGAACGGCCAGTTGCTGGCCGAGTCGGCACGCTTCGCCGCCGACTCGCACTTCATCAGCGCCGACGTGGACCTGGAGCGGCTCGCCCGCGAGCGCTTGCGCCAGACCAGTTTCGGCCAGTCGGCAGCGCGGCACGGCGAGCAACTGGCGACGTTGCGCGCGGTGCGCTTCGAGCTCGGCCTGGCGCCGGCACCACAGGCGCTGCTGCGCCGCACCGTCGAGCGCTATCCCTACGTGCCGGCGAACGCCGCATCACGCGACGCGCGCTGCCACGAGGTCTACAACATCCAGGTGCAGGGCCTGACGCAGCGCCTGTCGGCCAGCGGCATTCGCAAGGTGGTGATCGGCATCAGTGGCGGGCTGGATTCGACGCACGCGCTGCTGGTATGCGCCCGCACCATGGACAGCCTGGGCTTGCCGCGCAGCAACATCCTGGGTGTGACCATGCCGGGTTATGCCACCAGCCCGCGCACACTCGACCAGGCCCACCGGCTGATGCGCGCCATCGGTGTCGAGGCGCGCGAGATCGACATCCGCCCGAGCTGCGAGCAGATGCTGAAGGACCTCGGCCACCCGCACGCGGCCGGCGAGAAGCAATACGACATCACCTTCGAGAACGTGCAGGCCGGCGAGCGCACCAGCAAGCTGTTCCGGCTGGCGAATTTCAACGACGCGATCGTCGTCGGCACCGGCGACCTGAGCGAGCTGGCGCTGGGCTGGTGCACCTATGGCGTGGGCGACCACATGTCGCACTACAACGTCAACGCCAGCGTGCCGAAGACGCTGGTCAAGCACCTGGTGCGCTGGGTGGCGGAAAGCGAAACCGCGCTGGTGACGGATGCGCAGGTGCTGCTGGACATCCTGGGCACGGAGATCAGCCCCGAGCTGGTGCCGGGCGACGCGGCCGGACAACCGGGGCAAAGCACCGAAAGCCACATCGGCCCCTACGACCTGCACGACTTCTTCCTGTACTACATCCTGCGCTTCGGCTTCGCGCCGTCGAAGGTGGCCTACCTGGCGCATGCGGCCTGGCACGACGCGGCGCTCGGTGCCTGGCCCGAGGGCGAGCATGTGCAGCGTCAGGCCTATGACCTGGCGACCATCAAGCAGCACCTGCGCACCTTCCTCTTCCGCTTCTTCAAGACCAGCCAGTTCAAGCGCTCGTGCGTGCCAAATGCGCCGAAGGTGGGCTCAGGCGGCTCGCTGTCGCCGCGCGGCGACTGGCGTGCGCCCAGCGACAGCGAAGCCACGGTGTGGCTGGACGAGCTGGCGCGCATCCCGGACGCATGAGCCCCGCGCGGCCGCTGTCGAAGGGGGCTCGCACCGCAGTGCGCAGCACGGAGCTTGCAAGGTGACTCTTGACTTTTGGCCTGCCTGCGGCTTCGGCGAGCTGCAGCGCGATGCGCGTGGCTGGCTCGTGCCCAGTGACGACTGGCTGCGCCGGCTGTTGTCGCGCCCCGAGCTCGCTGTAGTCGAAGAGTCCTGCCGCGCTGAAAAGGCGCTGCACCGTGGATTGCAGGACGCACCGCGGCGACAGGTGCCCGAGCGCGAACTCGCGGCCGTGAAGGACGCCGACGCTCGCGACAACTACCGCGTCTTCCTGCGCCTGCGCGATGCGCTGCTTGCCGCGGGCACGGTCGAAGCCTGCTACGTGCGCCTGTTCCAGGCCGGGCCGATCGACCTGCCTCCGCTGTTCATCGACCTGCTGGCCATGGCCATCGTGCGCAACCTGCTGGACGACTGCGACGATGCCTTCGAGCTGCGCGCCGGCGAGATGCTGTTCCGCCCGCAGCGCATCAGCACCCAGGACGGCCAGCTGCTGGCCGGCGATCAGGAGACCTTGGACCAGCTGGCGCAGACCGGCGGCTACGGTGAGCTCGGCCGGCTGCTGGTGCAGGCGCAGGCCGGGCTGCCGACGGTGCAGATGCAGGTGCTGGCCGAGGACAGCGCGGCAAGCTACTGGCAGGCGGGAGATCGCTTCATGCACCTGCTCGACCTGCGCCACGAAGTCACGCAGGACCTGGGCCACGGCCTGCAGTTCAAGCTGGCGCGCAGCCGCTCCGGGCTGAAGGCGCTGTCGCGCGTGCTGGAGAAATGGGTGCTGCATCTGCTCGGCACCCCGGTGACGATCCGGCCCGAGGCGAAGATCGACGATGCCCAGTGGCGCTGGCACCTGGGCCTGGATGCACAGGCCAGCGCGCTGCTCAACGACCTGTACGAAGGCCGCGAAGTCGATCCCGAGCGACTGCAGCGCCTGCTGAGCCTGTTCCGGCTGGAATTCGCAAATCCCGCCGAGATGCGCGCCGATGTGGCCGGCAAGCCGGTCTACCTGGGTCTGGCGATGAACGAGGACGGGCTGCTGCGCATCAAGCCGCAGAACCTGCTGCTCAACCTGCCGTTGGCCGCGCGCTGCTGAGCGCTCAACGAACGCATCGAAAGCCGATGTAGACCACCGCCGTGTCGGCGGGCTTGGACTGCAGGTGGTCGGCGCGCATCGGCGCGGCGCCGTACCACCAGGAGCCGCCGCGCGTCAGCCGCCCGCCGCCTGCCGTCGCCTGATCGACCCACTCCCACGCGTTGGCACCCATGTCGTACAGCCCGTTCACGCCCGCCGGCGTACGGCCCACGGGTGCGTGGCCGGCGCCGCGCTGCAAGCTCGCGCCCTGCGCCACCGCCAGGCGCTGCGCCGCCGGGCCGCAATCGGCCAGGCAGATGGCGCCTGCCGGGCTGTCGCCCAGCGGGTAGGCATAGCTGCGGCCGCGCACGAAGGGCGCGGGCGGCGCGCTGCGCTGCTCGGTGTAGGCGGCGGCGCGCCACTCGGCATCGTTGGGCAATCGGCCGCCGGCCCACCTGCAGAAGGCCTGCGCTTCATCGAAGCTGATGTGCACTGCGGGCTCGTCGTCGGCCGCGGGCTTGCCGAAGGGCGTGCGCCAGGTCCAGCCGGGCTTGCGCACCCAGCCGGCTTCATAGACTTCGCCGCCACCGCGCTTCTCGGCCAAGGTCACCACGCCCTCGGCCACGGCAAAGCGGTGGAACTGGCCGACGCTGGTTTCGGTGCGCGCCACCTGAAAGCCGTCGAGCGGCTGCCAGTCGATGCCGGCCGGGTTGGGCTGCGCCAGCACCGGCGCGGCAGCAAGACACAGGGCAGCGGCGCAGAAGCGGAGGGATCGCATGGCGGAATCGGATCGGGCGCTGCACTGTACCCAAGCACGGAGGCGGCTGCAGGCCAGGCGCTCAATGCCCCGCGAAAGAATCGGTGGCGCGCGCGGCGCCAGGCGGGCCTGTTGCAGGGCCATCGAGAATCCCGCCCATGGATTCGCTCACACAACTCGCCCTGGGTGCTGCCGTCAGCGTGGCGGTGATGCGCCGCCGCAGCGCGCCGTGGAAGGCTGCGCTGTGGGGCGGAGTGGCCGGCACACTGCCCGACCTGGACGTGCTCATCGACCACGGCGACCCGATCCTGAACATGGTGCTGCACCGTGCCGAGACGCACGCGCTGTTCTGGCTGGCGCTTTTTTCGCTGCCCTTCGGATGGTTCGTGGCCTGGATCAGCCGCGAACGAACGCTGTGGCGACGCTGGTGGCTGGCGATGGCGCTGGTGCTGCTGACGCACCCGCTGCTCGATGCGGTGACGGTGTATGGCACGCAGCTCGCGCTGCCCTTTTCGAACCATCCCTTCGGCCTGGGCAGCGTGTTCATCATCGACCCGCTGGTGACGCTGCCGTTGCTGGTGGGCGTGGGCTGGGTGCTGGTGGGCCGTGGCAGCGAGCGCGCCCTGCGCGCCAACACCATTGGCCTGGGGCTGGCCTGCGCCTACCTGGCCTGGAGCGCCGTGGCGCAGCAGCAGGTGCGGCAGATGGCTCTGGCGTCGCTGGAAGCGCAAGGCATCACGGCCGAACGGGTGCTGGTCACGCCCGCGCCGTTCAGCACGCTGCTGTGGCGCGTGGTGGCGGTGTCGCATGGGCATTACCACGAGGGTTTTCGCTCGCTGCTCGACGCGCCCGGGCCGATGAGCTTTGACCGCTTTGATCGCGGTGACGCGCTGGCTGCCGAACTGCAGGGCCACGACGGCGTGCAGCGCATTCGCGATTTCAGCCGGGGCTTCTACAAGCTGGACGAGAGCGACTCGCGCGTCGTCATCGCCGACCTGCGCATGGGCCAGGAGCCGAACTACGTGTTCGCCTTTGCGGTGGCCGAACGCCGCAGCGCCTTGCAACCCCTGGCCGAATCGCAATCGGCCGGCGGCCGGGCCGACATCGGCCGCGCGCTGGCCTGGCTGTGGCCGCGCATGTGGGGTCAGGCCCTGCCACCACCCCGGTAAGAACGCAGCAGCAAACGATATCCCTCAAGAAAGGAGGGGCTTCTATACTCGCACCTTGATGCTGATCAACAACGGAGCTGCTGCCCATGCGTCCACGTGACATCCTGGCGGCCAACCTTCGCGCCTTCATGGCAGCGCGACCGGATCTGGATACGTTGCCGAAGCTCACCGCAAGGTCGGGCGTCACCAACGGCACCCTCGACCGCATCCGCCGCGCAGCGGTGTCGACGCGGATTGACGAACTGGCACGCCTCGCCAGTGCCTTCGGCGTGCAGCCATGGGAGTTGCTGCGTCCAAACGGGCACGCGTCGTTGTCGCCTTTGGGCATCCAACTCGCGGCGTATCTGGACGAATCCGCTCCAGACGAGGCCACCCATACCGCGGCTTTCGCGGCCGCCATGGCGGTTATCGACGCCTTGACCACCAGACATGATTCGCCGTCAGCGCCAGTGCGTGCTCCCGCAGCCACGCCTCAGCCTCTCCGGGCCAAAGAAAAGCGCGGCGCATAGCGCCCGACATCGACGCTGCAGCAGTCACACGCTCGTAGACCGCCGCTTGTTCGGCGCTCATGACGATGGCCACCGGGAGCCCGCGCAACGCATCCGGGATGTAGGCGTAGTGCTGAGGATCGATCTGCGGCAATGCAACCAGGCTGCGTTCGACCGAGCAAAGCACACCACGGGCCCCCTTCGCGGCGCCCGCCTCCAGCATCAGCCCGCTCAGAGGTCCGGCATTGCCTGGCGACAGCAGGCCGGTCATGGCACCTTTGGCAATGCCGTCGTCGGTCATTTCAAACGATGCCGTTGCCGGACCGCAACGGATGATCGGCATCAGTAGCTCCCGTACTCCGATGAAGATTGTGCGTCGATTGATTCGGCGGCCCACTTGCGCGCCATCAATACCGAGGCAAGCAGCGAGGCAGGTCCCGCGCAGGTGACTGCGTTCCCCTTATCGGGATAGATCTACCCCTCGAGCGGGAACGCAATGTGAAGCTCGTCGAGCGCAGACCCCACGCCGAGGCCCATGCGACCGCAGTTGCCCCATCGACCTCTGCGGAGCAGCGCTTCGTGTTGGAAGCGGATGCCGCGTTGCACGCGCTGCGACTGCCGTCGACCGCGCGCGCATTGATGTTGGTTGCTCACCCCGACGCGAACAGCTGTCGTGGTGATGGTCATGTCTTCGTTGCCGACGTGCTGCGGGCGAACGGCTATGCCACGCTGCCGTTTTGCCTGCACACGCCGAAGAACAGGCGGCGGGCCTGGCGCCACCGGGCATGGTGCGAAGCAAACTGCGCATTCGCACGATGTTCGACGCCGTGATGCGGCAGCCGGGCCAGCAACGCCTGCGGCTGCGCGAACTGCGTTCCCTGGTGCTGCTGGACGGGCATGTCGCACACGTACTGCACCACCCGGCGCGCTTGACGATGCCGACGCTTTTCGTTTTGGGGACATGCAATGCGCGAGATCTGGCGCAGCACCGCGCCGCGATGCGCAACATGACGGCGCGGCACCACACCGAGTTCATGTGGCTGCCGATGCGGCCACAGCCGGCGCGCGGCGCGCTCGAAGCCTTTGCGTGCCACGCGCTGTCGTGGTTCGATAACAGCGTGGCCGCGGCACAACCAACGCATCCGGATGGCCGCGTCGGCAAGGCTGGGTATGGGGCGTCATGGCCGCCTCCGACGAACGCCGGGTCCTCGGCGGCCTGATACGCCGTGCCCCGATTCAGGCCGGCGCGTGTGCCAGGCGCCGCAGAAGCGGTGCCCATCTGTCCGCCATGGCCGACGCGTCGAAAGGCACGCCGGCATCGAAGCCGCAAGTCTGCGCAAGTTCGTCCTCACGCAATGGCTGCGCGCGGGCGCGCTGCGTTTCGAGCACGGCCAGGTCAGCTTCGGACGCGTCGTCGGCACGCGTCGTACGCGCTTGCACGCGCTGCCGCAGGATCTCGCCCGGAGCCTGGAAGTCGATGATCATGCAATGCACACCCAGGGCTTCGGCCAGCGCCCGCGCCGACTGGCGCTGCGCGTAGGCCAGGAAGGTGGCGTCGAGGATCACGCTGTAGCCATGCCGCAGCAGCAGCGCGGCAACGTCCAGCAGCCGCGCGTGCGTAGCCTGCGTGGCGACGTCACCGTAGAGCTGCGCTTTCGCCGCAGGGTCGCTGCGCGCCAGCGGCGCCAAGCCGAACAGGCGCTTGCGTTCGACGTCCGCGCGCAGGCGGACTGCACCCAGAATTTCGAGCAGGCTTTGTGTCAACGTGGTCTTGCCGCTGCCGGAAAAGCCGTGCGTCAGCAGCAGTGTCGGCGCACTCTGGCGGCTGCATTGCAGTGCCGTGTCTAGATAGTCGTGCAGGCTGCGCCGGGCCGCCGCGTGCGCCCGGCTTTTTGCGACCAGTTGCGCGCCGCGCAGTGCCGCCACCTTGGCGCGCACCAGCGCCCGGTACACCTGGTGGTAGCGCAACAGGCCCAGGCCCTCGTGGTCGCCGGTGCGCTCGACATAGCCGTTGATCAG
>JAHECC010000136.1 GCA_024641965.1 Rubrivivax sp.
CCACGCCGACCAGGATCACCGGCCGGCGGCCGACGCTGTCGGACAGCGCGCCGTGGAACAGGTTCAGCAGCGCGAAGCCGAACAGGTAGGCCGACAGCGTCTGCTGCATCTGCACCGGCGTCGCGCCCAGCGACGTGGCGATACCGGCAAAGGCCGGCAGGTAGGTGTCGATCGAGAAGGGCCCGATCATGCCCAGACAGGCCAGCAGCACGGCCAGCGTCCAGCGCGGGCCGCGCCAGAGGGTCTGTGCGTCGGGGTTCATTTGGGGGATTCGACCGGTGCGCGGCCTGTGCACCGAAGGCGATGGCCGTGCCGGCCAATGGTATCGGTGTCGGCGCGGCGCTACGGCGCACGCCGCGAATGGCCTTGGTCTGGCGTGGGCCGGGCGGATGATGTTCGAATGGCCAATCGCCGCCCTTGGGGAGTTGCTCATGACCGAATTGCCCATGCCCTCGACGCCGCGCAGACGCCTGCTGCTGGCCGCAGGCGGCACGCTGGCCGCTCTGGCCTGCCCGGCGCTGGCCAGTTCGCGCCGCGCGCTGGCGGCCATGACCGACGGGCCGTTCTATCCGCCGCGCTCCTGGCGCGAACAATGGACCGATTGGGACGCCGACCTCAGCCGCGTGCAACGCGATGGACGCGTGCTGAGCGCGCGTGGTGATCATCTGGGCCTGGAACTGCAACTGGCCGATGTCGACGGCCGCGTCATCGACGCTGCCGAGGTCGAGATCTGGCAATGTGACGCGCTCGCGGCCTACCACCACCCGCAGGTGCAGCTGGCGGCAGCGCAGATCGACGAGGGCTTCCAGGGCTTCGGCGCCAGCCGCAGCGACGCGCAGGGGCGGCTGCGCTTTCGCAGCATCAGGCCGGTGCCCTACCCCGGGCGCACGGCACACATCCACATCAAGCTGCGCCACGCCAGCTTCGGCGAAATCAGCTCGCAGCTGTTCATTGCCGGCGACCCGGGCAACGCGCGCGACTTCCTGTGGCGCGCGCTCGATGCCGCCGACCGGCCGGCGCTGGAGATGAAACTGCAGCCGGCCGCACCCGGCAGCGGCCTGCGCTGGCAGGTGCAGCAAGCGCTTTGGCTGCCCGCCTGAGGCTATGAACCGGCGCTACGCCGCCAGCGCAACGCCCAGCGTGACAAGGGCTCGAACGCCACGATGAGCTCGGCGCCGATCGGCGTCAGCGCATAACCCTTGTCGCCGGCATGCACCATGTCGGCCTCGCGCAATTCCGCCAGCCGCTGGTTCAGCACGGTCGGCGAAATGTCGCCGCAGGCCGCCTGCAGCGCCCTGAAGGTCAGCGCCTCGCCACGAAGTTCCCACAGCACGCGCAGCATCCAGCGGCGCTGCAGCAGCGCCATCGCCTGGTTGATGGCCTCCTTGGCCTCGAGCTGGCGCGCGTTGCTCGGCATGTCGTGTTCGTCAGTCTCGCCTTTTGCTACCAATACTGTAGCATACAGACTGCTACTGCTTTAGTAGCATTTCAGTGGAACCACACATGTCACGCATCACCCCTGTCGAAGCCCCCTACTCTCCCGCGGTGACCGAGCGCATGGCCCGGCTGCTGCCAGCGTCGATGAAGGCGCCGGTGCTGTTCCGCGCCGTGGCGCGCAACGAGAGCCTGTTCAACTTCCTTGTCGACAGCCGGCTGCTGGGCCCGAGCGGCCTGCTCGACCGGCGCTGGCTCGATGCCGGGCTGCGCGAGGCGGTGATCCTGCGTGTCTGCGTGGCCGCCGGCAACGACTACGAATGGCAGCTGCACGTGGGCACGGTCGCCGCGCGCATGGGGCTGAACCCGCGGCAGATCGCCGACACGCGCAGCCCGATGCCGGATGCCTCGCTGTGGAGCGGGGCGCTGCGTGCAGCGATGGCTCTGGCCGACGCGCTGGTGGGCACGCGCTGCGTCGGCGATGCGCTGTACCTGCGACTGCGCGAGCATTTCGACGAAGCCCAGCTGATCGAATTGACGCAGCTGATCGGCCTGTACAACGGCGTGGCCATGATGGTCGCGCTGGTGCGGCCGTCGCCTGACGCCTATGCCGCGCCGCTGCCGGCGCCATGAAAGTGTGAAGCAAGCCGATAGGCCGGATTCTGTGCACCGCGGCACCCTTGCGGGCGCCGCGGCGTGACCGCCATTCATCTGGGCCGCGCATCGCTGCGCGGCTCGGTGCCACCTACCCGCACACTCCCCGGGCCGGATCACGGTGTGCCTATTTGGTGTTGCTGCGCGTAGAGATTGCCCGTTTCACCCGGAGCGGCCTTGCCGCTCCGGGTGGCTGCTCGGTCCGACGGCTTTCGCCGTGGCCGGGCGGCTCGCACCACCCGGTTGCCAGCTTGCGCCGGCACCTCGCAGAACACCTCGGGCGGGCCCGCCCCGACTCGTCTCTGTTGCTCTGATCCTCACCTCGCGGTGGACAGCCGTTAGCTGTTACGCTGCCCTGTGCAGTCCGGACCTTCCTCCAGTGCGGCCTTTCGGCGATTGCACCAGCGGCGGTCTGGCTTGCTTCACCGTGCGATTATCGCAACCTGTGACCCAACAACGGAGGACCGCATGAAAGCCAACGACATCCTGGCCACGATCGGCAACACACCGCACATCCGCATCAATCGGCTGTTCGGCAAGGCGGAGGTGTGGATCAAGTCGGAGCGCGCCAACCCCGGCGGTTCGATCAAGGACCGCATCGCGCTGTCGATGATCGAGGCGGCGGAGAAGTCCGGCGCATTGAAGCCCGGCGGCACGATCATCGAGCCGACTTCTGGCAACACCGGCATCGGCCTGGCCATCGTCGCCGCGGTCAAGGGTTACAAGCTGGTCCTGACCATGCCCGACAGCATGAGCGTCGAGCGCAGGCGGCTGATGCTTGCCTACGGCGCGACATACGTGCTGACGCCACGCGAAAAGGGCGTGAACGGCGCGATCGCCAAGGCCGAGGAACTGGTGGCGAGCACGCCCGACGCTTGGATGCCGCAGCAGTTCGACAACCCGGCCAACATCGAAGTGCACGCGCGCACCACCGCAGCGGAAATCGCCGCCGACTTCCCCGACGGGCTGGACGCGCTGATCACCGGCGTCGGTACCGGCGGCCACCTCACCGGCTGCGCCCAGGTGCTGAAGAAGAAGTGGCCGAAGCTGAAGGTGTTTGCGGTGGAACCGGCCGCGTCGCCGGTGATCAGCGGCGGCGCGCCGTCGCCGCACCCGATCCAGGGCATCGGCGCCGGCTTCATCCCGAAGAACCTGCACACCGACCTGCTCGACGGCGTGATCCAGGTCGACGCAGAAGCGGCACGCGAGATGGCGCGCCGTTGCGCACGCGAGGAAGGCATGCTGGTGGGCATCTCCAGCGGCGCCACGCTGACGGCGATCGCGCAAAAGCTGCCCGAACTGGGCGCCGGCGCGAAGGTGCTGGGCTTCAACTACGACACTGGCGAGCGCTACCTGTCGATCGAGGGCTTCCTGCCGGCCTGAAGGCCGTCAACGATATGAGCAAGCTCTTCGAGCCGATGCGCATCGGCAACCTGCGGCTGGACAACCGCATCCTGATCGCGCCGATGTGCCAGTACTCGGCCACCGACGGCACCGCCGGCGACTGGCACCTGATCCACCTGGGCCACCTGGCGCTGTCGGGCGCGGCGCTGCTGATCATCGAAGCCACCGCGGTGTCGGCCGAAGGGCGCATCACGCCGGGCGACCTGGGGTTGTATTCGGACGACAACGAAGCCGGCCTGGCGCGGGTGCTGCGGGCGCTGCGCGCGCATTCGCCGATGAAGATCGGCATGCAGCTGGCGCACGCCGGGCGCAAGGCCTCGAGCCATGCGCCGTGGGAGGGCGGCGCGCAGTACCGCAGCAATGCATCGCCGGGCTGGAAGGCGCTGGCGCCCTCGGCGCTGCCGCATGCGCCGGGCGAAGAGGCGCCGCTGGCGCTTAACGCCACGGGGTTGTCGCGCATCCGCGACCAGTTCGCCCGCGCCGCGCAGCGCGCCGCGCGGCTGGGACTGGACGGCATCGAGGTGCATGCCGCGCACGGCTACCTGCTGCACCAGTTCCTGTCACCGCTGGCCAACCAGCGCGACGATGCCTATGGCGGCAGCCTGGACAACCGCATGCGCTTCGTGCTCGAGGTGTTCGACACCGTGCGCGACGCCTTTGCGGCCGACAAGCCGGTGTGGGCGCGCATCTCGGCCACCGACTGGGTCAGCGGCGGCTGGGACATCGACGGCACGGTGGCCCTGAGCAAGGCGCTGCAGGCGCGCGGCTGCGCGGCGATCCACGTGTCCAGCGGTGGCGTCTCGCCGCTGCAGGCAATCAAGCTCGGCCCGGGCTACCAGGTGCCCTATGCGCAGCGCGTCAAGGCCGAAGTCGGACTGCCGACCATCGCCGTGGGCCTGATCACCGAAGCACAGCAGGCCGAAGCGATCATCGCCAACGGCGAGGCCGACGCCGTGGCGCTGGCGCGCGCGATGCTGTACGACCCGCGCTGGCCCTGGCACGCGGCGGCCGAGTTGGGCGCGCAGGTTCGTGCGCCGGAGCAGTACTGGCGCTCTCAGCCGAGGGAGTTCAAGGATCTGTTCGAGGGGGCGCAGTTCGGGGCGCGTTGAGGCGCGCCTGCGTTCTCGGCGCCTGGCCTTGGAAGGCAGGACGTGGTTTTCGAGAACTCCGCGACTGCGCAGGCTAGTGCTGCTTCAGCAACGCTGCCCGTCGTTTCAAGATCTCCTGCGGCCACTGGCTTTCGATCCAGGCCAGTACGTTGTCGATCTGCGCATCGGTGAGCTTGCCGGCATAGGCGGGCATGTCCGAGACATAGCCTGGCGGCGCGTTGGGCGGCACCATGCCGAACTTGACGATGGCAGCCAAACGCTCTCTGGGGTGATGCCAGGCAGGACCGGTCGCGTCGTGCGGCGGCGCGGGCAGTTTGCCGTCGGGTCGGCGTGTCTGCCAGTTCGCCTGGCCCTCAAGTTTGGCGCCGTGACAGGCCGCGCACTCGGCCTTGTAGATGCCTTGGCCTTCCATCAGCGCATAGGGATCGTGCGCGCTGCGTTCGCCGCACCCCGAAGCGCCGATCGCGATCACCGCCCCCCACACAAGTGCCAGCCGTCGGCGCTGGATCATCCCCCGCCCTTGCGATGGGGCTGCGACGCCTCGGCAGCGGCGGCCTGCCGTGCCGCTTGCCTCGCCCGCATTTCCAACACGAGCTTGACGGCACCAAGGACATTGACGGCCGCGACCAGCAGGGCGGGCCACAGCGGCAGTTCCTGTCCGGTCTTCCAGCCCCAGAACAACAAGCCCGCCAGCGCCAAGCCGCCGACGAGCAGTGTCATCGAGCCGAAGCTCAGCGCGCCCTTCTTGATGTCCACCACCTCCGCCGCCTCCAATTACCATCCTGCCTGCGCCACGCTAGCCGTGCGCATGGCGAGGCAGACTATCACGGGCCCGGCAGCAGTCTGCGTTGGCGGGCGGAGCGATGCCCGGGACCTTCCGGCGGCTGCTCTGGCTTTGACCTTGCCCCTGGGCTGCGCTTCGCACACCGGTCATGTGGCACTTGCGTGCGCCTCAAACCGGTGACAGGCCTCGCTGCAGATCAGCGGTCGTCGCGCTGATCGCAGCTCGGGCAGCCCGTCGTGGCGTCCCGGGGGCTTCATTGCCCGGATCGCCGATCGCGCTATGCTCGTTCTGGGGCCACTTCAGCTACGCTCAAACGCCAGCAAACTATGAAATCCGCAGAACTCATCGCCATCGGTCCGGCGGAAAAGACGGTCCGCTGTATCGAAGTCCCAGATCCCGGCGCACCCGCGGCCGGCGAAGTACTGGTCGACATCGTCGCCTGCTCGATCAATCCGGCAGACATCCTGACGATCGAAGGCAACTACGCCACCCAACCAGCGCCGCCGTGCGCGCTCGGCATCGAGGGCGCCGGTACGGTCGCGGCCGTCGGATCCGGCGTGACCCGACTCAAGGTCGGCGACAAAGTCATCAGCCTTGGCCGCAACAACTGGGTCCAGCGCATCCGCGACAAGGCCGAAAGCTTTGCGCGTCTGCCGAATGAGGTCGATCTCGCACAAGCCGCGATGCTGAAAGTCAATGTCGCGACCGCGCACCTGATGCTGAGCAACTATGTCGATCTGAAGCGCGGCGACTGGGTGATCCAGAACGTCGCGAACTCCGGCGTCGGTATCAATTTGATCAGCCTCGCCCACGCCGACGGCATACGCACCGTCAACGTCGTGCGCCGCGCGGAGTTGGCCGCGCCGCTCAAGAAACGGGGCGCCGACGTCGTCATCGTGGACGGCCCGGATCTGGCCGAAAGGGTCGCAGAGGAAACCGGCAATGCCGCGATAGGACTCGGCATCGATGCGGTCGCCGGCACGGCCGTCGGGCGGCTCGCGCAATGCGTGGCCGAAGGCGGCACCGTGGTCAACTACGGCCTGATGTCCGGTGAACCCTGCCAGGTCGACGCGTTCCAGTTCGTGTTTCGCGACATTCATCTGGTCGGATTCTGGTTGGCCAAACTGATGCGCAGCATGAAGTTCGAAGAGATCCAGGCGATGTACGAGAAACTCGGTGCGAGACTGCTCGACGGCACGATCCATGTCGCGGTCGAGGCCAGTTATCCACTGGAGGAAATCGCCGAAGCGATGGCCCATGCCAAGCGCGAATCGCGCGGGGGCAAAGTGCAGTTGCGGCCGAACGGCTGACAAGGATGCGGCGCTTCTTGGCCGATGACCGAAGTGGGTCGACCCTGAGTGTGTACTGCTACTTCGGTGCCTCGCGCTCGTACAGCTTGAGCAACGCCGTGGTATCGAGTTCGGCATGGCCCAGGCGCACCAGCAGCCGGTAGAGTGAAAGCGCGACGCCGGTCAGCGGCAGCGGCGCCTTCAGGCCGGCGCCGAATTCGCTGACCATCTCCAGGTCCTTCAGCAGTTGGCGCGCGTAGCCCTGCGGTGCGAAGTCGCGCGCCTGCATGCGCGGGTAGACCTTTTGCAACAAAGGGCTGTCGGCATAACCGCCGGCCAGGCATTCGGGCAAGCGGGCCGCGTCGATGCCGGCCGCCTCGGCCATCACCAAGGCTTCGGCCAGCACCGCGTGATTCGCGCCGACGATCAGCTGGTTGATCATCTTGGCCGCCAGGCCGCTGCCGGGCGGTCCCATGTGCGTGAAGCGCGCCGCAACATGCGCCATCAGCGGCGCCACACGGGCGATGTCCTCGGCTTCGCCGCCGGCCATCACGGTGAGCGTGCCGCTGGCCGAGGCCGGCGGGCCGCCGGAGACCGGTGCGTCGATCCAGCCACAGCCGGTGTGCTGGCGCAAGCGCGCCGCGAAGTCGCGGCCCTGCTCGACCTTGACGGTCGAGAAGTCGATCAGCAGCTGCGGTGGCCTCAGCACGCTGGCCACGCCCGACTCGCCGAACACGGCGTGCTCGACGGCGTCGGGCGTCGGCAGGTTCAGCAACACCAGGTCCGCCGAGCGTGCAGCCTCGGCGGGCGCGCCGGCAGCCTCGGCGCCGGCCTCGCGCGCTGCATCAATCTGGCGCGGCAGCACGTCGTAGGAGCTCACCGCATAGCCGAGAGTGACCAGGCGCGTCAGCATCGGCAGTCCCATCAGGCCGACGCCGATGTAGCCGATGCGGGGAAGGTCACTGCGGGGCTGGGTCATGGTCTCACTCCATTGCATAGAGGCGAATCGCGTTGTCGCGGAACAGGCCGCGCTGCTCGGCATCCGACAGGTCGCCGACGATCGCCTGGAAGCCGTGGAAGATGGTGGCGAAGCTCGCGCACAGGCTGTCGACCGGAAAGTTGCTCGCGAACATGCAGCGCGCCGGGCCGAACAGTTCGATCACGCTGCGCACGATGTCGCGGTTGTCGGCCACGGTCCAGGGCCGGCCCGGCAGGCCCAGGCCGGAAATCTTCACCGCGGCATTGGGACAGGCCGCCAGGCCGCGCATCGCCTTCGACCAGCCGGCGATGCCCTGCGCGCTGCGGTCGGCCGGCAGGCCAGTGTGGTTGAGGATCAGCAGCGTGTCGGGGAAGTCGCTCGCCAGCCGAGCGGCCTCGCCCAGGTGCCACCACGGTGTCTGCAGGTCGAAGCGCAGGCCGAGCCTTGCCAGCCGTGCATAGCCGGCGCGCCACTTGGCGTCGCTCATCCCGCCCGGCGTCGAATCGCCCGGCGCGCGATGGGCGCGCGGCTTGTGACGGACGCTGCGCACGAAGGAGAACGCCGCCTGCTGTTCGAGCACGGCAGCCGCGTCGACGGCGTCCAGCCAGGCCTGCGCCACCGCGACCGTCGGCAGTTCATGGTCGCGCCGCAGCGCCTCGATGTAGCGCATCTCGCCCACCGGGTCGGCCGGATTCCACTCCGCCTCGACGTAGACCGACTTCTCGACGACGAACGGCGCCGCATCGGCGCGGTACTCGGGTGGCAGGTAGGGTCGACGCAGGGCGCTGTAGTCACCGTAGCGGAACGGGACCGGTGGCTCGTCGCAGAGCCAGGGATAGTGGTTCAGCCCGGGGTTCCAGAAATGCTGGTGTGCGTCGACGATGTTCATGCCTGCCCCCCGCCAGTTGCCCCGAGCGCTGCCACAGGACTATCTCGCATTGACGAGCGAGCGGCCGGCGTGCCGCCGGCCCTTGCCGTTCAACCAGCCTGCTGCAACCGCGCAATGCGCTGTTCCATCGGCGGGTGGCTGGAGAACAGCGCCATCATGCCGCTGGGCCGCGAGCTGATACCCATGGCCTGCAGCGTCTTCGGCATCTCGCCGGGGTCGAGCCCGCCCAGCCGCGCCAGCGCGTTGATCATCGGCTGCTTGCGGCCCATGAACTGTGCCGCACCGGCGTCGGCGCGGAACTCGCGCTGGCGCGAGAACCAGGCCACGATCATCGCCGCCACCACGCCCAGCAACAGGTCCATGACGATGGTGGTGGCGTAGTAGCCGATGCCCAGGCCGCGCTCGTTCTTCAGCAGCACGCGGTCGACGAAGTAACCCACCACTCGCGAGATGAAGACCACGAAGGTGTTCATCACGCCCTGGATCAGCGTCATCGTCACCATGTCGCCGTTGGCCACGTGCGCCACCTCGTGGCCGATCACCGCCTCGACCTCCTCGCGCGTCATCGATTGCAGCAGCCCGGTGGACACCGCCACCAGCGCCGAGTTCTTGAACGCGCCAGTGGCGAAGGCATTCGGCGCGCCTTCGTAGATCGCCACCTCGGGCATGCTGATGCCGGCTGTGCCGGCAAAGCGCTGCACGGTCTGCACGATCCAGGCATGTGTCGGATCGTTGGAGTCGTTGATGATCTGCGCTCCGGTGCTGGCCTTGGCGATGGTCTTGCTGAGCAGCAGCGAGATGAACGCGCCACCAAAGCCGATGACCAGCGAGAAGCCCATCAACTGCGTCAGGTTCAAGCCGTTGGCGTTGATGAAGCTGTTCAGCCCCAGCACGTTGACGACGATGCCCAGCACCACCATCACGGCGATGTTGGTCATCAGGAACAGGGCGATGCGTTTCATGGTCGATTTCTTGGCGTTGAGTTTGGGACAGCGCGATGATGGGGATGATGGGGCGGATTTAAAGGCCGGCGGTCAATTCCGCCCGGCCGTCCAAGGTCTTTGGCCACCGGCTCAGGTGCGTGCCGCCTTGGCCAGCCGCTTGTCGCGCAGTACCACCTGGGTGCCGCGGCGCTCCAGCTCGAACAGCTTCGTCGCCTCGATCAGGTCGAGCAGCTTGCGGTAGCCGTAGTTGCGCGGGTCGAAGCTGGCCTGGTTGCCGATCTGCTGGCCCACTGCGCCCAGCGTGGACCAGCCGTCCTCGCCGGCGGCCGATTCCACCACGTTGCGCAGCAAGGTCACCAGCCGCGCGTCCTGCTTCAGTGCCGCCGTGTCCAACCGTACCGGTGGTGGTTCGTCCGCCGCGTCGGCGTCGTCCCTGGCCGCCGCGGCGGGTTTGCGCGCCGACTTCGACGCGCCTTTCCGGTCGGCCTCGCTGTCGGCCAGCACGCCGCCGTGCACCAGGCTTTCCAGGTACAGGAAGCGCGTGCAGGCATTGACGAAAGGCATCGGTGTCTTCTTTGCGCCGAAGCCGAAGACCTGCGCGCCCTTGGCCTTCAGGTGCATCACCAGCGGTGTGAAGTCGCTGTCCGAGCTGACGATGCCGTAGGCGTCCGGCTGGTCGGTGTAGAGCAGGTCCATGGCCTCGATGACCATGCCGATGTCGGTGGCGTTCTTGCCCTTGCTGTAGTCGAAGAGCTGCACCGGCCGGATGGCGTATTCGTGCAGCACCGCCTCCCAGCCCTTCAGGCCATCCTTCTTCCAGTTGCCGTAGGCGCGGCGGATGTTGGTGACGCCCACCTTGGCCAGCTCGGCCAGGATGACGTCGATCTTGCTGGCGGGGGAATTGTCAGCATCGATCAGCAGGGCGATGCGGGGTTGTTTTTCGATCATGCGCTTTTCTCGTCGATCAA
>JAHECC010000327.1 GCA_024641965.1 Rubrivivax sp.
CCGCTGCAGGGCCGGCCCAGCGACGACCCGGACTGCGCGATGCGGCCGTCGCAGCCCACGCTGCCGCTGCTCGAGCAGGGTGCGCAAAGCCTTCGCATCGGCGTGCTCGGCGGCTGGTTTCGCGAGATGGCGCTGGCCGAAGCCAATGACGCGGTCGATGCGGTGGCGCAGGCGCTGGCCACGACGCGGCTGATCGAGCTGCCCGAAGTCGAGCGCGCGCGTGCCGCGGCCTTCCTCATCACCAATGCCGAAGGCGCCACGTTGCACCTGGACGACCTGCGCCGCCGCGCGCAGGACTTCGAGCCGCTGTCGCGCGACCGCTTCCTGGCCGGCGCATTGCTGCCGGCCGTGTGGGTGCAGCAGGCGCAGCGTGTGCGCCACTGGTTCGCGCGCCGCGTGGCGATGGTGTTCGAGAACGTCGATGTACTGATCGCGCCGGCCACGCCCTGCGTCGCGCCGCCGATCGGCACCGACTGGCTGCAGATCGGCGACAAGCGCCTGCCGGCGCGCGCCAGCATGGGCCTGCTGACGCAGCCCATCTCCTGCATCGGCCTGCCGGTGGTGACGGTGCCGCTGTGGGGTATGAGCAGCGAGAACCCGCACCTGCCGATCGGCGTGCAACTGATCGCCGCGCCGTGGCGCGAGGACCTGTGCCTGCGCGTCGCCGCGCAGTTGCAGGCGCAAGGGCTTTGCAGCGCGCCGGTGGCAAAAGGGTTTTGAACATGAAACTTGACCACCCCGTCGCGCTGGCCGAGCTGAAGGCCGCTTTCGCGCGCTACGAAACCGCGCTCATCAATAACGACGTGTCGGTGCTCGACGAGCTGTTCTGGCACAGCGCGCAGACGGTGCGCTACGGCGTCGCCGAGAACCTGTATGGCATAGACGCGATCCGCGACTTTCGCAACGCACGCCCAGCCACCAACCTGGCGCGCACGCTGCAGAACACCCAGATCGGCACCTTCGGCGACGACTTCGGCACCGCGATGACCGAGTTCCGCCGCGTCGGCGGCAACAAGCTCGGCCGCCAGAGCCAGACCTGGTGCCGCATCGACGGCCGCTGGGTGATCGTCGCCGCGCACGTCAGCCTGATCGATGCCCCCGCTGTTTCCTGAATGACCCCCAACCCCAAGGAGTGACGATGAACCACGATCAACTGCAAAGTCTGCAAGCGCAACTGGACATCGACGCCAGGCGGCGCCGCCTGCTGGGCGGCGCCGCGCTGCTGGGTGCCGGCTTCGTGTTGCCGGGCGCGCTGCGCGAGGCCATGGCGCAGGCGCCGCTGACGCTGGGCGTGATCTACGTCGGCCCGCGCACCGACTTTGGCTACAACCAGGCGCAGGCCCAGGCGGCCGCCGCGGTGAAGAAGCTGCCCGGCGTGAAGGTGGTCGAGGAAGAGAACGTGGCCGAGACCGTGGCCGTGCAAAAGAGCATGGAGGCGATGATCAACCAGGACAAGGCCGGGCTGATCTTCGCCACGAGCTTCGGCTACTTCGACCCGCACATGCTGAAGGTGGCCGAGAAGTACCCGAAGGTGCGCTTCGCCCACTGCGGCGGCATGTGGACCGAAGGCAAGCACCCGAAGAACGCCAGCAGCTATTTCGGCTACATCGACGAATGCCAGTACCTGGCAGGCATCGTCGCCGGCTACACCAGCAAGACCAAGAAGCTCGGCTTCATTGCCGCCAAGCCGATCCCGCAGGTGCTGCGCAACATCAACGCCTTCACGATGGGCGCACGCTCGGTGGATCCAAGCATCACCACGCGTGTCATCTTCACCGGCGAATGGTCGATGCCGGTGAAGGAAGCCGAAGCCGCCAGCAGCCTGATCGACCAGGGCGTGGACGTGCTCACCTGTCACGTGGACAGCCCCAAGGTCATCGTCGAGACGGCCGAGAAGCGCGGCATCTACAGCAGCGGCTACCACGCCAGCCAGGCCGCGCTGGCGCCCAAGGGTTACCTCACCGGTGCCGAGTGGGACTGGAGCACGCCCTACGCCGCGCAGATCAAGGCTGCGCAGACCGGCGCGCCGATGCCCAACCTGTTGCGCGGCGGGCTGAAGGAGGGCTACGTGAAGATGTCGCCCTACGGCCCGGCCGTGTCCGCGGCGGCCAAGACCAAGGCCGACGGCATCAAGGCGGAGATGATGAAAGGCGGCTTCGTCATCTTCAAGGGTGCACTGAAGGACAACAAGGGCAACGTCGTCATCGCCGCCGGCACCAGCATCGACCAGTTCAATCCCGAGCTGGAAAAGATGAACTACCTGGTCGAGGGTGTGGTGGGTTCGATCCCTGGCTGAAGTCGCTGCGCGATGAACACGCTTGCTGCTCCGGCGATAGCTGCGTCCCCTGATGTGCTGCTGGCCGACAGGCTGCGCGCACTGGGCGACGCACTGTTGCCGGCCGCCGCAGCGTTGCTCGTCACCATCGTGCTGTTCTCGGCTGCGGTGGCCATGGCCGGCTTCGACCCGTTCGAAGTCTGGGGCCTGATCCTGATGGGCGGCTTCGGCGATGCCTTCGCCTGGCAGAACACGCTGCAGCGCGCGGCGCCGCTGATCCTCACCGGGCTGGCGGTGGCGCTGCCGGCGCAGGCCGGGCGCGTGATCATCGGCAACGAAGGCGCGCTGGTGCTTGGCGGCCTGGCCGCCGCGGCCTTCGGCCTGCTGGCGGCCCCCGCCGGGCCGTGGGTGGTCTGGCCGGTGATGGCGCTGGCGGGCGCGGTGGCCGGCGGGCTTTGGATCGGCCTCGTCGGCTGGCTGCGCGAAAAGCGCGAAGTCAACGAAACCATCGCCAGCCTGCTGATGTCCTTCATCG
>JAHECC010000137.1 GCA_024641965.1 Rubrivivax sp.
CCGCACAAGATCCGCGGCGCGTCGGCCGGCTGGACGCGCGCGGTGGCGATCTTCGACGAGCGGCTGACAACCGCGACCTGAGGAGACCGACGTCGGCCGGGCTGCAAGCGTTGGCGCCAGGCTGGGCAAAGCCGTTCAAGATCAAGTCGGCGATGGACGGCTTCGGCCAGGCGTGCTACCGCTCGCCACGGACAGCGCCCGGGCATCTGACTTGGCTTGTATCGCACCTGAGGCAGCAAGGAGGTGGTCGCCAGAAGGTGGCGCATGGTGGTAGGCGCTCGATGGCGCGCTGGACCACTTTAAACGCCATCGCCCCGAGCAGACCAGGCTGTGCCGCCTCGCGCAGCAGCACGCAGCAACCTGCTTCGCCAGGGCCGCGGCTACCGCGGGTGCGAGCCGGCGCCAGTTCGTCAAGGACCAGCTCGATGCCTTCGTCGAGCGCAGCATCTTGGCATCGAACGATTTCGCACAGAATCAAGATGCCAACAGACTCCGATGCGCGAAGGTGGCGTGTTCAAGCGAAGAGCTCGGAAGGTGGCGGACAACCGGCAGGTTCGGTCGAAATGTTGAGTTGCCCGATAGAGCCTGGCGTCGATCCGACTCTGTCGGGCCATAGAGGGTTGCGCCGCTGATGGGGGTGGCTGTGTGCGCATGCTCAGCGGTTGCCGGCGGCCGACCGGGTTCGGCATGAGTGGCTCGCTGAGCCTGACCTACCTCGTCGGCGCAGTCGTCATACCGCCGGCCTCACTGATCCTGCTCGGCTTGCTCGGCCTGTGGCTGCGGCGCAGGCGCTTCGCGCTCGACGGCACGCTGACCGGACTGTGCCTGCTCGGACTTCTCGTGCTGAGCCTGCCCGTGACGGCGTATTCGCTGATGAGTCGGCTCGAGGCGCCGCCGCTGCCCGATGCCCGGTCCGCCAATGACGCGCAGGCGATCGTGATCCTGGCTGGCGGCGTGTCGCGCGGCGCGGTCGAATGGGGCGGCGACACCGTCGGGCCATTCACGCTGCAACGCCTGCGCTTCGGTGCCTGGCTTGCCCGGCAGACGAAGCTGCCGGTGCTGATCACCGGTGCCGCGCCGGATGAAGGCCGTCCCGGCGAGGCGGCAATGATGCGCGATGTGCTGCGCGACGAGTATGGCGTTTCGATTCGCTGGTTCGACGAGCAGGCGCGCACGACTGCGGGCAATGCGCGGGAGGCCGCGGCGTTGTTGCATGCGGCGGGCATCGAGCGCGTCGCGCTCGTGACGAACGCCTTCCATATGCCGCGCGCGCGTCGGGTCTTCGAGCGCAGCGGGCTGCAGGTGATCGCAGCGCCGACCGGCTACTTCGGCTATGCCGGCGGTGCCTTCGAGTGGACGCACCTGGTTCCCAGTGGCGACGCGCTGCGCGTTTCCTACCTTGCGCTGCGCGAAATGGCGGCCGGCTTGACGTACCGGATCGTTGACCGCCAGTGACTGCCGTGCGGGCTGCGCCTACCGCCACAGCGGCAGCGTGTTGATGCGCGCTTCGATGTCGACGAGCACGCGCCGATAACCCTCCCCGTCGACACCGCCGTAGCGCGCGACGAACGCGGCCTCGGGCAGAAATTCTGGCAGGTCGCTGACTTGAGGCATGAAGTCGGCCTCGGTGCTGCCGTCCGCCATATAGGTCTGAAGCCGTCTTGGCTCGTGCGTGGCGAGTTCACCGAAACGCGTGCCGGCGCGGTCTGCGGCCAGGTCATTGAAGCTGAAGCCGCTGCCGCCACGTCGCGCATCGGCCAGTTCCTTCCACAGGCCGACAACGTCGGCCAGCGGTGTGCCTGCCTCGGCAGCGATCACCGCCGAGATGAGAAAGTGCAGCGCGAAGTCGTGTCTCGTCTGCAGCGTCACGAGCAGCGGCCGCGGCCGCGGCCAGTCCTCGGCCGCCGGCATTAGCAGTCCCGGCGCGCGCTGGTTCGCGAACAGCGCCAGTGTCAGCAGCACCGCCCGGTTTTCGGCGGCAGCGGCAGCGGTGCCCTCGTCGGCACTGCGCGCGACGGCCAGCGCAAACATCGGCTGCAGCAGTGACGCCAGCGAGACTTGTGGACCTTGAAGCTGCTGGCTCAGCGCGAACAGGCGTTCCTGGTAGGCGCGCATCCGCTGCCAGTCGGCTGGCGCGACGAGGGCCGCGCGCAAGCGCTCCGCGGTGCCGCGGCCGACCCGGTAGCTCACCGTTGCCTGGCTGCCTGTCATCGCCACCCGCTCGACGTAGTCCAACGGCAGCAGGGCATCGAGTTGCAGGCCCCGGCGCGCGGCCGCCATGCGCAGCGCCTGCTTGGCCAGCCAGACCGGCACGGGCAGGCGTCCAACGCGCAGCCGCGCGACCTCGGGCAAAGTGGCGGTCTGGCGCAGTTTCAGCTCGACGTTCAACCAGCGCTCCGACGTGACCGGCACGCTTGCGGTGATCGTCATCTGGCCGGGCTGCACCTGCACCCGCGTGTTGGCGCCCAGCCATCGGCGCGCCGCGTGATGCAGAAGAAGATCGATGTCGCGCTCGCGCAGCGGCAATGTCTGCACCTGCCCGGGCGCCGCGCGGCGCGGGTCGTGCAGGCGGACCATCGTGACGGCACGTTCGATGTCGTCAGGGGAAACGTCGTCGCGTGCGGTGACGCGCGGCGCGCGCTCGATCGTCAGTGCGACGAGCAGCAGAGCGGCGGCAGCGAAGGCGAGCAGGGTCGCGAGCAGCCACTTCGACAAAGTACGCATGTCGGCGCAGTCTGCCAGCAAGGACAATGTCCCGTATAGGGCTGGCTCTCAAGCAAATGGGGTTTCGCCGCCTTGGCATCTGTCGCGTTGAACGCCCTGTCGGGCAACGACGAGATCGTCGCGGCGGCGCGTGCGCTCGTCCGACACCGAACGGGTGTCATGGCCTGCCTCATTCGAGCGACTGCTTCAGGGCAATCAAGTCGGCGCTGTGGGTTCGCCAAAGGGTGCATGGACGCAATGCCACCACGGTGCCTGGCGCGCGAGACACAGGCTTGGCCCCAAGACTGATGGACTGACCATCACGGTCGCCCGGTCGAAGGTGACCCGATCAACTCGCTCGCGATCGCCAGCCCTTCGACTTGTATGTCATCGCTTCGCGGCGGCTGCCCGGCCCGCCGGTACCAATAGTCGGCGTTGCCGAGGTCGCCCTCGACGCGGTGCAGCCAGGCATGCACCCAGGCGCTCTGCGCATCGTCCTGTGCCTGCGCGAGCTCGTGCGCGGCGTCCCAGTCACCGTGCCGGCCTCGCAGGCCATGCCAGACGGCGCGCAGCATCGGCATCGCAGTCGGCGGCGGCGCGTGGCCGTCGAGGCTGAGCACGAAGGCGTCAATCGGGTCGCTGGTCATCGAAGAAGAATGAAGTGATGCGTCTCGCCGCCTGCAGGATCCGTAGTTTCGGGAACACGTCGGCCCGCTTCTGCCCGCGCCGCTTCAGGAATCGTCCATCGCGCTCTGGTGGCGCTTGATGAACTCCTGATAGGTGTCGATGCCGCGCAGCTGCAACACGGTGTTGCGCACCGCGGCCTCTACCAGCACCGCCAGGTTGCGCCCGGCGTCCACCGCGATCACCACCTTGCGCACGGCGATGCCGAGGATGTCCTCGTACAGCGGCTCGTAGGGCAGGCGCTCGAACTCGCGCTCCATCGTCTCCTTGCGCACCAGGTGCACGATCAGCTTCAGCCGCATCTTGCGGCGCACCGCGGTCTCGCCGAAGATGGCCTTGATGTCGAGCAACCCGATGCCGCGCACCTCCAGCAGATTCAGCAGCAGGGCGGGGCAGCGGCCTTCGAGTGCGATCTGCGAGATGCGGTACAGATCCACCGCGTCGTCGGCCACCAGGCCGTGGCCGCGCGAGATCAGCTCCAGCCCGAGTTCGCTCTTGCCCAGGCCCGATTCGCCGGTGATGAGCACGCCCAGGCCGAGGATGTCCATGAACACGCCATGGCGCGTGGTGCGTTCGGCGAACAACTGCGCCAGGTAGGTGCGCACCACGTCGATCACGTGGCCGGCCGATTCGGCGGTCTGGAACAGCGGAATTTCGGCACGGTCGCACATCGCCACCAGGCGTTCGGGCGGCGTTTGCGCGTCGGCCACGATCAGCATCGGTGGCTCGAGCGTGACGATGCGCGAAATGCGGCGCTCCTGGTCTTCGGCCGTCGTGGCCAGCAGATACGCAGTCTCGCGCCGGCCGACGATCTGCACCCGGTAGGGGTGGACGTAGTTCAGGTAGCCGACCAGATCGGCCGGCGAACGCGCGTCGCGCACGGCGTTGTCGTCGAAATGCCGTTCCGGGTGGGCGTGGCCGGCGATCCACTCCCAGTGCATCGCCAGGCGATGCGCTTCGAACAGGGCCTCGGCGCTGATCGTGGTGGGTTTCATCTGCGGCGGCGCGGCACGACGCGTGGCATGGCTGCCCAGCGGGGTGCAGGGCGCGTCAGGCGGCTGATTTCTGCGCCTGCCACTCGGCGATGAGCTTGTGCACGCCGGCCGCGTCGGGCTCGGACACCAAGTGCTCGCGAAGCTCTCGATCGGACAGCATTTCCGCAATTTCCGACAGGATCTCGAGGTGCCGCTGCGTGGCCGCTTCGGGCACCAACAGGAAGATCAGCAGGCTCACCGGCTCGTCGTCGGGCGAGTCGAAGCCGATCGCCTGCTGCGTGCGCAGCACCGCGGCCAGCGGGTTCTTCAGGCCCTTGATGCGCCCGTGGGGAATGGCCACGCCGTGGCCCAGGCCTGTCGAACCCAGGCGCTCGCGTGCAAAGAGGTTGTCGGTGACCGTGCCGCGTGCAATGGCGTGCTGGTTCTCGAACAGCAGACCGGCCTGTTCGAAGACGCGCTTCTTGCTCGTGGCGTCGACATCGACCAACACATTGCTGGGCGGCAAGATGGCGGCTAGACGGTTCATGTCGATGTTTCGACCCGACGCGCCGACGCGAGGCCGTCGCGATGCTCGGGTGGGTTACAGAATGATGAATTATAGAAAGCAGGCCACTGACACCGGCGCATGGGTACCCCGCAGATGGGGGATATGACTCAGGGTGCTGCGCCGCAACAACGATTCATGTGATTTGTCGACCGGCCCCGGCACCCTGGCGCCGCGAGCCGGCCTATGCGAACAGCGGGTCCAAATTGGCCGCCAACGGCCTCAAGTCGTGCCCAGATCCAGCCGCTTCGCGCTGGCATGGTGATGGTTCTGCGTGCGGTCCTTGTGGCGCACCACCTGGCGATCGAGCTTGTCCATCAGCTGATCGATGGCCGCGTACAGGTCTTCATTGGCATGCTCGACGAAGATGTCGCGCCCCTTGACACGCAGCGTCACCTCGGCTCTTTGCCGCCTTTCCTTTTCCTTCTGTTTCTCGACGGTCAGCAGCACGTTCACATCCACGACCTGATCGAAGTGGCGTGTCACACGTTCCAGCTTTGTGAGCACATACTCTCGCAACGCGGGCGTCACTTCGAGATGGTGTCCGCTGATCGTCAAGTTCATCAAGGCCTCCTTGGCAGGCGTGGTGGGAAGGGGAAGGGGAGCAGGGTGCTGGCAAGCGAACGGTGGGGCGACGCCATAGGCGCGCATCGGCAGGTGGATTTCAGTGTGCTACCGAATGCGCAGGCTGACAAGCTGTCTTGTGCGGGTTGTGTCGCGATTCCAGGCTTTTCAGTCGGGGCCCGCGCGGCACCCCGGAATCGGCGCACTGAGTGCGATGGGACAATCGCGCATTGTCAAATTGCAGAGGCATAGTTGGACCCGAGTCACACGCGATGACCGTCCACTTCGGCGACAAGACCAGCGCGGTGCTGCTGCTGGCGTGCGTGACACTGGCCGCCACGGCGGCGCAGGCGCAGTTCAACACCCTGCCGACACCCCAGCCGCGCAGCGCCGCGCTCGATTCGCAGGCGCTGACCGAAAAGGCCTATCGCAAGGATGCCGGACGGCACTTCTACAGCGCCTATCCGTCGCAGGTGATGTACGGCGTGCTGCCTCCGCTGCTGTACGCAGTGATGGTCACCGAGACCGTGGTCGATGCCCACGGCAAGGTGCTGAGCGTGCGCGTGCGCCGCGCGCCGGCAGGTGCAAAGGAGGTAGCACCCTGGGTGGTCAAGCTGATCCGTGCTTGCGCGCCCCTGCCGGCGCCGGTGCGCATGGGCAAGGTGACCTTTACCGAGATCTGGCTGGTCGACAAGAGCGGACGTTTTCAGGTGGACTCGCTCACCGAAGGGCAGCGCTGAAGCTGCGCAGGCCGCGTCACCAAGTCGGCGACGGCCCGGCTGGCTTGAAAGGCCGCCGCTGGCCGGCACCACACGCGCCAGGTGGATCGGCTTGTGCACCAGCCGGCGCCCCGCCTCGCGCGCCAGCGCGACGATGCGGTCGGCGCCGAAGTAGGCGTAGATGGATCGTCTGGCGTAGTAGTACTCGATCGTGCCGGACATGCGACGGTGTTCCTTCGCGTGCGTGGCTCGCCTCCGATTGTGGCCAATGCCGTCGCTGGGTGCCCTGTGCCGAACCACCAGGTTCCAGTCGAAGCGCCCATCGGCAGGGCTGATCGACGGCGGCACCAGGCCTTACCATCGACGCATCCAGAGTCATTGAACCTCCTCCTTCGGGTAGTCACCATGAATCTCGAGAAAGTGATCTTCGGCGCGTTCGTGATCCTGGCGTGCACGCTCAACTTCGGGTTCTTTGTCGGCGAGATCGACAACGCGCACCACCACCATCAGCTGGAACTCGCAGCCACGGTCTTCGTCAACCTGATCGCAATGACGCTGAAGTTCGGCGACCGCACGCATATCGGCGCCACGCACTTGGCCACCAGCATCGTCGCGGTGCTGCAGCTCGTCGCAGCGTCGCTGGTGTGGATGTGGGCGACCCGCGTGGCCGGCATGCCGACCGAAGGCGAGGTCATGGCCACCGTGGTGTCGCTGTCAGGGGGCGCGCTGGTCGCGAATTTCATCTCGGTCGCGCTGCTGATCGGCGAGACGATGCGCCGCACGCGCTGACGGTACGCAGCGCCACGCCGGCACGATGTCAGACATCCTCGTGCTCATCCTGCGGCGGCTGCGCGCGCCGCTGACGACGCTGGTCGCCGTCTACGCGATCTCGATCTTCGGCCTGGTGCTGATGCCGGGCACCGACCCGGCAGGCCAGCCCTGGCGGCTCAGCGTCTTCGACGCGTTCTACATCATGAGCTACACCGCCACGACGATCGGCTTCGGCGAGGTGCCCTATCCGTTCTCCTATGCGCAGCGGCTGTGGCTGACGGTGTCGATCTACCTGTCGGTGGTTGGCTGGGCGTACACGCTGGGATCGATCTTCGCGCTGACGCGACACCCGGCATTCAAGCTTGCGCTCGACCGCCATCGCTTCCAGCGCCGCGTCGATCGCATGACCGACCGCTTCTACGTCGTCTGCGGCTACGGCCAGAGCGGCAAGCGCCTGGCAACGGCGCTCGACCGCATCGGCTATGCCACCGTCGTGCTGGAGCAAAACGACACGCGCGCGCAGACGCACCTCGTCAGCGACATGCAACAGCCGACGGCGCTGCTCGTCGCCGATGCGCGCTCACCCGAGGTGCTGCTGGCCGCGGGCATTCGCATGCACAACTGCCTCGGTCTGATCGCGCTGACGGGCGACGACCAGGCGAACCAGGCCATCGTCATCGGCGCGCGTGTGTTGGCCGAAAACTGCCGAGTGCTTGCGCGTGTCAAGTCCATGGCCGCGCAGCAGACGCTGAACGAGCTCGGCGACGTGATCACGGTCAACCCCTTCGACACCTTCGGCCTGCACTTCGGCTTGGCGCTGTCCAGGCCCGATACGCTGCGGCTCGCGGACTGGATCACCGGCGTGCCCGGCACGGATCCGCCGGCGCGCTTCGTGCTGCCGCGCGGCCACTGGGTGATTGCCGGCTACGGCCGCTTCGGCCACGCGGTGGCGACCGCGCTTGGCGAAGCCGGGCTGACGTGGAAGGCGATCGACATCGACCCGACGCGCTGCGACGACGACGACATCGTCGGCAACAGCCTCACCGAGGAGGCGTTGCGCCGCGCCGGCATCGAAGACGCCTGTGGGCTGGTCGCCTGCACCGATATCGACGCGAGCAATCTGGCGGTGGTTACCGCGGCACGCCGCTGTCAAAAGGGGCTGTTCGTGGTCGTGCGCCAGAACCAGGTCGGCCACCGGGCGCTGATCGAGGCGGCGCGCGCCGACATGGAGTACGTGCAGGCACATCTGATGACCAACGAGGTGCTGCAGGAGATGACCACGCCGCTATTGAACCGCTTCCTGATGCTGGCACGCGAGCAGCCCAACGCCTGGGCGGCCGGCCTGATCGCGCGGCTGCGCGAAGTCATCGGCGACACCGTGCCCTACATCTGGGGCGTTCGCATTGCGCCCAATCTGGTGGGCGTGGCACATGCCTTCGACGAACAGCCCGAGCCGCCGCTGGCGCTGTCGCACTTGGTGGTCAGTCCGGACCAGCGAAACGACAAACTGCCGGTGGTCGCGCTACTGCTCAGCCGCAACGGCAAGGACACGCTGCTGCCCGACGTCAATATGCCGCTGGCGAAGAACGACCGCGTCGTTTTCGCCGGAACCCAGGAAATGGAACTGCTGCAGCGCCGCACGCTCGCCGACGACGTCGCGATCGACTACCTGCGCACCGGCAAGGAGCCGCCGCGCACCTGGCTCGGGCGGTTGCTGGTGCGCGAGAAGGGCTAGGAACGCGTTCGGCACACGACACCAATGACGATCCAGTGAATGGCAGTCCGTGCGCGCGGCCCGTTCGGTGCACCATCCGGGATCGCCCTCGACGCTCCTGTGTATTCGCGCCTTGGTGAGTACTTGCCGGCCGCCACCGCCCTCAACTTGAAGCGTTGACCCGCCGCTTCAACCAGTGCATCAGCATCCCAAGAACCGGCACCTTCTCGTACAGCTCCTCGGCTGCATCCCAGTAGTCGCGGTGCGTCGTGATGCGGCCGTCGCTGCCGAAGCGCAGGTGCGTGGCGCCGCGCACGGTCAACGCTTGGCTGCCGCCCTTGCGCGGGCGGAACACGAAGTCCCAGGCCAGGAAGCACTGCTCGCCCTGCGATACCGCGTCGTGCACGACGAAGCGCGGTTCGTCGAGCGTGCGGAACATGTGGTCGAAGACAGCTTCGATCGCCGGCACGCCGCGCACCTCGTTGAACGGGTCCTTGAAGAACGCATCGACGGCGTACAACTCGCCCAGCCGCGGCAGATCCTCGGCGCGCAGCGTCTCGAAGAAATCGACCACGCGGCGCACACGCGCATCGGTGCTATGCGGCGTCATGTGACGGTGCCGCGGCGCACGAGCATGAAATACAGGCTGTCGTTCATCGCACGCAGCGCCTTCATCCAGAAGGTGAAGCGCTTGGGGAAGTGGATCTCGAACAGCCCGCTCTCCCAGCCGGACACCACCTCCCTGGCCGCCTGTTCGGCGCTGATCAAGGCCGGCATGTGGAAGTCGTTCTGCTCGGTCAGCGGCGTGCGCACGAAACCGGGGTTCACCAGCGACACGCCCAGGCCCTGCGGCGACAGGTCGAGGAACAGCGTCTCCGCCAGGTTGATCAGCGCCGCCTTCGTCGGCCCGTAGGCCAGTGATTGCGGCAGCCCGCGGTAGCCGGCCACGCTGGCCATCAGGCTCAAGTGCCCGCCCTGTCCGGCGGCGGCCTGCTTCAGCAACTGCGGCAACACGGCGTCCAGCAGGTACAGCGCACCGACGTAGTTGACCTGCTGGTGGCGCAGCGCCACCTCCAGGTCGAAGGCGGTGGCACGCATCGCGCTGTAGGTGCCGGCGCAATAGGCCACCAGGTCGATGCGCCCGTGCCGGCGCACGATCTTTTTCGTCGCGTCGCGCAGCGCCTTCTGGTCGGTGCTGTCCAGAGCCAGCGCCTCGCTGCCCGAATGGGCGGCGCAGAACTCGGCCAGCGCATCGGCGCTGCGTGCCGAGACGATGACCTTCGCTCCCTTGGCGTGCAACAGCTCGGCCGTTGCGCGGCCGATGCCGGTGGACGCACCCACCAGCCATACCACTCGCCCTTGCCAGTCGGTGATCTTCGGGTTCAGCGACATGGCCATCACTTTCGGTAGAAGGACAAGGTGACCTCGCCCAGCGTGATGCCGAACTTGCTCATCACCGCCTTGTTCAGCATCACGCGCTCGTCCATCAGGTACATCCAGTCGTCGAACTGCACTTCATAGACGCTGCCGTCCACCGGCAGCTTCAGCGTGTAGCGCCAGTTCAGCGCGTTGCCGGCCGAGCGGCCTTCGGCCACGCCGACGACATCGTCGGCGCGGCCCGTCCAGCGCCCGCCGCCTTCGTCGGTCAGGCGCCACACCCGCCGCTCGGTCTTGCCGTCGCTGTAAGTGAA
>JAHECC010000138.1 GCA_024641965.1 Rubrivivax sp.
CATCGGGCAGCAGGCCCATCAGCGCCAGCGCGGTGATGCTCTTGCCGCAGCCCGATTCGCCGATCAGCCCGACCGTATCGCCACGCTGCAGTTCGAAACCCACGCCGCGCAGCGCGTCGGCGGGGCCGCGCGCGGTGTGCAGCGTGACACGCAGGTCGGTGACTTCGAGCAGGGGTGACAAGGCAATGAGCAATGGGCGGGGCGGCAGCAACGATAGCGCCTGCGAACGGCAGGGGCCGGTGCTGGGCTCCTGCGTGTCAGTCGCGCACTGGGGTGGCGGTGCTGGGTACGGTCGATATGAGCCCGCAAGCTGAGGCCGGGGGTCGTGTGCTGCCATCGGGCCGGTGCTTATTGAACCGCCGGGCACGAACTGTCGGGAGTCCGTCGATGGGCTCCGGAAGATTGGCAGTGACCGGCTGTTCGCCTTGACGGGCCAAAGGACTGGGCCGACCCGAACCAGTCCCGCGTTGTGTCGAATTCAGCGCTGTACACCAGACCCTCGACTGCCCGCCAGCACGTCGCGTGAACACAGCGGCCACGCCCGCACTGCCCGTGCTTTGGTCTTGGTCAAGACAAGCGATTGGGCAGGTCGGCGACGGTGCAACAACTGCACTCAGTGATTGAGAATCTTCGATAGGAACAGTTGAGCCCGGTCTGACCGCGGGCTGCCGAAGAATTCATCCTTGCGGGCGTCTTCGACGATCTCGCCTTCGTCCATGAAGATCACGCGGTCGGCGACCTTCTTGGCGAAGCCCATCTCGTGCGTGACGACCATCATCGTCATGCCATCGTGCGCCAGTTCTACCATCACGTCGAGCACCTCGTTGATCATCTCCGGGTCCAGCGCCGAGGTCGGCTCGTCGAACAGCATTGCGATCGGGTCCATCGACAGCGCCCGGGCGATGGCCACGCGCTGCTGCTGCCCGCCGGAGAGCTGGCCCGGGAACTTGTCCTTCTGCGCGTTCAGGCCCACGCGGTCCAGCAGCTTCAGGCCGCGCTCTCGCGCCTCGTCTTCCGAGCGGCCCAGCACCTTGACCTGGCCGAGCGTAAGGTTGCGCGTGATCGACAGGTGCGGGAACAGTTCGAAGCTCTGGAACACCATGCCGATGCGGGCACGCACCTTGGGCTGGTCCGTTCCCTTGGCGTGCACGTCCGTGCCATCGACGCTGACACGCCCTTGCTGGATCGGCTCTAGTGCGTTGACGACCTTGATCAGCGTGCTCTTGCCCGAACCCGAGGGGCCGCACACGACGACCACGTCGCCCTTGTCGACCCGGGTCGTGCAGTTCTTCAGCACCTGGAAGCTGCCGTACCACTTGGAGACGTTTTCGATTTCGATCATCGACATGGTGGGTTTCCGATGGGGGTTCTCCGGTGGGTCAGCGCACGATGGCCACGCGCGACTGCAGCCGCTTGACCAGCCTCGACAGCAGCAGGCAGATAACGAAGTACACCAGCGCCACGAAAAGGTACATCTCGATCAGGCGGCCGTCGCGCTGCGCGATCTTGCTGGCGATGGTGACGAAATCCGGCAGCGCGATGATGTAGACCAGCGACACGTCCTGGAACAGCACGATGGTCTGCGTCAGCAGCACCGGAATCATGTTGCGGAAGGCCTGTGGCAGCACGATGTTGCCCATCATCTGCCAGTAATTCAGGCCCAGCGCATAACCGGCGCTGACCTGCCCGCGCGGGATGCTCTGAATGCCGGCGCGCATGATCTCGCAGTAGTAGCAGGCCTCGAACAGAATGAAGGTGGTCAAGGCCGAGGTGAAGGCACCGACCTTGATCGGCGTGGGCGAGCCGATGACCCAGGCGCCGATGTAGGGCACCAGGAAGAAGAACCAGAAGATCACCAGCACCAGCGGGATCGAACGCAGCAGATTGACATACCCAGCGGCGAGCCAGGCCAGCGGCTTGATCGACGACAGCCGCATCATCGCCAGCAAGGTGCCGAGGACGACGCCGCCGACCATCGCCAGCAACGTCACCTGGAAGGTAAAGGCCAGGCCCTTGAAGATCAGCGCTTCCCACGAGCGGCTGATGACGTCGAAGTCAAAGCTTTCGAACATCTGTCAGGACCCCGCGCCGGTCGAGGTCTTGCCGACATAACCCGGCACCGCGACACGGACTTCGACCCAGCGCATGCCCAGCACGACCAGCGCGTTGACGACGAGGTACAGAATGGTGGCGGCAGTGAAGGCCTCGAACACCTGGAAGCTGAACTCCTGCATCGAGCGAGCGCGCGCCGTCAGCTCGACCAGGCCGATCGTCAACGCCACCGCGCTGTTCTTGATGATGTTCAGGAACTCGCTCGTCAGCGGTGGCAGGATGATGCGAAAGGCCATCGGCAGCAGCACGTAGCGGTAGGTCTGCGGCAGCGTCAGGCCCAGCGCCGTGCCCGCCATCTGCTGCCCGCGCGGCAGCGACTGGATGCCGGCGCGCACCTGCTCGGCGACCCGGGCCGAGGTGAAGAAGGCCAGCGCCACGACCGCGGTATAGAAAGACGAGTTCGGCAACTGCTTGAGCCAGTCGCCGATGTCCTTGGGCAGCAGTTCCGGCACGACGAAGAACCACAGAAACATCTGCACCAGCAGCGGAATGTTGCGAAACAGCTCGACATAGGCGTCACCGCAGCGCGCGACCCAGCGCACGGGAGCGGTGCGCATGGTGCCGACCGCGGCACCGAAGAGCAGCGCGAAGACCCAGGCGGTGATGCCAGTGGCCAGCGTCCACTGCAGGCCCGCGAAAAGCGTCTGCAGGTAGGTGCCGCTGGCGTCCGGGGACAGTTCCCAGAAGATGCCCCAGTTCCAGTGGTAGTTCATCGAACTTCCAAAATCTGAAGCGGCCCTGTATTGGGGCCGCGGTACGAGGCTACTTGTAGACCGCCGGGTCCGGCGAGTCGGTCGGGTTGGCCACGACCTTCTTCAACTCGTCGCTCATCGGGATGTTGAGGTTGATGTTGCGTGGCGGAATGGGGCTTTGGAACCACTTGGCGTAGATCTTGTTGAACTCGCCGCCCTTCATCAGGCCGACCATCGCGGCATCGACCACCTTCTTGTAGGCGGGGTCGTCCTTGCGCACCATGATGCCGTAGGGTTCGACCGACAGCGCCGTGTTCGAGATCGCGTACTTGTCGGGCGTCGGGCTGTTGGCCACCAGGCCGGCGAGCAGGATGTCGTCCATCACGAAGGCCACCGCACGGCCGGTGTCGACCATCAGGAAGGATTCGGCATGGTCCTTGGCGGTGAGAATGTTGATGTCGAGCTTTTCCGACGCGTTCAACTCGGTCAGCAGCTTCAGATTCGTGGTGCCCGAGGTCGAGACCACGTTCTTGCCTTTCAGGTCGGACAGTTTGTTCAGGTTGTCGGCCTTCTTCGACACGAAGCGCGTGGCGGTGACGAAGCTGGTCATGGTGTAGCCGATCTGCTTCTGGCGCTCGGCGTTGTTGGTCGTCGACCCGCACTCGAGATCGATCGTGCCGTTGGCCAGCAGCGGAATGCGCGTGGCCGAGGTGACTGGCTGGAAGACGACCTTCAGGCCGGGCATCTTCAGCTCGGCCTTGACCGCGTCGACGATTCTTGCGCACAGGTCCATCGAGAAGCCGATGGGCTGCTGTTTGTCGTCAAGGTAGGCGAAGGGGATCGACGCGTCGCGGTGGCCAACGGTGATCGAGCCGGCGGCTTTGACCTTGTCGAGCGTGCCTTGCGCCGCTGCGCCGCCGGCCAAGGCAGCCAGCGACACGGCAGCCGGAATCAGTAGGGAAAGCTTCATGGGACGGTTGCTCCTGTGTTAATGACGCTACGAGATTGACGGGTCGGAGTATGACTCGGCGCGGTGCCTTTATGAGCCACGCAGGAAACGCGCCAGGCATGGGCCTTAGCTTGCATGCCTGGCCATTCAATGTCCCGTGCTGCCGTCGGCAGAGCGCGGTTCGGCCAACAGCGCTTCGTACGCAAACAGAGCCGACGCCCCACCGGTGTGCAGGAAGACGATGTTGTCGGATTTGCTGAACGTGCCGGCACGTACTTGTGCAATCAGGCCGGCCATGCCCTTGGCTGAATAAACCGGATCGAGAAGGATGGCTTCGGTGCGCGCGACTTGCCGGATCGCCGCGACGGTCTCCGCGCCGGCTTGGCCATAGCCGGCACCCACATGCTCGTCGATCACCTCAACCCGATCGCGCTCCAGTGTGCCGCGCGCGCCGAGCAACTCGCAGGTCGCAACGGCCAACCGGTGAACGCTGTCGATCTGCGCCGTTCGTTTCGCGCGTACGCTGACACCGAGCACGTCGATCGGCGCGTTTATCGCATGCAGCCCGGCCACCAGCCCTGCCTGCGTGCCGGCACTGCCGGTTGCATGAACGATACGGTCAATGCGCAGGCCCATCTGGTCGGCCTGGGCTACCAGCTCGTACGCGCAACTGACATAGCCCAGTGCGCCGATCGCATTCGAGCCGCCACCCGGGATGAAATAGGGCTTTGCACCCGTGGCGCGCAAACGCTCGGCAAGCGCCTGTCCCTCGGCATTCATGTCGAGCCCCCTTTCGCGAAATTCGTAGGGGCAGTCGAGAATGTCGTCGAGCAGCACGTTGCCGGTGGATTCGTAGGATGCCGGCATGGTGGTCACCCGCCGTTCCAACAATGCGCGGCACTTCATGCCGGCAATGTGCGCCGCCGCGGCGGTCTGGCGCACGTGGTTCGATTGGGTCGCGCCCTGCGTCACCAGCGTATCGGCGCCTTGTTGCAACGCGTCTGCGACCAGGAACTCAAGCTTGCGCGTCTTGTTTCCACCCGTTGCCAAGCCCGTGCAATCGTCTCGCTTGATCCAGATCGTCGGTCCGCCGAGCGCTGCCGACAGTCGCGGCATTTTCTCCAGCGGCGTTGGAAAGTGGCCGAGGGCAAAGCGGGGGAAACGGGCAAGGTGCATGGGTTTCGTGGTGTTGGGTTGACGCGGCGAGATGTGGCTCGATGTTTGACGCAGTGTGCAGCCGCGATGTCGTCGGCGCCAATGCCGATTGCGCATCCGGCCAGTCCGGATCCGACTGAGCGGCTGTTGCGTCCGGTGCCGCGCCGATTTGCTCGGCCACAATCGCGGACATGGATATCGCCTGGCTGCTCGATTTCATCGCGCTGTCGAGAACGCTGAACTTCACGCGCGCGGCAGAAGACCGCCACGTCACGCAGTCGGCCTTCAGCCGCCGCATCAAGGCGCTGGAGCGCTGGGTCGGCACGCCGCTGATCGACCGAAGCGCCTATCCGGTGCGGCTGCTGCCGGCGGGCGACGACTTCCTGCCCGTCGCGCAAACGGCGATCGACGACTTGCACGGCGTGCGTTCCGACTTGCGTTCACGCATGCCCGAGGGCGGCAAGTTCCAGACCTTCGCAGCGCCGCATGCGGTATCGACCCACCACTTGGCGCCGTTGCTGCGCACACTCGAAGGCAAACTGGCAGCCGTTCGCACGCGTGTGTTCTCTGATGACCTGCACAGTTGCAGCAGCCAACTGGTCGAAGGCAATGCCGAGTTTCTGCTTTGCTACAGGCACCCGGACGTCATGCTGACGCTTGACGAATCACGCTTCGACCGCATCGACATCGATCGAGACTGCCTGCTTCCTGTTTGTGTGCCCGACGCATCCGGCGCGCCCTCCTGGACGCTGCCAGGCCGGCGCGATGCCCCGGTGCCACTGCTGGCCTACGCGCCAGGGTCGTATTTCGGCGCGCTGGTGGAACTTGCGCTTCAGCGACGACCTGCGCATGTCAAGGTGCGACATATGGATGCTTTTCCGACGCATTGAAGGCGCTGGCCCTGCTCGGCCATGGCGTGGCGTGGTTGCCGCAGGTGGCGGTGGCCCAGGCGCTGGAAACCGGTCATCTGTTGCCGGCCGCGGGCGCCAAATGGCGTGTGGATCTCACACTGTCGGTCTTTGCGGCAACGAAGCGCCTCGACCGAGACGGCCTTCAACTGTGGGAGCATTTCGGCAATGTAAGCCGTCGCGCCGACGGCACCCGACACGTATCCGTGCCGGCTGGGACAGCGCCGAAAACGCGAAAAGCAGTCTGAGACGATAGATAGTTTGCGTCTAGGACGGATCAATTCTCGTCGTGCAACTGCCTGTCGGGGCCGACTTGCGTGTGCCGACCCTTCGTGGCGGGTCACGACTTGCCCAAGACCAGCTCCGCCAGGCGGAGTGCCGTCTGTGCAAGCCGGCGCAGCCGGAAGCGTGCCGGCTACTGTCGCCCCTCACAACGACCGACTTGTGCCATTTGACGGAGGGCACATGGAAGCTTGGCTCGGCCACGCACCGTCGACGTTCATGGGCTTCTTCGCCATCAGGAACCCGCTCGCAAACACCGCGATCTTTCTCTGCCTGGCCGCGACGGATTCGCCCGCGTTGCAAGAGCGCATCGCCCGCAAGGAGGTGCTGACGGCCCTCGTGCTGATCGCTGTGTTCGCGCCCGCGGGCAAGGCCATCTTCACGCTGTTCGGCATCACCTTGCCGGCCTTCCAGATCATGGGCGGCATCCTCGTCGCGCTGATCGGCTACCAGATGCTGCATGGCGAGCCGTCGAGCATTCACCATCCCGGCCTATCGGACGCCGGCACCGCACCGCCCGAGGACGAAACCGCGCTGTGCGCCATCACCGGCCCCTTCTTCGTCTACGGCTAGCGGCTGGTGCGATTTCTCGGCCCGTCGCTCCTGAGCGTGGTGACAAGCATCATGGGCTTGATCCTGGCGGTGATCGGCGTGGAGATGCTGCGCGCCGGCATCGGCGGCGCGGTGTATGTTCGCATCACCCCTGTCGCAGAACTGAAAGGTACACAACCATGAGCACCGAAGGCTTTGTAGCCGCCCACGCCAAGGACGCGCACTTCGAGCGCGGCCTGCGCTCGTTCTTCGAGTACCGCGACCTGGGCATCAAGCAGGCCACGCAGGGCCGCGTGGTGGCCCATGTCATCCGCGCCGCCGCCGGCCAGGAATTCTCCGGCCAGCCGCACCGGCACCGCACCGAGTTCCAGCTGGTCTATGTACTCACGGGCTGGATCGAGTTCGAGTACGAAGGCCAGGGCGTGGTGCGGCTGGAGGCCGGCTCCTGCGTGCACCAGCCGCCCGGCATCCGGCATCGCGAGATTGGCCACAGCGAGGACATCCAAATGCTGGAGATCGTGCTGCCGGCCGACTTCAAGACCGAGGAGGTGGCGTCGGTGAACGGCTGAGCACCACCGGACAAGCAGCGCAGCGCAATCCCCATATCGCGCCAAGCGCCGTGCCACGCGAACCAAGGCTGGCGATAGACTGCGCCCTCGCGTTCCAACAAACCCGGCGGTTGCCCTGAACTGAACCCGCCCCAGGAGACAAGACTTGAACCCCACCGACCTTCTCAGCCCCGCCATGCGCCGCAAGGGCATGGCCACGGTGATGCGCGGCGCCAGCTTCGTGACGCGGCTGCTGCCCTTTCCGCAGCCGACGCTGATGGTCGGACCCGGATCGAGCGCACGCCTGGGTGAATCGATCGCCGGCATGGGGCACGCGAAGATCCTGATCGTCACCGACGCGATCATCGTCAAGCTCGGACTGATCAAGCCGCTGTGCGACGCGCTCGACGCTGGCGGCATGCCCTACGTGATCTTCGACAAGATCACGCCCGACGCGCCGATCCCGCTGATCGAGGAGGGCCTGGAGTTCTTCAAGGAACAGTGCTGCGACGCCATCATCGCCTTCGGCGGCGGCTCGTCGATGGACGCGGCCAAGGTCATCGCCGTCGCCGCCAACAACGACAAGCCGCTGCGCGAGCTGGCCGGCTACTTCAAGGGCCGGCGCAGCCCGGTGCCGATCTATGCCGTGCCCACCACCGCCGGCACCGGCTCCGAGGTCACCGTGGCGGCGGTCGTGTCCGACCCCGAGCGGCAGCAGAAACTGGTCATCATGGACCTGCGCGTGGTGCCACGCATGGCCGCGCTCGACCCCGAGCTGATGACCGGGCTGCCGCCGGCGATCACGGCCGCCACGGGCATCGACGCGCTGACGCACGCGGTGGAATCCTTCATCGGCAAGTGGACCACGCCCTACACCGAGGGCATGTCGCTGTCGGCCACGGGCATGATCTTCGAGAACCTGCCGGTGGCCTACGAGGACGGCAAGAACCTGCAGGCGCGCGAGAAGATGGCGCTGGCCTCGACCTACGCCGGGCTGGCCTTCACGCGTGCCAACGTCGGCTACGTGCATGCCATCGCGCACCAGTTCGGCGCCCGGTACCACACGCCTCACGGCCTGGCCAACGCCATCATGCTGCCGCACGTGCTGGAATATTCGGCCCCGGCGGTGATCCCCCAGCTGGCGCAACTGGCGCTGCGCGCCAAGCTCGGCGAGGAGGACGAAGACGAGGACGCGCTGGCGCTGAAGTTCCTGGACGGCGTGCGCGCGTTGAACCAGCGGCTCGGCATCCCGACGACGCTGGAGGCGCTGCGCGAGCAGGACATCCCGGCGCTGGCCGAAGCCGCATGCCACGAAGCGCTGATCGGCTACCCGGTGCCGCGCTACATGGACCAGGAGACCTGCGAGGCCATCATCCGCAAGGTGTTGCCCGAACCCAAGGCGCCCGCCAAGGCTGCCGCAAAGACCACAGCCAAGTCGCCTGCCAAGCGCAAGCCGGCAGCGCGCAAGACCGTGCCGCGCAAGACCAGGCAGGCCGCCTGATCGCCCAACCCACACCCGACCCCAAAGGACCACCACCATGAAAAAAGTCGTCAGCGTGACGATGGGCTCGTCGAAGAAGGACTTCAGCTTCGAGACCGACTTCCTCGGCCAGCACTTCAAGGTGCAGCGCATGGGCGCCGACAAGGACAGCAAGCAGGCCTGGGAACTGCTGCGCCGCCAGCAGGCCAACGCCGACGCCATCGGCCTGAGCGAGGTGGCCGACCATTGCCATGTCGGCACCACCACCATCGTCAACCGCAACACGCAAAAGCTGCTGAAGGTGGTGACGCGCGTGCCGGTGACCACCGGCGCCAAGCTGCGCCGGCTGCTGCAGGTGCGCGCGGTGCGCTACGTGCAGCGCGAGCTGGGCCACTACTTCAACAACAACCTGGTGCTGTTCCTGAGCGGCATGCGCAACTACGAGATCGCGGTGGCGCTGTCGGACTACACCAAGAACCTGAGCTTCGCCGACCCGGTGTTCCAGGCCGGCTCGCCGGTGCTGCTGGGCTCGCTGGCGCAGTTGGAGCTGTACGCCAAGGGCAACGAATTCGTCGCGTCGCAAAAGCCCTGGCGCATGCTGGAGAAGTCGCTGGCCGGGCTGAAGAACATGCGCGTGGCCAACGCGGTGGGCAAGGCGCACGTCATCGTCGGCAACTACGACGAGATCCGCGCTGTGGGCTCGCTGGCCAACCTGCATGGCAAGACGCTGATCACCTCGGCCGTCGACGACGAGCAGATGACCTTCTACAAGCAGTGCAAGGTCAACCTGGTGATCGACATCTCGCCCAAGCTTTTCGACCGCGTGGTCGGCATCAGCACACTGGAAGCGATGATCCTGGCCAAGCTGGAGCGCAATGCAGAGGAGCTGGCCGACGAGGAGTTCGAGGAGATCATCGACGAGCTGGACCTGAAGCCGAGGCTGCTGCACCCCACAGGACATTTCCGCAACATCCGCCGCTTCGCCTTCGTCGTGCACCCCTTGAGCCAGGAGTTCATCAAGAAGGGCTTCCCGGTGCCCAAGGGCACGCCCAAGTTCGTGATGGACCGGGTGGAGTCGATGGCCGCCTACATCCCGCCGATGGTGTACTGCAAGATGGAGAACATCGTCTCGCCCACCGGCGCCGAAGCCGAGGGCTGGCTGCTCTTCGTCGGTGGCACGCCCAAGGAAATGCTGGCGCACAGCCCCGAGTTCACCTACCGCCGGCTGCTGGCTGCAGCGGGCATGGCCGAGAAGATGGGCGCGCAGATCATGGGCCTGGGCGCCTTCACCAAGGTGGTGGGCGACGCCGGCATCACCGTGGCGCGGCGCGCGCCGCTGCCGGTGACCACCGGCAACAGCTATTCGGCATCGGGCGCGCTGTGGGCCGCAGCCGACGCGATGACGCGCATGGGCCTGGTGCCGCTGCCGGCCAAGGGCAAGCGCATCCCGGCCAAGACCATGGTCATCGGCGCGTCGGGCTCGATCGGCTCGGTCAGCGCGCGGCTGCTGGCGATGGCCTTCGACGAGGTGGTGATCGCCGGGCGCGACATGAAGAAGCTCGAGCAGCTGAAGGCGTCGATCCTGGAAGATACGCCCGACGCCAAGGTGGTGTGCTCGATCGACTACGACAGCCTGCTCGGCGACATGGACATGATCGTCACCAGCACCTCCGGTGCGGGC
>JAHECC010000328.1 GCA_024641965.1 Rubrivivax sp.
CGCTGTGGCCGCGAAAGACCGGTGAGCGAGGTGAAACCGTACCTCGAGCGGAAAATCTCCGCGGTCCGCATCGGGTCGCAAGTGCCTGTTGAGTGGCAGCCGCCGAACGTCAGCAACGCGCAGGAAGCGGCCATGGCCCTTCAAAGCATTCTTTGTGCGATTGAACGCAATGCCGCATCAGGCGCCCGGCGGCAGCGTAGGGTTGCGCAGCTCGGCGATGTCCTGCAGCCGCGCCTTGATCAGCGCCAGCAGTTGCGGCTGCGCCGGCACGATGTAGAAGCGGTCGGACTCGATCGCCTCGAGCACGGCGTCGGCCACCAGCGCCGGCTCCAGGCCGGCCTCGAGTTGCGCGCGAAACTCGGCCGCCCAGCGCTGCGTGGCCTCGGGCAGCGCCGTCACGTCGGTCGCCGGGCCGAGGCCGGCCGGCCGGTTGCGCTCGGCATCGAGGATCGCGGTGCGGATGATGCCCGGGCACAGCACCGACGCCGACAACCTGGAACCGGCGGCCTTCAAGTCCTTGTAGAGCCCTTCGCTGAGGCAGGTGACGGCGTGCTTCGACGCGAAATACGGGCCCGAGCCGGTCAGCAGCCCGGCCACCGAGGCGGTGTTGACGATGTGCCCTTCGTCGCCGCCGGCCAGCATGCGCGGCACGAACGTGCGCACGCCGTGCACCACGCCCATCAGGTTCACGCCCATGATCCATTGCCAGTCGGCGACGCTGCCTTCCCAGGCAGGCAGCCGCAACGTCGGCGAGGCCACGCCGGCGTTGTTGCACAGCAGGTGCACCGCGCCGAACTCGCGGTAGGCGGCGTCGGCCAGCGCATCGACCTGCGCCGCATCGCTCACGTCCACGGTCTGCGCGATGGCGCTCGCGCCCGCGTCGCGCAGCTGCGCCAGCGCGCGTTGCAGCGCCGCGGTTTCGATGTCGGCCAGCACCAGCTTCATGCCGGCGCGCGCGCAACGCCGGCTCAAGGCAAGGCCGATGCCGCTGGCCGCGCCGGTGATCACGGCCACGCGGCCCTGCAATGCCTTCATGTCGTCTCCTGATGGTGGCTACGCCGGCGATTCTGGCGGATCGCTTGTCCCTGCGGGGGTGCCCGCCCGGCCGCTGCGGCATGATGCATGGCCCATGCTGCAACTGCGTTCCTTGTCCAAGTCCTTCGGCGCGACGCCGGTGTTCCACGATGTCTCGCTGGACGTGGCGCGCGGCGAGTTCGTCGCGCTGCTCGGCGAATCGGGCGTCGGCAAGTCCACGCTGCTGAATTGCATCGCCGGGCTGGAGCCGCCGGACAGTGGCAGCCTGCGTCTGGATGATCAGGACGTGCCGGCGCTGGCCGAGGACCAGCGCGCACGATTGCGCCGCGCCCGGATCGGCTTCGTGTTCCAGGCCTTCCATGTGCTGCCGCACCTGAGCGTGGCCGAGAACGTGGCGCTGCCGCTGATGCTGCTGGGCCGCCACGACGCGGCGCGCGTGGACGCGGTGCTCGACGCCGTCGGCCTGGGCGCTTTCGGCGCGCGCATGCCGGCACAGCTGTCGGGCGGGCAGCTGCAGCGCGTGGCGATCGCGCGCGCAGTGGTGCACAACCCGGCGCTGATCCTGGCCGACGAGCCCACCGGCAACCTCGACCCCGACACCGCGCAGCGTGTGATGTCGGTGCTGGTGGCGCAGGTGCGCGAGGCCGGCTCGGCGTGCCTGCTGGTGACGCATTCGCTGGCCGCCGCCGAGCGCGCCGACCGCGTGCTGCGGCTGACGCCCGGCGGCATCGAGCCGATGCCCGCCGCGGCGCGCCACGCGGCGTGATGCCGCCGATGCCCTGGCAGCTGTGGCGCCTGAGCTGGCGCGAGTGGCGCCACCACCCGTGGCGCCACGGCATGGCGCTGCTGGCGGTGGCGCTGGGCGTGGCGCTGGCCTGGTCGGTGCACCTGATCAACGCCTCGGCGCTGGCCGAATTCTCGGCCGCGGTGCGCGCCGCCAACGGCGAGCCCGACCTGAGCCTGCGGTCGCAGCGCGAGGGTTTCGACGACGCCTGGTTCGAACGTGTGGCAACGGCGCAGGGCGTGGCACTGGCCAGCCCGCTGCTGGAGATCGACACCTATGGCCGCGCGGCAGGCGGCGAACGTGTGTCGCTGCGTGTGCTCGGCATCGATGCACTCAGCGTCGCGGCGATGGCGCCGACGCTGCTGCCGCAAGCGGGTGGCGCCGCTTCGCCATTCGCCCTGCTCGACCCCAATGCCGTGTTTCTCAATGCCCGCGCGCGCGAGCTGCTGGGCGTGAACGACGGGGACATGCTGGCATTACGTGCTGGGCCAGGCTGGCAGACGCTGCGCGTGGCCGGCAGCGTGCCTGCCGGCGGCGCCGCGCTGGCCGTGCTGGACGTGGCCGGCGCGCAGGCGCACTTCGGCATGGCCGGGCGCCTGACGCGCATCGACCTGCGGCTCGAAGCCGGCGTCGATGCCCGGCAGTGGCTGGCCGGACTGGCGCTACCGCCCGAAGTGTCGGCGGTGAGCGCCGACGAGGCCGAGCAACGCCTGTCGAACCTGTCGCGCGCCTACCGCGTCAACCTCACCGTGCTGGCGCTGGTGGCGCTTTTCGTCGGCGCCTTCCTGGTGTATTCGGTGGTATCGCTGTCGCTGGCGCAGCGGCAGCCGGCCTTCGCGCTGCTCGGCGTGCTCGGGCTGACGGCGCGCGAGCGCCGCGCGCTGGTGCTGGCCGAATGCGCGGCGCTGGGCCTGGCCGGCAGCGCATTCGGCCTGCTGCTCGGCGCGCTGCTGGCGGCGCTGGCGCTGCGTT
>JAHECC010000139.1 GCA_024641965.1 Rubrivivax sp.
GCGACGCCGCCCGGCCGCAGACACCGGCCGCGCCACCTGGGCTGCACGAGGCCGTGGCCGCCGCGCAGCCGATCCAGGTGCCCGCCTCGATCGTGGCCCCGGTGCCCGTGATGGTCGCCGCGGCTCCCGTACCTGGCCGCCCGGACAACGACCGCATGCTCGACGAACTGCGCGCGATGAAGGACCTGATCGAAGACCGCTTCGGTGCACTGGCCTTCATGGAAAAGCTGCAGCGCCAGCCGCGCCAGGCGCTGCTGACGCAGAAGCTGCTGGACTTGGGTTTTTCTCCGGCATTGATCCGCAAGTTGTCTGACAGCCTGCCCGACGACACCGACGAAAGCCAGTGGGCCGCCAGCGTGCTCGAGCGCAACCTGCTCGGTGCCGATGCCGAGGCCCCACTGGAAGACAGTGGCGGCGTGTTCGCGCTGATCGGTGCCACCGGCGTGGGCAAGACCACCAGCACCGCCAAGCTCGCGGCGGCCTTCGCCACGCGCCATGGCGCCGCCAACCTGGGTCTGATCACACTGGATGCCTACCGCGTCGCCGCGCACGAGCAATTGCGCGCCTACGGCCGCATCCTCGGCGTGCCGGTGCACACTGCGCACGACCGCGCCTCTCTCGACGACCTGCTCGAGCTGCTGTCGGCAAAGAAGATGGTGCTCATCGACACGGCAGGCATGGCCCAGCGCGATGCGCGCACGCGCGAATTGCTGGAGATGTTGTCGCACCGCAGCGTGAACCGGCTGCTGGTGGTCAACGCTGCGGCGCAGGGCGAAACCATTGAAGACGTGCTGCATGCCTACCGCGCCAGCAGCTGCCGCGGCGTGATCCTGTCGAAGGTGGACGAGGCGGTGAAGCTCGGCCCGGCGCTGGACGCGATGATCCGCCACAAGCTCAAGGTGCTGGCCGTGGCCAACGGCCAGCGTGTGCCCGAGGACTGGCACCGCCTGTCGTCCGGCGCGCTGGTGCAGCAGGCGTTGCGCAATGCGCCGGCCACGGCCTGGCGCATGGACGCGGGTGACATGAACCTGGTGTTCGCCGGCCTGCGCAGCGTGCCCGCGGCGACGCGCAGCGTCGAAGCTGCGGCCCCGCATGCTTGACACCACGACAGTCCCGGTCCCTCACATGCACGACTTGCATTCTTCCGCGACCCCGTCGCCCACCGACCAGGCGCATGGCCTGCGCCGGCTTTTCGCCGGCACCCAGGCCTGCCACATCGCGCTGGTCGCCAACCCGCATGTCGCCTTCAACAGCGTGGTGCTGGAGCGCCTGACGACCACGCTCGGCGCGCTCGGCCTGAACACGCTGGTAGTGGATGCGGCCGACAACTCGCCCTCGCCACACGAACTGGCTGGGCTCGACCTGAGTGCCTGCATAGAGCCCTTGTCGGCCCAGGTGTCGTATCTGGCCGCGCGCGGCCTGCCGCTGGCACATGTCGATACGCGCGGCTCGTCGGCGCACCTGCTCGACCGGCTGCAGGCCGCCGCGCCGTTGTGCCGGGTGCTGCTGGTGCATGCCGGCGCCAGCGACCTGGCGCGCCTGTATCCGCGGCGTGCATTGCGCCCGCTGCTGCTCGCCGCCGACCAGCCCGAAAGTGTCACCCACGCCTATGCGGCGATGAAGCTGCTGGTGCAGCGCTGCGCCCTCATGAGCTACGACCTGCTGCTGGCCGCGCCACCCTCGGGCGTGCGCGTGCCGCTGATCGCCGAGCGCCTGGCCAGCTGTGCCGAAAGCTTCCTCGGTGCGTCACTGCGCGACTGGGTCACCATCGATCCGGCCTGCGATGTGCGCGACGCACCGACGGCCGCGCTGTCGGCACTGCTGGCCGCGCAGCTGAAGCTTCCTGCCGACCAGCTGACGTTGCCCGATACCGGCCCGGTATGGACCGGCTGGCACGCGCGCAGCGCCGCGTCATGCGTCATGTCCCTGAATTGAACCCGTCCGGAGCCAACGCATCCATGTACACCGCCAAGGGGCGCCTAGACGCCAACGCGATGATCAAGCAGTACAGCCCCCTGGTGCGCCGGCTGGCGCACCAGATGATCGCCAAGCTGCCGGCCAACGTCGAGGTCGACGACCTGATCCAGGTCGGCATGATCGGCCTGAGCGATGCGCTGAGTCGCTTCGACGAAGCGCAGGGCGTGATGTTCGAGACCTTCGCCACGCAGCGCATCCGCGGCGCCATGCTCGACGAGCTGCGCGGCAACGACTGGATGAGCCGCGGCGACCGGCGCCACCAGCGCAGCATCGAGTCGGCGGTGCGCGCGCTCGAGCAGCGCCACGGTCGCGCCCCGAGCGAAGGCGAGATCGCCGCCGAGATGGGGCTGGCACTGCGTGACTATCAGGAGCTGCTGGGCAAGGTGCGCGGCACCCAGCTGGTGTGCCTGGAGGACATGAACGGCGACGAGGGCGACGACGACTACCTCGACCGCCATGTGGCCAGCGAGGAGCACAACCCGCTCGCGCTGCTGCAGGACCAGCGCATGCGCATGGCGCTGGTCGAGGCCATCAAGAATCTGCCCGAGCGCGAGCAGTACGTGATGAGCATGTACTACGAGCAGGACATGAACCTGAAGGAGATCGCCGCGGTCATCGGCGTCACCGAAAGCCGCGTGTGCCAGCTGCACAGCCAGAGCATCGCGCGGCTGCGCGCCAAGCTTCGCGAGTGGTGAGCCTCAGGCCGGCGTGGCGTCGCGGCGTTCCAGGGTCGCGGCCACCGGCGTCGCGGTCTGCGGCAGTACCACACGCGCCAGCGTGAACTCGAAGCATGCGCCCTGGCCCGGCACGCTGCTGGCACGCGCCGTGCCGCCATGGCGCTCGACGATGCGTTGCACGATGCTAAGGCCGATGCCGCTGCCGGCATAGGCATCGCGCGCATGCAGCCGGCTGAAGGGCCGGAACAACTGCTCGGCGCGCGCCGGGTCGAAGCCCACGCCGTTATCCTGCACGCTCACACGCCACACCGGCTTGCCCTCGTCAGCGTCGCTGCGCAGGCCCACTCGGGCGCGCGGCCGCGGGTTGTCGCGCGTGAACTTGGCGGCGTTGCCCATCAGGTTGATGAGCACGATCTTCAGCGCTGCCGGGTTGGCGTCGAGCTGCATGTCGCACTGGATATCCCAGCGCAACGGCGCGGCGCGCGACAGCGCCGGCAGTTCGTCGGCCACCTCCTGGACCAGCGCGCTCAGGTCCAGCGGCTGCACCGGCATCGGCTGCAGCGTCGAGCGTGCCAGCGCGAGCAGCGCGTCCAGCGTCTCGCGCATGCGTGCCGCCGCCTGCACCTGCAGGTCCAGCAGTTCATGGTCCTCGGCTATCAGCCGTGCCGCGGCGCGTTCGCCCAACATCTGCGCAAGACCCTGTACCTGGCCAATGGGCGTGCGCAGTTCATGGGCCAGCTGGCGCGCAAAGGCGTCCAGGTCCAGGTTCATCTGCTGCAGGTCCTGCGTGCGCTCGGCCACCGCGCGTTGCAGCGCCTCGTTGTGGCGCAGCAGCAGCGCCTCGGCCTGCTTGCGCGTGGTGATGTCGCGGCCCACGCCGTGGTAGCCGATGAAGCGCTGCGCTGCATCGAAGCGCGGCAGGCCGCTGATCGAGATCCACAGGTAGCGGCCTTCGCCGCCTTCGATCTCGAACTGCAGCGAGCGGAACGGCCGCCGCGCGTCCAGGTCGGCACGGTGATCCGCCCATTGCTGCGGTGTCAGCGCGTCGCCGTGCGCGTCCCAGCGCGTGCGCCCCTCGATGCGGTCGGCCAGCGCCGCGTCCACACGGTGATGCTGTCCTGCGCCCAGGGGCAGCAGGCGGTGCTCGGCATCGGTCTGCCAGTACCAGTCGGCCGCCAGCCGCGTCATCGTCGACCAGCGCTGCTCGCTGGCCAGCAGCTGCTCGTGCGCCTGGCGGCGTTCGGTCACGTCGCGGCCGACGCCTTCGTAGCCCAGCACCGCGCCATGCGCGTCGTGCCGCGGCCGTCCGCTGATCGACAGCCAGCACATGCTGTGCGGCCCGTGGACCTGGAACTCCAGGTCGCGGAAGGCTTCGAGCCGTGCCACGCGCTCGTGCAACGCTCCCCAACCCTGGGCGGGCGCGCGGAAATGCGCGATCTGGTCGAAACGCCGGCCTAGCAACGCGGCGTCGTCGCCGCCCGGCGCCATGGCCTGCGGCGCCAGCCCCGACAGCCAGCTGATGCGGTGCCGCGCATCGGTCTCCCAGTACCAATCGGCCGACAGCTCGGCAAGTGCCTGCCAGCGCCGCTCCGATTCGCCAAGCACGCTTTCCACACCGCTGGCCAACGCGTCGAAGGCCGATGGCGCGCCGAAGCCGTCGTCGCGCAGATGTTGCACTGCGTCGCGCCAGTTCTCGCCGCCCAGCTGGTCGGAGAACTGGTGCAAGGAGCTGCGCACGCGGCGGCGCTGCCGCCACATTGCCAGCACCGGCAGCAGCAGCGCCAGCGCCAGCGCGCTCACCGCGGCGGCGACCGCCAGCGGCTGCTCCGCGGGCAGGTGCCACAGCAAGGCAGCCAACGCGGCCGCACCCAGCACGCCGGCGCACAGCGGCAACAGCCACGGCAGCGGCTCACCCTGGTGATGGGGCGGGTCCTCGGCCCAGGGGTCCACGTTGGCGTGGTCCGGACGCGGCGCAGGGGGGCTGGAGTGTGATCCCAACGAACGGTTTTTCTTGGCTGACCTGTCGTGTGCAGGCCTGGAACCGTGGCGCCGGCGGCGTCGTAGCCAACCTGCATCGCGGTGTTTGAATGCGCCGAAGTGTGGCTCCGGCGCGGCGCTGTGGAATTGGGGTTTCCCGCAGGCGTGGCGTGCGCGCATCGTTGCGCGCCGGTGATCAGACGATCAGGCTTGCACCACGCCGCTGTGCGCGGGCCGCTCGTTCAGACCGGCGGCGGAATAGGCCACATGCGGCGCGGCGGCCGGCAGCAACACCTCGATGGCCCTGTCGAGCGAGGCGCCGGCGCGTGCCAGGGCCTCGCGCTGTGCCGCCACCTGGCCGCTGGCCAGTGCCAGCCGCTGGCGTAGCGGCGGCGGCAGGCTGCCGGCGCGCACGCTGCGGCGCAGCAATTCGACGGCCGCGGCCATTGCACGCTGCAGCGCACCGGCTTCGGATTCGATGGCCTCGGCTTGGTGCACACGCATGGCTTCGCCCAAGGCGCCAAGGTGCTGCTCGACCATCGCGATGGCGTGTTCCAGTTCGTTGTGCGGCGACATGAACCCAATGAAGGTGTTGGAAATCGGGGCGGGCGCGCGGGCCGTCTCAGCCATGCCGGCTGTTCAGTGCGCCGCGGCCATGAGGGCTCCGCTCGGGGCGGCGCTCAGTGCGATGACTTGGGCAGCAGTTCCTGCGCGTTGGCGATCAGCTTGTCGGCGATGGCTTCGGCGTTGACCTGGAACTTGCCGTCGCGGATCGCCTGGGCGATGCGCGCCACCTTCTCGGCGTCGAAATCGGCGCGGCTGGCCTCGTTGCCACTCAGTGCCGTCTGGCTTGACAGCGCCACGCGCGCGCTCGGCTCGGTAGCGGCCACGGGGCCGGGCGGGCCCTTGCGGTCCGCCTGCGTGGGCGACGTGGCTGCCTTGATGTCTACGGGACCGATCTTCATGGCTGTCTCCTGCGGGCGGCCGGAACGGCCCATGCCCGATGTACATGCACGGGATATCGGAGCCCGGGCGCCGGAACTTGAGGGGTTTCGAGAATCATTCTCGCATCACCCCCGCAAATGCGGGGGGTTGGCGCGGCCGGTGTTCAAAGCTGCACCTCGACCCGGTTCAGCCCCACCGGCAGGCCGCTGAGCACACGCCCGTTGTCGGTGCGCACGCGCACCGGACGGCCTTCGATGCCGGTAGACAGGGCCTGGCCCTCGCCCGCGACACTGAAGCCGCGGCCCCGCGCCACCAGTTGCACGGTGTCGCCGGCCACGAACCACTGGCGTTGTTTAACATCGCCCTGGTGCAGCGTGGCGCCGGCCGCCAGCGGCCGCAGCAGCGCACGCCCGACCAGGTGCGAGGCGTTGGCCACGGCCGGCGAGCGGTCTTCGGCCCAGTCGACCTCGGCCATCGTCAGATGGTCGGCGCGCAGCACCGTGCCGGACGGCAACGCGGCGGCGGCGACCACGCCCGGCGCGAACACCTTCACCGTCACCGGCAGATAGACCTTCCAGGGCTTCTCGCCCTCGACGCAACGCAAGCCCACCCGGGTACGGCCCCAGGCGCGTGCACCGGGCGGCAGTTGGGCCTCGATGCGTTGGCAGGGCGCCAAGTTCAGGCGCGGGTCGAGCCGGCCGGGTTCGATCTCGACGCGCAGGGCGCCGGGTGCCAGGCCGGCGCTGGCCTGCTCGCCGAGTTGCTGAATCTGTTGCAGCGTGGCGGCATCGAGCGTGGTGTCGGCCGGCGCGACGCCGGGTTGTGCCAGCGCGGCGGCCGTTCCGGCCAGCAGACCCGCGGCGGTGGCGGCGAGGGCACAACGGCTCACGCGCGTTAGGACAGTAGGGGCAGGGGTGTGCTTCACGCTGCGCACTCTAGGGCGTCGCAGGGCGGCCTGAGCGTGCGAATTGGCCGGACTTGCACCTGCTATTCGCGCTCATGTTTCGGCCATGCCCTGCCCACAATGCCGCGGCATGAAGCCCCGTGCCATGGAGCCGCGATGATCAACCGCCTCAGCGACAGCCTCGATTTCCAGAGCCAGGCGCTGACGCTGCGCTCGGAGCGCCAGCGCCTGCTGGCCAGCAACATCGCCAACGCCGACACCCCCGGCTACCTGGCACGCGACATGGACTTCGCTGCGGCGCTGCGCCAGGCCACGGGCAGCGCACCGGCCGGCGCGGCCGCGATGGCGGCGCTGAAGCTGCCGCTCGCCGCCGGCTTCGGCGCGGCCACCGAAACCACGCTGCGTTATGCCGCACCGAGCCAGAGCAACCTGGACGGCAACTCGGTGGACATGGACCGCGAACGCGCGTCCTTCGCCGACAACGCCCTCAAGTACGAGGCCTCGCTGCGCTTCATCAACGGCCAGGTGCGCGCCATGCTGGATGCGATGAAGTCGCCTCAGCAGGGCTGAACCAACCTTTAGGAACCGCCCATGAGCATGTTCAACATCTTCAACGTCAGCGGCAGCGCGGTCAGCGCGCAGAGCCAGCGGCTGAACGTGGTCGCCTCGAACCTGGCCAACGCCGACACCGTGGCCGGCCTTGGCGGCAAGGCCTACCAGGCGCGGCAGGTGGTATTCCAGACCGAGCTGATGGGCGAACTCGGTGCGGCGGGTGTACGCGTGTCCGCCGTCGGCGAGGACACCACCCCCGGCCGGCGCGTGCACGACCCCAAGCACCCCGGCGCCGACGCCGAGGGCTACGTCACCTACAGCAACGTCAACACGGTGGAGGAGATGGTCAACATGATCTCGGCCTCGCGCTCGTACCAGAACAACCTGGAGGTCATGAACGCTGCCAAGAGCCTGCTGCTGAAGACGCTGCAGATGGGACAGTCGTGAGCACGCCGGGCCGCCCCATGTGCGAACGCTCCCGCTCGGCGGGTGCGAGAACCGCGGCTCCAAGCCTGCCCGCGCGGGCTTGGACAGGCCGAGCGTCTGGCCCGTCCCGGGCCGGGCTGCGCGCAGCGCTTAGGGCGCACCCATGACGGCCGTAGCGGGGATCAACGGCGGCACGGCAGCAACCACGTCGGTGACGAAGAACGACGAAGAAGCCGGCGATCGGTTCCTCAAGCTGCTGGTCGCGCAGATGCAGAACCAGGACCCGATGAACCCGTTGGACAACGCTCAGGTGACGAGCCAGATGGCGCAGATCAACACCGTCACCGGCATCGAGAAGCTCAACACCACGGTGGCCGGCCTGAACGGCCAGCTGGTGCAATTGCAGGCGCTGCAGGGCGCCACGCTGGTGGGCCGGCCCGTCACCGTGGCCGGCGACCGCCTGGCCGTGGTCAACGGCAATGGTGTGGGTGGTTTCGAGCTGAACTCCGCCGCCGACAGTGCCAAGGTCGAGATCCTCAACGGCGCCGGCCTCGTCACCGACACATTGGAGCTGGGCGCGCTGAGCAGTGGCCGGCACGGCTTCGAATGGCCGGCCGGCAAGGTGCAGGACGGCGACGGCTACCGCTTCCGCGTCACCGCCAACAGCGGCACGCGCAGCGTGCTGGGCGGCACGCTGATGCGCGACCAGGTCGACGCCGTCAGCAGCGCCGGCAACACGCTCAACCTGCAATTGCGCCACATGGGCAGCGTGCCCTACGACACCGTCAAGGCCTTCAACTGAAGCGCCAATTCTTCACCAGGAAATCACCAGGAAACCTACCATGAGCTTCCAGCAAGGCCTGTCCGGACTGAACGCTTCGAGCAAGAACCTCGAGGTCATCGGCAACAACATCGCCAACGCCAACACCTACGGCGCCAAGACCTCGCGCGCCGAGTTCAATGCGGTGTATGCCACCGCGCTGAACGGCTCGGGCACCAATGCGGTGGGCATCGGTACCAGCCTGTCTGCGGTGGCGCAGCAGTTCACGCAGGGCAACGTGTCGACCACCGAGAACCCGCTCGACCTGGCCATCAACGGTCCCGGCTTCTTCCAGGTGAGCGACGGCAAGAGCCCGGTCACCTTCTCGCGCAACGGCCAATTCAAGGTGGACCGCGAAGGCTTCCTCGTCAACAATGGCCAGGAGCAGTTGCAGGGTTATGCCGCCGACGGAAACGGCGTGATCCAGCCGGGCCAGCTGGTGCCGCTGCAACTGCCCACTGGCGGCATCGACCCCAACCCGAGCACACGCGCATCGCTGGAAATGAACCTGGATTCGCGCAAGGCGGTGACGCTGCCGCCGGTGCCGCCGCTGATCGACTTTGCCAACGCCACCAGCTACAACAACGCCACCTCGCTGACGGTGTACGACGCCAAGGGCCAGGACGTGGCGATGAGCTTCTATTTCCAGAAAACCGCGAACGACACCTGGAATGTCTTCGCCACCGCCAACGGCGCGACCGTGGGTGGCACACCGGCGGCGCCGGCACCGGTGACGACCATCAATTTCCAGAGCAACGGCAGCGCGCCGATCACGCCGAACGCGCCGGTGCCGATGAACATTCCGGCCTCGTTCAACAGTGTGGGTGCGCAGACCGAGCCGATCCTCGGGCTGCTGCTCGACCTGAGCGGTGCCACGCAGTTCGGCTCGGCCTACGGCGTCACCGACATCCGCCAGGACGGCTACAGCGCCGGCCTGCTGAGCTCGGTGTCGGTGGAGCCCAACGGCGTGATCATGGCGCGCTATTCCAACGGCCAGAGCAAGCCGTCGGGGCAGATCGAGCTGGCCAACTTCCGCAACCCGCAGGGGCTGCAGCCGCTGGGCGACAACGCCTGGGGCCGCACCTTCGCCTCGGGCGACCCGGTGTACGGCGTGCCCGGCGACGGCAGCATGGGCGTGCTGCAGGCCGGTGCGCTGGAAGAAAGCAACGTCGACCTGACCGGCGAGCTGGTGAACATGATCACCGCGCAGCGCATCTACCAGGCCAATGCGCAGACCATCAAGACGCAGGACCAGGTGCTGCAGACACTCGTTAACTTGCGCTGAACCTGAGTTGAGCCCAAAGCAGTGAAAGGCCCCGCATGGACCGCATGATCTACCTGTCGATGTCGGGCGCCAAGGCCATGCTGCAGCGCCAGGACATCCTGGCGCACAACCTGGCCAATGTTTCCACTGCTGGCTTCCGCGCCGAGATGGCGTCCTTCCGCTCGGTGCCGGTGCAGGGCGACGGCGCCAGCACGCGCGTGTACGCGCTGGAGTCGACGACCGGCTACAGCGACGCGCCGGGCGACGTGCAAAGTACCGGCCGCCCGCTGGACGTGGCGGTGTCGGGCAAATCGTGGCTGGCGGTGCAGGCGCTGGACGGCACCGAGGCCTACACCCGAGGTGGCGCGCTCGACATCAGCCCCGAAGGCGAACTGGTCACGCGCGGCGGGCTGCAGGTGCTGGGCGATGGTGGGCCGATCAGCGTGCCCGCCAACGCCAAGATCGACATCGGCGCCGATGGCAGCATCACCGCCAAGGTGGGTGATGCACGCGCCCAGTTGCTGGGCAAGCTCAAGCTGGTCACGCCCGAAGGCCGGCTGGAACGCGGCAACGACGGTCTGTTCAGATCGGGCGGCGGCGATCTCGACGCCGACCCCGCCGCGCGCGTGCAGCAGGGCATGCTCGAAGGCAGCAACGTCAGCGCCGTGGCGACGATGATCGCGATGATCACCGCGTCGCGCCAGTTCGAACAGCAGATGAAGATGCTGCA
>JAHECC010000140.1 GCA_024641965.1 Rubrivivax sp.
GCGCGCTTCGACATCGACATCGGCGCGGTCTACTTCGCCTTCCTGAGCGAATGGCTGGTGTTCCTGGTGCAGGTGGCCGACCGCATGGCCTATGACCGTCTGGGTGCCGATGAGCGCGTGGCCTTCACCACCGCAATGGTGCGGCGCGTCGCAGACCACCTGGCCGAGAACCAGGACCGGCTGATGGGCCTGCCGGCACCCGGCGAGGACAGTCACCAGGGCCGCTTCATCGACCTGTACAACGAGTTGTGCGCGCACTACGCCGAGTTCGGCCATGCGGCGGACGGCCCCGACTTCGCTTTCATGCGCTATCTCGGCCACCGCGTCGAGCGGCTGATGCCGGCGAAGGATCACGCCTGGGCGGTCGACCAGGTGATGTCGGTCGAAGCGCCGGAAGCGGTGCAGATGCTGCAGCGCAGCTTTGCCGACGCGATGTCCACCGAACGGCGTGCGCCGCGCCGTGCCGGACTGAGCGGGGATTGACGTGACGACCCTGTGCCTCGAGCCGCGGGTCGAGCGAGCGGCGGCCGCGAGCGGCGCCTTCGACCTCGGCAATGACGTTGCCTACCGGCGCTGGCGCGAGCTCAAGCTGCGGCGGCAGCCGCGAGACGTCGACGACCTGATCGTCGACGTCTCCGACCCGCGCCAGCCGAGCGCGGCCGAGCGCGACGCGCTGCTCGACCGCATCGCACGCGCCAGCATCGCCGTCTATCGCAGCCCGGTGACGGCCGCCGACAAGACGCTGCCGGTCCGCCTCGGTGCGCATCTGGGGCTGCACCGCCTCGACGCCAACTGGCTGGCCGACGAGGACGGCATCTCGCCGATCGCGGTCGACCCGGGCCGCGGCGAAGCCGGCGAGGGCGGCGGTGCCTATATCCCGTATACCAGCCACGCGATCAACTGGCACACCGACGGCTACTACCACCCGCCGCAGCGGCGCATCGAAGCGATGATCCTGCACTGCGTGCGCGATGCCGCCGAGGGCGGCGACAACCTGCTGATGGACCACGAGCAGGCCTACATCGCGTTGCGCGACGCCGACCCGCGCTGGGTCAGGGCACTGATGGCCAACGACGCGATGGTGATCCCCGCACGCCAGGGCGAGGCCGGCGTGGCGCGCGTTGCGCAGGCCGGCCCGGTGTTCAGCGTCGACGACGACAGTGGCGCGCTGCACATGCGCTACACGGCACGCACGCGCAGCATCGAGTGGAAGGACGACGCGGCCACTCGCGATGCCGCCGCCTTCCTGCGCGAACTGCTGGGTCGCAATGGGCCGCAGCGCTTCGGACTGCGCCTGCAATCGGGCATGGGCCTGGTCGGGCACAACCTGCTGCATGCGCGCAGCGCCTTCGTCGACGACGCCGCGCGCCCGCGCCTGCTGTACCGCGCGCGCTATCTCGATCGCATCCGGGTCTGAGCCGATGTCGCACTGGTTGACGATCTGGCGGGCTGCGCAATTGGTGGGCGTGGCACGCGGCGTGTTGCAGCAGCAGGTGCGCGACGGCCGCCTGAGCACCAGCGAAGGGTTGGTGTCGACCGACTCGTTGCTGCAGCTCTACCCGCAGGCACGGCTCGAGGAGCATGGCCTGCTCGAGCGTGTCACCCATATCCGTGACGAGGCCTTCGGCCGGCGCGTGCGCGAGCGCCTGCTGCCCAGCCAGGAGGTTCTGGCGCAGCGACTGTTCAACCAGAGCCAGGACCTGGCCGATGCGCAGCGCCACCTGCAGCGCTATCACGCGCTGGTGCTGTCGGTGCAGCAACGCGTGCGCGAACTGGGCGCACAGCGTCGCGACGATGCGGCGTGGCAGGAACTGGAGCGCGAGGTCACGCAGGGCCTGGCGCGTGCGCTGGCGACCGAATCGGTGGGCTATCTGGAAGTGATGGACGATATGCTGAAAGTGATGTCCGCGCAGGTCACGGTGCGCCCCAGCGGCCGCGAATTCACCGTCGAGGGCCGTGACACCTTGCTGCAGGCGGGGCTGCGTGCCGGGCTGATGCTGAACTATGGCTGCGGCAACGGCACCTGCGGCATGTGCAAGGTGCGCGTGATCTCCGGGGAGGTGGCGCGCACGCAGGCCTGCGACTACCCGATGTCCGAGGCCGAAAGGGCCCAGGGCTACACGCTAGCCTGTGCGCACACGGCGGCCAGCCCCGAGCTGACCCTCGAGCTGCTGGAGGCCGCCGGTCCGGAGGACATTCCGCATCAGCAGATCGTCGCTCATGTGCGCGCGGCCAGCGCACTGGCGCCGGACACACGACTGCTGCATCTGCAGACGCCGCGCAGCCACCGGTTGCGCTTCCTGGCCGGGCAGTCGGTGACGCTGGGCCTGGCCACCGAGGGCGACGACGTGCACGCCACGCTGCCGCTGGCGAGTTGTCCCTGCGACGATCGCAACCTGCAGTTCTTCGTCGCCCGCGACGCCGCCGATGCCTTTGCGCAGCGCGTCTTCGACAGCCGGTTGAAGGCCGGTGATGCCGTCACGGTGTGGGGCCCGCAGGGCGAGTTCGTGCTCGCGGAGAGCACGCGGCCGCTGGTCTTCGCCGCCTGCGACACCGCCTTTGCCCCGGTCAAGAGCCTGATCGAACATGCGCTGGCACTCGATGCGGCGCCGTCGCTGTCGCTGTTCTGGCTGGCGACGCGCACCGACGGGCATTTCCTCGCCAACCAGTGCCGCGCCTGGTCCGAGGCGCTCGACGCCTTCGAGGTGGCGTTGTCGAACGATGGCGACGCGGCCGCCGGCGCGCGGCAGATCGCCAGCGCGATGCGTGCAGACCTGTTCGATATCGAGTGCGACTTCTACCTGGCGGGCCCGCAGGCGTTTGTCGATACGCTGCGGGCAGAGCTGCGCGCTGCCGGCGTGCCGCCGGCGCAGGTCTTTGCCGAGGTGCTGTAGGTGGACGCCGCGGCCGCCTTGGGCGATGTGGGCTGCGGCGGCGGCGAATCCTTCGCGCTGCGCGTGCTTGGCCAGAGCATGGTGCCTGAATTCGCCGAGGGCGAGATCATCATCATCGAGCCGGAGGGCCTGGCGCGCGACGGCTCCTATGTATTGGCCTGGGTGGCCGACGAGTGGATCTTCCGCCAGCTGCGCCGGCGCGGCGACGGCTGGGTGCTGTGTGCGCTGAATCCGGCTTTTGCCGACATCGGGCTCGACGATCTGGCGGCGGTGCGCGGCGTCGTCATCCAGAAGGCGTTGCCCGGGCGGCGACGTGCTTCCAAACGCTACATCTGAACGCAAACACGATGCCCTACTACATCTATCGCGTCGGCCCTTTCGGGCAGTTGCAGAAGCTCGAAGAGCGTGAATCGTTCAAAGATGCATCTGCGCTCGCCAAGGCCCTGCGAGCTACCGACGACGCGACGCCGCACGCAAGGGTGAAGGTGATCTTCGCTGCCGACGAGCAGCTCGCCGAAGACCTGCTGTGCCAGGTGCGCGAGGCGCCACCGCCCGGCGACGAATGAGCCATCCGCCATGACGCCGGCCGAACTGTCCCGCCTGGCCGAGGCGGTGCAGACCAACTGTCACATCGCCGACGCGCGTGGCGCCGCCGACCTGACGCTGTGCATCTACCTGCTGCAGATGCGCGAGTTCTATCGCTGGGAGCATGGCATTGCCGCCCTGCAGCCGCTGCCGCGAGAAGACATCGCGCAATGGTTGAGCGAACGCGAGGCGCTCTGGGAATCGCTCGAGCAACGCGACTACGCACCGCTGCCGCTGGATGGCGGCCCCGTCGACCCGTTCGAGGTCGATGCGGTCAACGCGCGACTGCAGGCGCACGGCCTGGTCTACGGTGCGGGCTACGTGGCGGCGGGGCGCGCCAGCTTCGTGCTCGCGCAGCTGGAGCACGCTGGTTGCCGTGGTGAACTCGAATTGCGTGTCGCTGGCACCGAACACGCGCGTGGCCTGAGCGCGCCGCCGGCTGCCCTGCTGGGTTCGACGGTGTTGCTGCGCCGCCAGGCGTTGCAGCGCTGGCTGTGGGAGAAGTTCGAGGCCTGGCGCCTGAAGCGTCCGGATGGCCCGTTCAAGGCGGCGCTGGACGCACACGGCTTCGCGCATGACGGCGAGCCGGCGGTGCAGCGCCTGGCCGAGGCCGAGCTCGAGCCACTGGTGTTGCACGAGATCGGCGAGTTCGACGCCAGCCGCGAACTGGGGCCGGACTGGCAGTCACTGCGCGCGGCGCTGCCGTCGCGCCGCAGCGAACTGTACGTGCGTGCCGCGCGCGACCATTGGGCCGACTGTCGCGTCACGCTGCCGGGCCTGCTGCGCGAGCGCAACGACGCGTCGCTGCACTTCTGGTTCGCCAACCTGGAGGGCGTGCGTGCGCTGCTGTTCCCGCGGCTTTGGCCGGCCTATGCGGCTTGGTGCTCCGGAGACCGGGGCGCGGCGCTGAGCGACGCGGTGGCGCAAGGCGAAGCGCATTGGCGCCGGTTGTGCCTTCACCTGCTGGCGTTGCATCGCAGCGGCGAGGCCGACGCGCCGCTGCGCATCGAGCAATGTGCCGTCTCGCCGCAGTGGACGCTGCACTGAAGGCTGTCGACTTCGCCTACGCCTTCGGCGCTGCGTTCTGAAGCAGTTTCCAGGCCTGGAAGCCGCCGGCCACCGACAGCGCCTTGCCGTAGCCCATCGAGCGCAACAACTGCGCCGCATACAGGCTGCGCCGGCCGCTGTTGCAGATGCACAGCAGGATGTTGTCGCGGCCGTGGTGCAGCCGGTTGATCATCGTGAAGAAGCTCTGCGCGTCGATGGCGGTGGGCTTGCCGGTGTCGATCGCGAATTGCTCGTCCTCGCTGAGCGCGTGGCCGAGCAGGCGCTTGACCTCGAACATCGGGATGTGCACCGTGTCCGGGATCGCGCCCTTCAGCTCGATCTCGAAACTCTGGCGGATGTCGATCATCGTACCCAGGCCCAGGCTGCACAGCTCGGAGGCACTGGACAGGCTGATTTCGAGTCTTTCGGTGTCGGAGGCAGGTTGCGGGACAGCTGCGTTCATGTTGGCTGCAGGGGTAGCGCGCACGCGTGGTCGCCAATGTCGCCTGAGTGCGCCCGGCCAGGTGGCCGGCAGCGACGAGCAGTCGGCCACCTCGCGAAAGCGTTGTCCCGCGCTTGCCCCCGCGAATTCCTTCATGCGTTCGGCCCCGCCTCGGCGGATGGAGCCGAGGCGCTCAACCTTCGCGCCAGAGCATGTATTTCATTGTCGCGGTTGCGCCGGCGACGATGCCGGTCACCGCGAGCAGCGAGCCGATGGCCAGCGTCGACAGCCCCGAAATGCCCTGGCCGACGGTGCAGCCCATCGCGGTGACGCCGCCAAAGCCCATCAGCACGGCGCCGATCAGGTGATTGCGCAGGTCGCCGAAGGAGGCGAAGCCTTCCCACGCAAAGCGGCGGCTGGCCAGGGCGTATGCCAGCGAGCCCGCGACGACGCCGAGCAGCGTGGCCACGCCGAAACTGGGGTGCAGCGACTTGTCGGTCCACAGCATCAGCAGTTCCAGGCCGTAGGCGGCGGGGGCGACGAAGCTGATCGATTCGATCGTGCGCGAGTTGGTGGCGAAGAACACGGTCTCCAGGGTTTCGGGGTTTTCGCCATAGCCCAGATGTCCGGTCACGTACCAGGCCACGACCACCAATGCACCGAGCGTGATCGCGCCGAACACCTGCGCAGCATTGCCGCGAAAGCGGCGATCGGCGAAGGCGAACGCCATCAGTGCAACCCCGAGCACGAGCGCCGTGGCCACCAAGGCATTGCGCGCCGGCAGCCCGCTGGCCATGGCGACCAGCGAGGCCAGGCTCTGGTCGCTCATGCCGATGCGAGCGAGGTCGATGCTGACCGGGTCGAGCCAGGTTGCGCGCCATTGGCCGAACAGGCCCTTCAGCGTCATGTAGGCGGCGATGGCGGTGAAGGCCAGCACGACCAGAGAGCGCACGCTGCCACCGCCCAGGCGGATCAGGTTCTTGTTGACGCAGCCACCGGCCAGCGTCATGCCGACGCCGAACAAGGTGCCGCCGAGCAGCAGCGACAGCCACGGCAGCGTCGGCCGCAGGTAGATGGATTTCGCCAGGTCGATCTGCCCTGTCGCGAACAGCAGGCTGCTGCCGATCATGGCCACGGCGATGCTCAGCAGCCACATGCGCATGCGTCCCCAGTGGCCGATGTTGACCACATCGGAGATGGCACCCATGGTGCAGAAATTGGACTTCTGGGCCACCGCACCGAAGGCGAAGGCCAACACGAAGCCGCCCCACACCACCAGCGTCGCCGGATCGGCGGCTGGTGTCACGACGGGTTCCTGCTTCGGCGGCGGCGCGATGCGCGCCGGGACTCCTGATGCTCAGATGAAAAGACAGACATCGGTCTCGCCGGCGAATTTCATGAACGTGGCGGCGCCGCCATAGTCGATGCCGTCGATGAAGTCGCTCTTCTCGAACTCGAACAGATCCACGGTCATCTGGCAGGCGATGAACTTGACTTCGGCTTCCAGACAAAGCGAGCGCAGTTCTTCGAGTGACGCCACGCCCTTCTTCTTCATCTTGTCCTTCATCATCATCGTCGCCATCGACTCCATGCCCGGCAGCATCTGCACGAACACCGGCATCGGCACCGGCATCGGCATGGCCGGGTTGGCGAGCGGGCTGATCTTGATGCTGTCCAGGTTCTTGCGCAGCAATTGCAAGCCGTAGAAGGTGAAGAACACCTGCACTTCCCAGCCCAGTGCAGCCGCGGTCGAGGCCAGTATCAAAGGCGGATAGGCCATGTCCAGCGTGCCCTTGGTGGCGATGAGCGCCATTTTCTTGGTGGCCATTGGTGCTCCGTGAGGTTGGCGGTGGTGACGCAGTGTGGGCTTCAGGCCTTCTTGAGAAAGAACACGAACTTCTTGTCCTGCGTGCTCTGCTCGAGCAACTGGTTGCCCGTCTGCTCGGCAAAGGCCGCCATGTCCGCGACCGAGCCGGGGTCGGTGGCGACGACTCGCAGCACCTGCCCGGGGCTCATGTCGCCGAGTGCCTTCTTCGTCTTGACGATGGGCAGCGGGCAGGCCAAGCCGGAGGCGTCGAATTCCTTGTCGAAGTTCATGTGGGGTCCTTCGTGGGTGAGGGTGAGGCAGGGCTGCGCTGCTCTGCCCCATGCCTGTAGCGATACCGATTACCGGGCATTCGACAAGGGCTGTCCATTACCGCGATGGGTGGGGGTGGATAGCCCATGTGGGTAGTGGGCGCGAGCGGCGCCAGGGCACGCAGCCTGCACAACGGCTCGTGCACAATCGAAAGCGGGAGCCAAGAGCCGATGCCAATACCCCAACGCGACCTCGCACGCACCACCCTTGGAGTGCTCTTCATCGGCGTGCTGATCGTGGCGTCGCTGTGGGTGCTGCGGCCCTTCATCGCACCGACGATCTGGGCGCTGATGATCGTCGTGTCGACCTGGCCGATGCTGCGCTGGTTCGAGGCCCACCTGTGGGGCAGGCGCAGCCTGGCGGTGGCGGTGATGACGCTGCTGATCCTGTTGCTGCTGGTCGTGCCGCTGATGCTGGCCATCGCCACCATCGTGCGACATGCCGACGACATCGTGGCCCAGGTGGCGATCGTCTCGGGCTACCTGTTGTCGCCGCCGCCACCCTGGGTGGCCAAGCTCCCGTTGATTGGCGAGAAGGCGGCCGAAGTCTGGGCGCAGGCTGCGGCCGAGGGCTCGAAGGGCCTGCTGGCGCAGGTCTCGCCCTATGCCGATGACATCGCCAAGTGGTTCGTGGGCCAGGCAGGCAGTGTCGGGCTGATATTTGCGCAGTTCTTCCTGACAGTGATTCTGGCCGCGGTGATGTACGCCGGCGGCGAGACGGGCGCCTCGGCGATGCTGCGCTTTGGCCGGCGCCTGGCGGGAGTCTATGGAGAGGACGCGGTCACGCTGGGTGGTCTGGCGATCCGCGGCGTCGCGCTCGGCGTGGGCGTCACGGCCGTGGTGCAGGCCGGCCTGGGCGGCATCGGCCTGGCTATCGTCGGCGTGCCCTTTGCTGGCTTGCTGACGGCGGTGATGCTGCTGCTGTGCATCGCCCAACTCGGGCCGTCGCTGGTGATGTTCCCGGCGGTGGCCTGGGTCTACTGGAGCGGCGACACCGGCTGGGGCTCGTTCCTGCTGGTTTTTTCGCTGGTGGTGGTGACGATGGACAACTTCCTGCGCCCGGCGCTGATCAAGCGCGGTGCAGACCTGCCGCTGCTGCTGATCTTCGCCGGCGTGATCGGGGGCCTGCTGGCCTTCGGCCTGATCGGCATCTTCGTCGGGCCGGTGGTGCTGGCCGTGGCCTACACGCTGCTGCAGGCTTGGATCAAGGCTGGCGAAGAGAGTCCGGCGGCCACCGACGGATACTGAGCAAGCCCGCATGCGGGCTTGCTCAGAGCTTGCTTGGCGCGGGATTCCGCAACGACTCAGGCCAGCCTGGCGCGATGTCGTTCCACCTGCTGCAGCACCTGGGCTGGCGCGGTGCCCCCTACAAGGTCACGTGCGTTCAGCGAGCCTTGCAGCGAGAGCACATCGAACACGTCGGCCTCGATGGCTGAGTGGAAGCCCTGCAACGTAGCCAACGGCAGCACGGCCAGATCCACGCCTTCTTGCATCGCGGCCTTCACCGCATGCGCCACGACTTCATGCGCATCGCGGAAGGGCAAGCCCTTCTTCACCAGGTAGTCGGCCAGGTCGGTGGCAGTGGCATAACCCTTCATCGCGGCGCGGCGCATCGCCTCGGGTTTGACGCGCAAGCCGCCGCTCCACGAGCCGCTGGCGGGGTCGTGGGTGCCGCCCACCATCTCTGCCATGATGCGCAGCGTGTCCCGCACCGTGTCCACGGCGTCGAACAGCGGTTCCTTGTCTTCCTGGTTGTCCTTGTTGTAGGCCAACGGCTGACCCTTCATCAGCGTGATCAGCGCCATCAGGTGGCCGACCACGCGGCCGGTCTTGCCGCGCGCCAGTTCGGCCACGTCGGGGTTGCGCTTCTGCGGCATGATCGAGCTGCCGGTGCAGTAGCGGTCGGCCAGGTCGATGAAGCCGAAGTTCTGGCTCATCCAGAGCACGATTTCTTCGGACAGGCGCGAGACGTGCACCATCGTGATCGCGGCGAAGGCGCTGAACTCCAGCGCGAAGTCGCGGTCGCTGACCGCGTCCAGGCTGTTCTGGCACACACCGTCGAAGCCCAGCGCCTTGGCCACGCGCTCGCGATCCAGCGCATAGCTGGTGCCAGCCAGCGCGGCGGCGCCCAGCGGCAGCCGATTGATCCGCTTGCGCAGGTCGGCCAGCCGCTCGCCGTCGCGCGCGAACATCTCCACATAGGCCAGCAGGTGGTGCGCGAAGCTCACCGGCTGCGCGACCTGCATGTGCGTGAAGCCGGGCATCACCGTGTCGGCATGTCTTGCCGACAGCTCGACCAGCGCGCGTTGCATCTCCACCAGGGCGGCGGCGATCTGGTCGACCTCGCCGCGCAGCCACAGCCGCACGTCCGTGGCCACCTGGTCGTTGCGGCTGCGCCCGGTGTGCAGCTTCTTGCCCGCATCCCCCACCAGCTGCGTCAGCCGCGCCTCGATGTTCAGGTGCACGTCCTCGAGTTCGAGCTTCCACTCGAAGCGGCCGGCTTCGATCTCCTGAGCGATGCTGTCCAGGCCGCGCTGGATGTCGACCAGGTCCTGCGCGCTGATCAAGCCCTGCGCGGCCAGCATGTCGGCATGTGCCAGGCTGCCGTCGATGTCGGCGCGCCACAGGCGCTGGTCGAAATCGACACTGGCGGTGTAGCGCTGGACCAGCTCGCTCATCGGTTCGGAAAACAGCGCCGACCAGGCCTGGGCTTTGTTGTCGAGCGGGTTCATGGCCATGAATGCTTGCGCTTTCGTACAGCGCAGGAGTGGGGAATCCGTATTATCGGCGGGCCATGGTCACACCCTCGCGCAGCGCCGACCCGCTGGACACGGATCTCGCAGGCGGCGACACGCGCCCCTCGAGCCTGTGGCCGGCCAGTACGCGCTCGGCCGAGCTGAACAGCGGCAACTTCGAGCCCACGCATTTCGATCCGCTGCTGGAACAGAAGGCCGAGGACAGCGCGCGCGCCGTTGCCGCTCTCGACATGTGCTCCGGCACGCTGGCGCTGCGCGCGATGCTGTTCGTGCAAGCGGTGCTGGCCATCGGCGTGCTGCTGGGTGCCGGCGGCCCCGGCGACTGGCTCGCACGGCAGGCCGGTGCCATGTTCGTCGGT
>JAHECC010000141.1 GCA_024641965.1 Rubrivivax sp.
CATCGCGGCGACGGAACCTAAAATCGCGCATTGCGGCCGAAGGCTGCCTTAGGGCCATACGCCAAGCACCATGTTCCATCCGAAGACCTTCGACCTCATCGTGGTCGGTGGCGGCCATGCCGGTACCGAAGCCGCCCTGGGCGCCGCGCGCATGGGCTGCAGCACGCTGTTGCTTTCGCACAGCCTCGAAACCCTGGGTCAGATGAGTTGCAACCCGTCGATCGGCGGCATCGGCAAGGGCCACCTGGTCAAGGAGATCGATGCGTTGGGCGGTGCGATGGCGGCGGCCACCGACGAGGCGGGCATCCAGTTTCGCATCCTCAATTCCAGCAAAGGACCGGCGGTGCGCGCCACCCGCGCCCAGGCCGACCGCGTGCTGTACCGCGCGGCGATTCGCCGCCGCCTGGAAAACCAACCGAATCTCTGGCTGTTCCAGCAGGCGGTGGACGATGTCATCGTCGAAGGCGACCGTGCGGTTGGTGTCATCACCCAAGTGGGTGTTCGCTTTCGGGGGCGTGCGGTAATCCTGACAGCGGGTACCTTCCTCGATGGGCGGGTACATGTGGGCCTGCAGAACTACAGCGCGGGGCGGGCCGGCGACCCGTCGGCGGCGCACTTGTCGGCGCGGCTGAAGGAGCTGAAGCTGCCGCAAGGCCGGCTCAAGACCGGCACACCGCCGCGGCTGGATGGGCGCTCGATCGATTTCAGCCGCCTGGCCGAGCAGCACGGCGACCAGGACCCGGTGCCGGTGTTCAGCTTCATGGGCGATGCGTCGCAGCACCCGCACCAGCTGCCGTGCTGGATCACCCACACCAATGCGCGCACGCACGACATCATCCGCTCCGGCTTCGATCGCAGCCCGATGTTCACCGGGGTCATCGACGGTGTCGGCCCGCGCTACTGCCCGAGCATCGAAGACAAGGTCAACCGCTTTGCCGAGAAGGACGCGCACCAGGTGTTCCTCGAGCCCGAGGGGCTGGACACACATGAGATCTATCCGAACGGCATCTCCACCTCCTTGCCTTTCGACATCCAACTGGCAGCGGTTCGCTCGATGGTCGGCCTGGAAAACGCCGACATCCTCCGTCCGGGTTATGCCATCGAGTACGACTACTTCGATCCACGCGAATTGCGGCCCACATTCGAGACGCGGGCTATTCGTGGCCTGTTCTTCGCTGGCCAGATCAACGGCACCACCGGCTACGAGGAAGCCGCGGCGCAGGGCCTGTATGCGGGCGTGAATGCCGCGCTGCAGCTGCAGGGTCGTGAGCCGTTCGCGTTGCGCCGCGACCAGGCCTACCTGGGCGTGCTGGTCGACGACCTGGTGAGCAAAGGTGTGACCGAGCCCTACCGCATGTTCACCAGCCGCGCCGAGTACCGCCTGCAACTGCGCGAAGACAATGCCGACCTGCGCTTGACCGAACTGGGCCGCGAACTCGGCCTGGTGGACGAGGCGCGCTGGACAGCGTTCGATCGCAAGCGCGAAGCCATCGCACGCGAAACACAGCGATTGAAGTCGAGCTGGGTACATCCAAGCCGGCTGCCCGCCGATGGCGCCGAACGCCTGCTCGGCAAGGCGCTGGATCACGAATACAGCCTGCTCGAACTGCTGCGCCGGCCCGGCGTGGACTTCGACAGGGCTTGGGAGATTGGTCGCCTGGCCCAGCTCGAAGCACCTGTTTCACGTGAAACGCTGGCGCAGGAATGGGGTGAGGCGCTGGCCGACGCGGTCATCGAGCAGGTCGAGATCGGCACCAAGTACGCCGGCTACATCGACAAGCAGGTGGATGAGGTGGCGCGTGCCGCGCATTTCGAACACCTGCCCTTGCCAGCGGATCTGGACTATGAGCAGGTGAGAGCGCTGTCCTTCGAGGTACGCCAGAAGCTCAGCCGCCACCGCCCGCAGACCCTGGGGCTTGCCTCGCGCATCTCCGGTGTCACGCCGGCGGCGATTTCGCTGTTGTTGGTGCACTTGAAGAAGCGGCGCTTGCCGACTGCCGGCAACGAACGTGCGCCGACGGATCTGCCCGACGCGGCCTGACGGGCTTCTGGTGTTCCGCGCGCGCCCACCGGCGCTCGATAATGGCGAAATGAAGGATGCTGGCAGCGATGGGGCAATCGCGAGTTCGGACGCAAGTTCGGACACCAGGTTCGGCATCTTGCGTACCGGCATGGACGCGCTCGGGTTGCCCGTTGACGGGTCATCGATTCGCCGACTGCTTGCCTATGCCGATCTGCTGGCCAAGTGGAACCGCCTGTACAACCTGACTGCGGTTCGCGACCCGCAGCAGATGCTGTATCAACACCTGCTGGATTGCCTGGCGGTGATCCCTGCGTTGGATCGGCAATTGGGCGCTTCCAGCGCGCGCCTGCTGGATGTGGGCAGCGGCGGCGGCCTGCCCGGCGTCGTGCTCGCCGCCATGCGCCCCGGCTGGTCTGTTTGCTGCGTCGATGCGGTGGCGAAGAAGGCCAGCTTCGTCCGGCAGGTGGCGAGCGAACTCATGCTGAAGAACCTGCAAGCCGAGCACGCGCGTATTGAATCGCTGCAGCATCCGCCCTGCGAGGTGGTGGTGTCGCGTGCGTTTGCGTCGTTGTGCGACTTCACGGCGCTGACACGTCGCCATGTCGCCCCCGGCGGGTGTTGGCTGGCAATGAAGGGCCGGCAACCCGACGACGAATTGGCCGCGCTGCCCGGCGATGTGGATGTGTTTCACGTGGAACACCTGGCAGTGCCCGGGCTGGACGCGCAGCGCTGTCTGGTCTGGATGCGGCCGCGATAGCGGCGCTGGTGCAGCCGTTGTATCGACATCGCAAGATGCAAACGCCGGCGACAGCAGCCATCGGAGGCTGAACGAATGCGGTAGTCTCTTGCCTGGTCGTGCTGTCGCGATGCCATCGCCGCGTCGGCCAGTTCAGCATTGCCAGTCGGCTGGCGCGGGGCTTGCGACAGACAAGCGTCGTGCGGCTTGGCCGCTCCAAAGTCCTTCCACCCCAACGCGCGCAGGGCGCAACAGTCCATGCCTCGAATATTCTGTGTGGCCAATCAGAAGGGCGGCGTCGGCAAGACCACCACCACGGTCAATTTGGCCGCGGGCCTGGCACGGGTGGGTCAACGCGTGCTTGTCGTCGATCTCGATCCGCAAGGCAACGCAACCATGGGCTCGGGCATCGACAAGCGTGCCCTGGTCCTGTCGGTCTATGACGTACTGCTCGAATCGGCCGGCGTGGCCGAAGCGCGCGTGCGCTCCGAGTCCGGCGGCTACGATCTGCTCGGCGCCAATCGGGAACTCGCGGGCGCCGAGGTCGAACTGGTGCAACTCGAGCGACGTGACGAGCGGTTGCGCCAAGCGCTGCAGGGCGTGGCCGGCGACTACGATTTTGTGCTCATCGACTGCCCGCCCAGCCTGAGCCTGCTCACGCTGAACGGGCTGTGCAGCGCGCACGGTGTCATCGTGCCGATGCAATGCGAGTATTTCGCGCTCGAGGGCCTGTCCGATCTGGTCAACACCATCAAGCAGGTGCACGCCAATCTGAACCGCGAGTTGCAGGTCATTGGCCTGTTGCGTGTGATGTTCGACCCGCGCATCACGCTGCAGAACCAGGTCAGCGAGCAGCTGAAGGCGCATTTTGGCGACAAGGTCTTCAACACCGTCATCCCGCGCAACGTGCGCCTCGCCGAGGCGCCCAGCTACGGCCAGCCGGGGGTGGTCTTCGACCCGTCATCGAAGGGTGCGATCGCATTTGTCGCCTTTGCACACGAACTGGTGCAGCGCGTCGATTCACTGCGATGACCGCAGGCAGTTGGCCACAGACGCTGCTGTCACGCATCGAAGATGCCGGGCTGAACGCCAGTGCGCCGCCGCAGCAGCGCTGGATCGACGGCTGGCTGGTGCGCTTTTCACCCGGCAAGGCGCAGCGCGCCCGCTGCATCAACGCGGTGTCGGCGGGCCTGCTGCCGGTTGGCGAGAAGCTGGCGATCTGCGACGCGCTGTACCGGCAAAGCGGTCTGCGCATGCTGATGCGGATCACGCCCTTCAGCCAGCCACCGGACCTGGATGGCTGGCTCGGGCAGCATGGCTTTCAGCGCTTCGGCCAGACCGCAGTCATGGTCTGCGACGCCATTCCCGATGGGCCGATGGAACCGCCGCCTGAGGCGCTTCGATTCGAAACCGCATCTTCGGAAGCGTATGCTCACATCCTGGGAAATCTTCGTGGCACAACATACGGTGGGTGTACAGCACATGCCGAACGCCTGACGAACTGCCCGGTGCCCTTGCGCCGAACGCTGCTTCGCGGCGCGGACGGAACGGTCAAAGCCTGCGCACTGAGTGCCCTGGAAGGCGATCTGGTGGGCCTGTACGACGTCTTCACCGCCGATGCTGCGCGAGGCCGCGGATTGGCGCGCTGGCTGTGCGCGCGGCTGCTGGCCGAAGCTCGGCAGCAGGGCGCCAAGGTGGCCTATCTCCAGGTCGAAGCCCAGAACCACGCCGCGCTCAAGCTGTACCGTCGCCTCGGTTTCGTCGAGGCCTATAGCTACCACTACCGCGCCTTGCCGAGCGCCGACGGGTGAGGCCGGCGCTGGGCGCCTACAGTCCCAGGCCTTCGTCCAGTCCAAGGTGAACGTTCATGGCCTGCACGGCCGCGCCGCTGGCACCCTTGCCCAGGTTGTCGAGCCGCGCCATGACGATCGCCTGGCTGTCGTTGGCGAAGACGAAGATGTCCACCCGGTTGCTGTCGTTGGCGCCCATCACGTCGAAGAAGCCGTGCTCCAGCGTGTCCGGATCGGACAGCGGCATGACGCGCATGAAGCGCTCGCCTTCGTAGCGCTGCGCGTAGGCGCGATGAATCGAGCGGCCGTCCTGGCCGGCGGCCAGCTGGCTGAAATGCAGCGGCACCGACACCGCCAGGCCCTTGTAGAAGTTGCCGACGATGGGCATGAACAGCGGCTTGCTGGTCAAACCTGAATGCTGCTGCATCTCCGGCACGTGCTTGTGCTTCAGTGCCAGACCATAGGCGCGCGGAGCGGTAAGCCGCACGTCGTCGCCACGCTGGTACTGCTCGATCATCTTCTTGCCGCCGCCCGAATAGCCGCTGATCGATGTCGCCGAGATCGGCAGTGCCACCGGCACGATGCCGGCATCCACCAAAGGCCGCAGCAGCAGGATGAAGGCACTCGAATGGCAGCCGGGGTTGGAGATGCGCTTGGTGGCGCGAATGCGCTCGCGCTGGCCACTCGCCAGCTCAGGCAAGCCGAAGACCCAGTCGGGCGCGGTGCGGTGCGCCGTGCTGGCGTCGATCAAGCAGGTGCGCGGGTTGTCCACCATCGACGCCGCCTCGCGCGCCGCGTCGTCCGGCAGGCACAGGAAGGCCACGTCCGCAGCATTCAGCAGCCGCGCGCGTTCGGCCCTGTCCTTGCGCCGCTCGGCGTCGATGCTCAGCACCTCGACGTCCTTGCGCTGCGCCAGGTACTCGTGGATGCGCAGCCCGGTGGTGCCTTCCTGGCCATCTACAAAAACCACATGCGTCATCTACGGCCTCGTGTTGTGCCTCGGGGTTTGTGCAGCATACGGCATCGCGGCGATGGCACACAATCGGCCATGGTCACGAAGAAACCCAAGGGCCTGGGGCTCGGTCTCGAAGCGTTGCTCGGCCCCAAGGTCAGCGAAGCGCCCGCCAGCGGCACGCCGACGGCCCTGCGCCTGTCGCAACTGCAGTCCGGCCGCTTCCAGCCGCGCACGCGCATGGACGAAGGCGCGCTGTACGAACTGGCCGAAAGCATCAAGAGCCAAGGCGTGATGCAGCCGGTGCTGGTGCGCCCGTTGCCCGGGCAGCGTGGCGGCACCGCGTCGGCCTACGAGATCATCGCAGGCGAACGGCGTGTGCGCGCCGCGCGACTGGCTGGGTTGGACGAGGTGCCGGTGCTGGTGAAGGACGTCGGCGACGAGGCCGCCGCGGTGATGGCGCTCATCGAGAACATGCAGCGCGAGGATCTGAACCCACTGGAAGAGGCCCAGGGCCTGCAGCGGCTGGTGAGCGAGTTCCACCTCACGCACGAGCAGGCGGCGCAGGCCGTGGGCCGCTCGCGCAGCGCCGCCAGCAATCTGTTGCGCCTGCTCAACCTGGCCGCGCCAGTGCAGCAGATGCTGATGGCCGGTGACCTGGACATGGGCCATGCGCGGGCGCTGTTGGCGCTGGACAACGCGCAGCAGATCCTGTCGGCCACCGAGATCGTTGCGAAGAAGCTGTCGGTGCGCGATGCCGAAAAGCTGGTGGCGCGCGCGCAGACCGGCGGCAACGGCCGTCAGTCGCCGCTGCTGCGTGTGAAGAAGGACAAGCCGCGCGATCTGGTGCGCCTGGAAGAGCAACTGGCCGACCGCCTGGCCGCCACGGTCGAGATTCGCGTGCTGCGCAAGACGAGGCGTGGCGAGCAGGGCGAGATCGCCATCGCCTTCGATTCGCTCGACGCGCTCAACGGATTGTTCGACAGGCTCGGCGTCGACGAGCGCTGACAGCCGCCACAGCCTCGCTCAGACGCCCTTGATGCGCCGCACCAGGGCCTGCGTGAAGGCCGCGGTGCCCGCCGTGCCGCCCAGGTCGCCAGTGCGCACCCTGTCGACATTCAAGGTGTCGTCGATGGCCTTGCGCAAGCGCAGCGCCATGTCGCCGAGCTTGAGGTGTTCCAACATCAGTGCGGCGGCCAGCAGCAGCGCCGTCGGATTGGCCTTGTCCTGCCCGGCGATGTCCGGTGCCGAACCGTGCACGGCCTCGAAGATGGCGGCATCGACGCCGATGTTCGCACCGGGCGCCATGCCCAGTCCGCCCACCAGCCCGGCCACCAGGTCCGACAGGATGTCGCCGAACAGATTCGTCGTGACCAGCATGTCGAACTGCCAGGGGTTGAGCACCAGCTTCATCGCGCAGGCATCGATGATCACCGAGTCCAATTCGAACTTGCCCTTGTACTTGCGTTCGTAGAGTTCCTGGCCGGTCTCTAGGAAGATGCCGGTCAGCGCCTTCATGATGTTGGCCTTGTGCACCAACGTGACCTTCTTTCGGCCGGAGGCCACGGCCTGTTCGAAGGCGAACTCCAGCAAGCGCCGGCTGCCGGCACGGGTGTTGATTCCGGTGGCCATGGCCACGGCGTGCGGATCGCCGTCGATCGGGATGTAGTGCTCGTGGCCGATGTAGAGGCCCTCGAGGTTCTCTCTCACCACCACCAGATCGATCTTGTCGAAGCGGCCGCCGGGCACGATCGTGCGCGCCGGGCGCAGGTTGGCATAGAGCTGGAACTCCTCGCGCAGGCGCACGTTCGACGAACGGTAGCCGCCGCCCGACGGCGTTTCCAGCGGGCCCTTCAGTGCCAGGCGCGTGCGCCGGATGCTGTCCAGCGTGGCCTGCGGCAACGGGTCACCCGCCGACTTCACGCCGGCCAGGCCGGCCTGCTGACGGTCCCAGTCGAAGGGCGCGCCCAGCGCATCGAGTGCGGCCAGCGTTGCGTCGACAATCTCGGGGCCGATGCCGTCGCCGGGGATCAGGGTGGCTGCGATGCGCTGGGTCATGTTGTGGAACGCAAATGGGTGACGTGCGTCGAGCATACCTGCGGACAGGCTGGGGCAGCCTTACACCAAGCTGTGCCCGCTTGGTTCCGATCCCGCAATTCCACACCGATCGTGCGCGACCCACCCATATGCAGTCATCGGATTCGTTGTGCGAAGCACACGAAATGCGCCTTGTCGGTGTTGTCATGTCAGCGCAAATGACCAGACCTGCGTTCAAATGATCAACAGGGTTAGATGTGTGCGGTACCGCTGGAATGGGTCTTGCATGAGGCCCTCTGCGAATTGCGCTGTGTTAGGGCACTTTATCGAGCGCTTTGCGCTCATAGTTTCAACGACGCTGCGAGCATCACGAGCGACACATTGCTGAAGTGCGGAAAGTTCTGATGGCGCCCGGGCCCGTACAGCCGGGACTCCATCAGATCTTCCCAGATGACGAGGGCTATGTTGCCGCTCGACATCTTTGTGCACCAGGAGGGGCCGCATGGACGTGATCAGCAGCTTTACCGCCCGTTTCGAACGCAGCCGCGAGGAAGAGATATCCCTTGAGGACTATCTCGCCGAATGCAAGCGCAACCCGCTGGCCTACGCCACCGCCGCCGAGCGCATGCTCAAGGCCATCGGCGAGCCCAAGACCGTGGACACACGCAACGACACGCGCTTGTCGAGGCTGTTTGCCAACAAGGTCATCAAGGTCTATCCGGCCTTTGCCGAGTTCTACGGCATGGAAGACGCCATCGAGCAGGTGGTGAGCTACTTCCGCCACGCGGCGCAAGGGCTGGAAGAAAAGAAGCAGATCCTCTATCTGCTCGGCCCGGTGGGTGGTGGAAAGAGCTCGATCGCCGAGCGGCTGAAGCAGCTGATGCAGGACGTGCCTTTCTACGCCATCAAGGGCTCGCCGGTGAACGAATCGCCGCTGGGGCTGTTCGATGCCGCAGAGGACGGGCCGATCCTCGAATCGGAGTACGGCATTCCGCAGCGCTACCTGAACCGCATCCTCAGCCCCTGGGCGGTGAAGCGGCTGGAAGAGTACGGCGGCGACATTCGCAAGTTCAAGGTGCTCAAGCGCCACCCCAGCATCCTCAAGCAAGTGGCGATCAGCAAGACCGAGCCGGGCGACGAGAACAACCAGGACATCAGCTCGCTGGTCGGCAAGGTCGACATCCGCAAGCTCGAGACCTATGCGCAGGACGACCCGGACGCGTACAGCTACTCCGGCGGCCTGTGCCTGGCGAACCAGGGCCTGCTCGAATTCGTCGAGATGTTCAAGGCGCCGATCAAGGTGCTGCACCCGTTGCTGACGGCCACGCAGGAAGGCAACTACAAGGGTACCGAAGGCTTCGGCGCGATCCCCTATGACGGCATCATCCTTGCGCATAGCAACGAAAGCGAATGGAAGACCTTCCGCAACAACAAGAACAACGAGGCCTTCCTCGACCGCATCTACATCGTCAAGGTGCCGTACTGCCTGCGCGTGAGCGAGGAGGTGCACATCTACGAGAAGCTGTTGCGCGGCAGTTCGCTGGCCGCGGCCACCTGCGCGCCGGGCACGCTGAAGATGATGAGCCAGTTCGCGATCCTGACGCGGCTGAAGGAGCCCGAGAACAGCTCGTTGTTCAGCAAGATGCTCGTCTACGACGGCGAGAACCTGAAGGACACCGACCCGCGCGCCAAGAGCTACCAGGAGTACCGTGACTACGCCGGTGTCGACGAGGGCATGAGCGGCGTGTCCACGCGCTTCGCCTTCAAGATCATCAGCAAGGTCTTCAATTTCGATTCCACCGAGGTCGCGGCCAACCCGGTGCACCTGATGTATGTGCTGGAGCAGCAGATCCAGCGCGAGCAGTTCCCGCCCGAGCTGGAGCAGAAGTACATCGCCTTCATCAAGGAACACCTGGCCACGCGCTATGCCGAGTTCATCGGCAAGGAAATCCAGACCGCCTACCTGGAAAGCTACAGCGAGTACGGCCAGAACATCTTCGACCGCTACGTCACCTATGCCGACTACTGGATCCAGGATCACGAGTACCGCGATACCGACACCGGCGAGGTCTTCGACCGCGGTGCGCTGAACGCCGAGCTGGAAAAGATCGAAAAGCCCGCCGGTATCGCCAACCCGAAGGACTTCCGCAACGAGATCGTCAACTTCGTGCTGCGCGCGCGTGCCAACAACGCTGGCAACAACCCGATGTGGACCAGCTACGAGAAGCTGCGCACGGTGATCGAGAAGAAGATGTTCAGCAACACCGAGGAGCTGCTGCCGGTGATCAGCTTCAACGCCAAGGCCAGCGCGGACGAGGCGAAGAAGCACGAGGACTTCGTCACCCGCATGGTCGCCAAGGGCTACACGCCCAAGCAGGTGCGGCTGCTGTGCGAGTGGTACCTCAGGGTGCGCAAGAGCTCCTGAAGCCATGGCGTTGCAATCGATCATCGACCGCAGGCTGGCCGGCAAGAACAAGTCGGTCGGCAACCGCGAGCGCTTCCTGCGCCGCCACAAGGAGCAGGTGCGCGAGGCGGTCAAGCGCGCCATCGACGGGCGCAGCATCCGCGACGTCGAGCGCGGAGAGGATGTGCACATCCCGAAGAAGGACCTGAACGAGCCGGTGTTCGGCCATGG
>JAHECC010000018.1 GCA_024641965.1 Rubrivivax sp.
CCGCTGAACCCGACCGACAAGGCGCACTGGTCGCCGTCGCCGAACATTCGCAACGCCTACCGCACGATGGTGCCGCTGGCGGCCGACGGGCCGTGGAGCCAGGCGCTGGGGCCGACGCACTTTTCGTGGATGTTCCTGGACGACACGCCCAAGGGCCTGCCGCGCGTCACCTTGCCCGAGGTCTGGTTCGTCTACCGCACGAACCCGGCCATCTCGTTCTGGGACACGCACGCGGTGACCGAGAAGATGGCGCGCTTTCCCTTCGTCGTCGCCTTCGCCTACACGCGCGACGAGACGAATCACTTCGCCGACGTGCTGCTGCCCGACGCGACCGACCTGGAAAGCCTGCAGCTGATCCGCATCGGCAGCACCAAGTATGTCGAGCAGTTCTGGGACCACCAGGGTTTTGCGCTGCGCCAGCCGGCGGTGGCCGCGCGCGGCGAGGCCCGCGATTTCAGCGACGTGGCCACCGAACTGGCGAAGCGCTGCGGCCTGCTCGAAAAGTACAACGCGGCCATCAACAAGGGCGTGGCCTGCGTGCCGCTGAAGAGCGAACACGGCGACTTCTCGTTGCCGACCGGCGTCGCGCACGACCGCGAAACCATCTGGGATGCGGTGTGCCGCGCCGCCAGCGCCGAACTCAGCGAGGGCAAGGAATCGCACGGCCTGGACTGGTGGCGCGAAAAAGGCCTGGCGACCAAGCCCTTCCCGCGCAGCGACTGGTACCTGTGGCCGACGATGCGGCAACACGGCCTGCGCTTCGAGCTGCCCTACCAGGAACGGCTGCTGCGCGTCGGCACCCAACTCGGGCGCCGATTGCACGAGCACGACATGCACTGGTGGGACACGCAACTCGAGGAATACCAGGCGCTGCCGAAGTGGAAGGACTTCCCTGCCATGTGGGAGGCGATCGTCACCGAAGGCGGGGCCCGCGTCGGCGACTACCCGTTCTGGCTGCTCACCGCGCGCAGCATGCAGTACGCCTGGGGCGCGAATGTCGGCATGCAGATGATCAAGGAAGTGGCCGACAACGTCGCCGGGCATCGCGGCGTGATCGTCAATGCGCAGACCGCACGGCAACTGGGCATCGAAGACGGCGATCCGATCGAGATCGCCACGCCGAAGCGCAGCGTGCGCGGGCGCGCGGTACTGCGCCAGGGCATCCGCCCGGACACGCTGCTGCTGATCGGCCAGTTCGACCATTGGGCCACGCCGACGGCCAAGGACTTCGGCGTGCCGAGCCTGAATTCGCTGGCGTCGATGTCGATGGCGCAGACCGATGCGACCGGCTCGGGGGCCGACATCGTGCGCGTCAGCCTGTGCAAGGCGCGACAGGAGGTGGCTGCATGACCCGCTGGGCGATGGTCGCGGACCTGCGGCGCTGCGTCGGCTGCCAGACCTGCACCGCAGCGTGCAAGCACGCCAACGCCACGCCGCCGGGCGTACAGTGGCGGCGCGTGCTCGACATGGAGTTCGGCGAATACCCGGACGTGAAGCGCACTTTCGTGCCGGTGGGCTGCCAGCATTGCGACGACCCACCCTGCCTGGACGTGTGCCCGAGCAAGGCGACGAAGAAGCGCGACGACGGCATCGTCACCATCGACTACGATCTGTGCATCGGCTGCTCATACTGCGCCGTCGCCTGCCCCTACCAGGCGCGCTACAAGACCGAACGCGCGAGTTTTGCCTACGGCGAGCCGACCGAGAACGAAGCCGTGCGACACGACCCGAAGCGGCTGGCCGTGGCCACCAAGTGCACCTTCTGCGTCGATCGCATCGACGCCGGTCTGGCGAAGGGCCAGACGCCCGGTGTCGATGCCGATGCCACGCCGGCCTGCGTCAACGCCTGCATCGCCGAGGCGCTGCACTTCGGCGACGTCGAAGACCCGCAAAGCAATGTGTCGCAACTGCTGGCCGAGAACCAGCACTTCCGCATGCACGAGAACCTGGGCACCGGGCCGGGCTTCTTCTACCTTTGGGACAGGGAGCCGCAAGCATGAACCATGGCCCGAACCCCTGGCAACAGACGCAATGGGACTGGCGCGCCGCAGCCAACTTCATGTGCGGTGGCGCCGGCAGCGGGCTGCTCGTGTTCTCCGCGCTGGCGACCCGCACGACGAACACGCCATGGCTGCTGCTGCTGGGCCTGGCGCTGGTCGGCACGGGATTGTTCTGCGTGTGGCTGGAAATCGGCCGTCCGCTTCGCGCATTGAACGTGTTCTTCAATCCGCGCACCTCGTGGATGACACGCGAGGGCGGCGTGGCGATGCTGTTGATGCCGGCAGGCCTGGCCGCGGCCTACGGCATAACCGGTTTTGAATGGATCACGTGTGCGCTGGCGTTGGCCTTCGTCTATTGCCAGGGCCGGATCCTGATGGCTGCCAAGGGCATACCGACCTGGCGCGAACCGCTGATCGTGCCCTTGATCGTCGCCACCGGGATCGCCGAGGGCGGTGGGTTGTGGCTGCTGCTGCAAAGCACCCAGGCGATGCAGCTGCCTTGGCTGTTGCTGCTGCTGGGCGCGGCGCTGCTGGCGCGTGCGATGTGGTGGCCGCTGTACCGGCAGCGCTTGCAAGGCTCCGCCGCGCCTAGCGCACTGGCGGCGCTTGACGCGATGCGTGCCGCCTGGCTGGCCGGCTCTTACCTGCCACTGGCCTCCATCGTCGCGGTGGCCTTCGGCTCGATCGGTGGCACGCCGGCGTCCGCACTCCTGGCCACCGCCGGCTTGCTTGCTGCTGCAGTCGGCGCCTGGTTCAAGTTCAGCCTGGTCACGCGCGCCGGCTTCAACCAGGGTTATGCGCTGCTGCACCTGCCGGTGCGCGGCCAACGGCGCTGAAGGAACAAGAGCGTGGGTGCGATCACGGCCAATGAGATCGGCGGCTACTTCGACGCAGCGGCGGAGACGATGCCGCGCGAGCAGCTGGCCGAGCTGCAGCTGAACAGGCTGCGCGACACGCTGCGCAATGCCTACGACAACGTGCCGATGCAACGCACGCGGCTCGACGCCCTCGGCATCGCGCCCGACGACCTGTGCAGCATCGACGACCTGAAGCACCTGCCCTTCACCGTCAAGGCCGACCTGCGCGACCACTACCCCTTCGGCATGTTCGCGCGGCCCATCGACAAGCTGGCGCGCTTGCACGCCTCCTCAGGCACCACCGGCAAACCGACCGTCGTCGGCTACACCCAGGCCGACCTGGACACCTGGGCTTTGCTGATGGCGCGCACGTTGATGTGCGCCGGTGCGCGCCCCGGCGACGTGGTGCACAACGCCTACGGCTACGGACTGTTCACCGGTGGGCTGGGCGCACACTACGGCGCCGAGCGGCTGGGTGCGGTGGTGGTGCCGATGTCGGGCGGCTCCACAGAACGCCAGGTGGCGCTGATCATGGATTTCCGCGCCCGCGTGCTGTGTGCCACGCCGTCCTATGCGCTGGCCATCGCCGAGGTGGCCGAGGCACAGGGCGTCGATCTACGCAAGAGCGCGCTGCAGGTCGGCCTGTTCGGCGCCGAACCCTGGAGCCAGGCGATGCGCGCCGAGATCGAGGCGCGCATCGGGCTGAAGGCCATCGACAACTACGGCCTGTCGGAAGTCATGGGCCCGGGCGTGGCTTGCGAATGCCCATGCCAGAACGGCCTGCACGGCTGGGAGGACCACTTCCTGTTCGAGCTGATCGACCCCGAAACCGGCGCAGTGCGCGGCCAGGACGACGACAGCGAAGCCGGCGAACTGGTCATCACCACGCTGAGCAAGCAGGCGTTGCCGATGATCCGCTACCGCACGCGCGACATCACGCGGCTGGAACGCGCGCGCTGCGACTGCGGGCGCACGCATGTGCGCATCCTGCGCATCACCGGGCGCAACGACGACATGCTGATCGTCCGCGGCGTCAACGTTTATCCGTCGCAAATCGAAGCGGTGCTGGTCGGGCTGCCGCGGCTGGCGCCGCACTACCAGCTGGTGGTCAGGCGCGACGGCAAGCTCGACCGCGTCGAAGTCGAGGTCGAGGCGCAGCCCGCCGTCGCTGCCGACAACTATGCCGCGATCGCCAGAGAGGTCGCGCATCACATCAAGTCGCTGGTCGGCATCAGCACCGAGGTCATCGTCAAGGCGCCGGGGGAGATCCCGCGTTCGATGGGCAAGGCGGTTCGTGTGCGCGACCTGCGCGAGAAAGGAGCCTGAGACCATGGCCAAGAGACTGTTGAACCTGGAGGTCAACGGCCGCATGCGTGAACTGGCGGTCGCCGACCACGCCTTGTTGCTCGAAGTGCTGCGCGACGACCTGGCCCTGACCGGCACCAAACAGGGTTGCGACGGTGGCGAATGCGGCGCCTGCACCGTGCTCGTCGAAGGCCAGCCGCGCCTGGCCTGCCTGTGCATCGCCGCAACCTGCGAGGGCCAGTCGATCGAAACGATCGAAGCCTTAGCCGAGGACGGCCGCATGAGCCGGTTGCAACAGGCCTTCCACGAAAAGCTGGGCACGCAGTGCGGCTTCTGCACACCCGGCATGGTGATGGCCGCGGAGGCGCTGCTGCGCGCCAACCCGAAGCCGAGCCAAGCGCAGATCCGCGAGGCGCTGTCCGGCAACCTGTGCCGCTGCACCGGCTACGTGAAGATCATCGAGTCGGTACAAGCGGCGATGGAGGGCTGAAATCATGGACCAGCGCACCCATCCCGCAGCCGTGAAGGCAGAAGCACCAAGCCCGTCCACACCCGCGGCGCGCACCGTGCCCACCGGCCATGCCACCGGCCAGCGCACACCGCTGATCGACGGCATCGAGAAGGTCACCGGCCGCGCGCGCTACACCGCAGACCTGCCCTTCGGCGAAACGCTGGTCGGACGCATCCTGCGTTCGCCCATCGCGCACGGCGTGATCCACGCCATCGATACGGCGGCAGCGCGCGCATTGCCAGGCGTGCGCGCAGTCATCACCGGCGAGGATTTCAGCGCGCCCTACGGCGTGATCCCGATCGCGCAGAACGAATGGCCGCTGGCACGCGACAAGGTGCGCTACCGCGGCGAGCCGGTGGCCGCCGTGGCAGCGGTGGACGCGGCCAGCGCCGAAGCGGCGCTCAAAGCCATCGTGCTGCACATCGAGCCGCTGCCAGCCTACTTCGAAGCCGTCGACGCACGCGCCGAGCACGCGGTGGCGCTGCACGACAAGAAACCCGGCAACATCGAACGCGAGGTCGATCAGACATTCGGCGATGTCGACGGCGGGTTCGCCGCCGCCGATCTGGTGCTGGAGCGCACGTTCGACTACGCCGAAGTGGCCCACGGCCAGATCGAGTTGAACTCGGCCATCGCCAGCTACGAGCCCGAGCGCGGCCGGCTGACCACGCATTCGGTGACGCAGGTGCCGTACTACCTGCACCTGACGCTGGCGCGCTGTCTGGGCATGGACAGCTCGATGATCCGCGTGGTCAAACCCTTCGTCGGTGGCGGCTTCGGCCACCGCGTCGAACCGCTGAACTTCGAGATGATCACCGCCGCGCTGGCCCGTGCCGCCGGCGGCACGGTGCGCACCGAGTTGACGCGCGAGGAAGCCTTCCTCACGCACCGCGGCCGGCCGCGCACGCACATCCGGCTCAAGCTGGGGCTGAAGAAGCATGGTGAGATCACGGCCGTCGATGCCGAGGTGGTGCAGCGCGGCGGCGCCTACGGCGGCTACGGCCTCGTGACGATCCTCTATGCCGGCGCGTTGCTGCATGCGCTGTACCGCGTCGGCGCGGTGCGCTACCGGGGATTCCGTGTCTATGCCAACCTGCCGCCCTGCGGCGCGATGCGTGGCCACGGCGCGGTGGACGTGCGCCACGCCTTCGAGGCACTGCTCGACGAGATGGCGAATCAACTCGACCTGGACCCGTTCGCGCTGCGCCGCGCCAACCTGATCGGAGTGCCCTATCGCACGCTGAACGACCTGCAGGTCAATTCCTGCGGGCTGCCGCAGGCGCTGGACTGGGTCGAAGCCGCCAGCGGATGGAAGACGCGCCGCGCCAAGTTGCCGAAGGGCCACGGCCTCGGGCTGGCCTGCTCGCACTATGTGTCGGGCTCGGCCAAGCCGGTGCACTGGAGTGGCGAGCCGCATGCGGTGGTGAATCTGAAGCTCGACTTCGACGGCGGCATCACCATCCTCACCGGCGCGTCGGACATCGGCCAGGGTTCGTCGACGCTGCTCACGCAGGTCGTCGCCGAGGTGCTGCTGCTGCCGCTGGAACGCATCCGCGTCGTCGCCACCGACAGCGCGCTGACGCCGAAGGACAACGGCTCGTACTCGTCGCGTGTGTCCTTCATGGTCGGCAATGCAGCCATCCGCGCGGCGCAAGCGCTGAAGCGCGTACTTGTCGAGGCCGCGGCGAAGAAGCTCGAAGTCACACCCGACGAAGTCGAATGGGCCGGCGAATGCTGCGGCGTCACCGGCACCGATCGCGAGTTGAGCTTCGCTCAGGTGGTCGATGCGGCGATGGTCGACACCGGCACATTGACGGTCAAGGGCGTGTGGTCGACACCGCCCGAGACGCAGGGCGGCAAGTTTCGCGGCGCCGCGGTCGGCTCGACCGCCGGCTTTTCCTATGCGGCGCAGGTGGTCGAGGTGATGGTCGACGAAGACACCGGCGTGGTGCGCGTTCAGAAGATCTGGGTCGCGCACGACTGCGGCTATGCCATCAACCCGCTGGCCGTCGAAGGCCAGGTGCAGGGCGCGGTGTGGATGGGCATGGGCCAGGCCTTGAGCGAGGAAACGCAGTATCACGAAGGGCTGCCGCTGCGGCCCAACTTCATCGACTACCGCATTCCGGGCATCGCCGAATCACCACCGATCGAGGTCGAGTTGATCGAAAGCCACGACCCGCTCGGCCCCTTCGGCGCCAAGGAGGCCAGCGAAGGCGCGCTGCACGGCTGCCCGCCCGCGTTGAGCAACGCCGTCTTCGATGCCATCGGGTTGCGCTTCACCGAACTGCCGATCACGCCCGACCGCGTGCTCGCCGCCATCCACACTCGACAGCGCGAACGACGGCTGCGTGCCAGCCGTGCCGGTGCGGGCGCAAGCACCGCGGAGGCATGAACATGCAAGGCCTGCCCAATTTCGAACTGCAACGACCGACGCATCTGGCCGAGGCGCTGGCGTTGCTCGCCGCCGAACCCCGCGCGCGGCTGCTCGCCGGCGGTACCGACCTGGTGGCGAACCTGCGCCGCGGCCTGGAGTACCCGCCACTGCTGATCGACCTGGGCGCGCTGCCGGGTTTCTCCGCCATCGATCACGTGGCCAACGGGCTGCGGCTGGGCGCCGGCGTGACCTTGGCGCAATTGACGCGCGACACAGCCATCGCGCACGACTACCCGGCTCTTGCCGAAGCCGCAGCGTCAGTGGCCGGCCCGGCGCACCGCAGTGTCGCGACGATCGGCGGCAATCTGTGCCAGGACACACGCTGCGTGTTCTACAACCAGAGCGAATGGTGGCGCTCGGCCAACCGATACTGCCTGAAGCGCGGCGGCGACACCTGCCATGTGGCACCGCAGGGCAAGCGCTGCCACGCCGCGTTCAGCGGAGATCTGGCACCGGCGCTGCTGGCCTTGGATGCCGAAGTGGAACTGGTCGACGCACGCGGCACACGCCGCATGGCGCTGGCCGGGCTGTACCGCGACGATGGCGCGGCGCATCTGCAACTGGCGCCGGGCGAGTTGTTGCATTGCGTGCGCGTGCCATCCAAGGCGCCCCACAGCGTCAGCGCCTATCGCAAGGCGCGTGTGCGTGGCGCGATGGACTTTCCGCTGGCCGGCGTGGCTTGCAGTTTGACGCTGCGGGACGGCAGCCTCGCCAACCTGCGCGTGGCGCTGACGGGGACCAATACCAGACCCATCGTGCTCGGCGGCACCGAAGAGTTGCTCGGCAAGCCTGTGAACGACACGTCGATGCTCCGCCTCGGCAAGCTGGTGCAAAAGCAGGCCAGCCCAATGCGCAGCACTGCCATGTCGTCGAACTACCGGCGGCTGGTCGCGGCGGCGCTGGCACAGCGGCTGGTACGCGAACTGGCAGCGGTCGCCGCGTCTGCGCCTCAGCCTTAGGAACGCGCATGTTGTGCCCCGAATGCCAACGCCCCATGGATGAAGGCGAAGGCGCGCCGCACATCTGCGGCGCACATGCCCGGCTGCACTGGCGTTGCACCCAGTGTGCCGCGCTGCGCGCCGGCTTCGCATTTGCCTACGGCCGCTGCCCGAAATGCGGCGGCAAGCTCGAAGCCCTCGACACCTGGCGCGGCGACCAGGCGGCAGCGCTGGACGGCATCCGCATGGCTTTCGAAATCGAGCTCGGCGGGCGCGCTTTCTACCAGCGCGCCGCTGCCGACAGCACCGATGCGGTCATGCGTGCGCTGTTCGGACGCTTCGCGCTGATGGAAGGCGAGCACATGGAAATCCTGGCGCGCCGCTATCACCTCGACATCCCCGATCCGACGCCGGATTTCCGCATTGAACTGGCGGCCGTGTTCGCCGACGTGCCCAGCCGGCCTCGCGATCCGGACAACCTGTTTCGCATCGCCATCGCGCTGGAGCAGCGTGCCGCGGCGTTCTTCGCCGAGCGCGCCGGCTTCGCCACCGAAGGCTCGGCCGAGCAGCGCCTGTTTAGCGAACTGGCCGAGGAAGAAGACGAACACGCGCGAACGCTGCAACTCGAGTTCGAGCGCTGGAGCGCCGAGCGACCGGGCCGCTTCAGTCAGGACGCGTCGGGCAGTACCGAACGCGCTGAACACGCGGCAGGTGCAGCCACAGCGTCGATCAACGCCGCCGCGTTGCTGTTGGCCGGGCTCGATGCGCACGCGCCGGCGCTGCGCTGCGGCGAGCTCACGCTGACGCGAGGCGAATTGCGTGAGCAGGTAGCCCGCTGCGCGGGCCTGTGGCAGGCCCGCGGCATCGGCCCCGGCGAGCGCATAGCGATCCGGCTCAACGACAGCATCGACTGGGTGATCGCCTTCCTCGGCGCGATCTGGGCCGGCGCCGTGGCCGTGGCCGTGAATCCGCGCATTCTCGCGCCGGAGTGGCGGTACGTGCTCGACGAAGCCGGCTTTAGCCTGATCCTGGCCACGTCGGCCGACGAGACGCCGTCGCCCTGGCATGAGCGTGTACTGCTGCTGCCCGACTGGCAACAACAGCTGGCCCGCGCGCTGCCGATCGAAGCACGCGCGATGCCACCCGACGCGCCGGCCCTGTGGTGCCACTCATCAGGCACCTCGGGCAAGCCCAAGGCGGTGGTGCATGGCCATCGCTTCGCACAGCAGATCGAAACCGTGTCCCGCGACGGCCTGGGCCTGACATCGAGCGACCGGCTCTATGCCAGCTCCAAGCTCTTCTTTGCCTATCCGCAGACCAACGCCTTGTTCGCCGCGCTGAAGCTGGGCGCCTGCCTGATCCTCGACGAGCAATGGCCCACCGCGGCCGGTGTGGCCGGCCTCGTGGCCGCACAGCGGCCCGCGGTGTTGTTCAGCGTGCCCTCGCTGTACCGCAGCCTGCTGCACGAGGGCCTGGCCCCGGGCATCGCGGCCAGCGGCGTGCGCCTGTGCGTGTCGGCCGGCGAGACGCTGCCGGCCAGTCTGCGCGAGGCCTGGCAGCGTCAGACCGGCCTGGCCATCGTCAGCGGCTATGGGGCGTCGGAAACCATGGTGCTGGTGATGCTCGATTTCGGTGACGGGCGAGGTTTCCGGCCCTCGCCGGGTGTGCAGGTCGAGGCCGTCGGCACAAGCTCGGGTGAGCTGCCGACCCGCTTGCTGATCAGGACACCGACGCTGGCGCTGGGCTACCTGGACCGGCCACAGGCGCAGGCCGAAAGCTTCCGCAGCGGCGCGTTCTGCGCGGCCGACCTGTTCGTTGCCAACGACGCCGGCGGTTGGCGCTTTGCCGGGCGCGAAGACTCGCTGGTGAAGATCGGGGGCCGCTGGGTCAACCTGGTCGAGCTGGAAGAACAGCTCGGCGCCAACGCGCCTGGCGTGATCGAGGTCGCGGCGGTGTGCGTGGCCGATGCCGACGGCATCGATGCCGTGGCCGTGTTCTACGTCGCCAGCGACCGTGAGGCGGCCGCTGCCGCACTGCGCGAACGCTGTCGCGCCCTGCCCCACCACCAGCGTCCGCGCTGGCTGCACCCGGTGGATGCCCTGCCGCGCACCGCCACCGGCAAACTGGTGCGGCGCCGCCTGCAGGAACTGCAGCGGGGGTTGCAGCCATGACCGCGTTGCTGTCGACCCGACGCTGTGGCCGCGTGCTCGTGGCCACGCTGTCACGCGCGCCGGTGAATGCGCTCGACGATGCCTTGATCGCCGCGCTGCACCGGCTGCTCGACCAGGCCATCGCCGACGATCGGGTGGCGCTGCTGCACCTGCGCAGCGACCAGCGCTCGTTCAGCGCCGGGGCCGACCTTGCGCTGATCGAGGCCTGTTTCGCCACGCCCGGCGGGCCCGATGCCATGACCGAGGTGGTTCGCGACATGCAGCGCCTGTACCAGCGGCTCGAGGCCGCGCCGCTGGCCACGCTGGCCGAGATCGAGACCACCGCGCTGGGCGGTGGCCTGGAACTGGCGCTGGCCTGCGACCTGCGCGTGGCCGCGCTCGACGCCAGGCTCGGCCTGCCCGAATCGCGCCTGGGCCTGCTGCCCGGCGCCGGCGGCACACAGCGCCTGACGCGGCTGTGCGGGCCCGGTGTGGCCAAACGAATGATCCTCGGCGCCGAGATCATCGATGGTGCGGCGGCAGAACGTTTGGGCATCGTGCAATGGGCGCTGCCGCGCGAGCGCCTGGCCGAGGCGGCGCGTGACATCGCAGCGCGCTACGCGGCCATGCCCAAGGCCGCGCTGGCGGCCAACAAGCGCTGCATCGCCGCCGCCACCGACCCGGAGCGCGACGGTTATGCCGACGAGATCACCGAGACGCGCACGCTCTACGACCACCCCGAAACGCGCCGGCGCGTGTCGGACTTCCTGGCCAAGCGAGCAGCCACGCCGCAGCCACCAACCCGGCAATGAATGAGGAACCCCAGATGGACCTGCAACACAAGATCACGATAGTCACCGGCGCCGCCTCGGGCATCGGCCGCGCCTGCGCCGGCGCGCTGGCCGCGGCCGGTGCGCAAGTCATCGTCGCCGACATCGATGCCGCCAATGGCACGGCCGTCGCCGAGGCCATCCGCGAGCAGGGTGGACTGGCCGAGTTCATGCCGGTGGACATGACCGACACCGCCGCCATCGAGGCCTTCGCCGCCGAAGTGCAGACCAAGCACGGACCGGTCGACGTACTCGTCAATGCCGCCGGCTGGGGCCGCACCGCGCCCTTCGTCGAAGGCTCCGCCGAGTTCTGGAACAAGCTGGTGGCGCTGAACCTGGTCGGGCCGATGGCACTGGCCAAGGCCTTGCTGCCGGCGATGATGCAGCGCGGCGGCGGCAAGATCGTAAACATCGCCAGCGACGCCGGGCGCGTTGGCAGCCTGGGCGAAACGGTCTATTCGGCAGCCAAGGGCGGCCTGATCGCCTTCACCAAATCATTGGCGCGCGAGACCGCGCGCTACGGCATCAACGTCAATTGCGTCTGCCCCGGCCCCACCGACACGCCGCTGATGGCCGCGGTACCCGACAAGGTGAAGGACGCATTGATCAAGGCGATTCCGTTTCGCCGCCTGGGCAAGCCCGAGGAAGTGGCCGACACGGTAGCCTTCTTCGCCGGCGACCGCTCCAGCTACATCACCGGCCAGGTGCTCAGCGTCAGCGGCGGTCTGACGATGGCCGGCTGACCCACCTCAACTTCAGTACAGGAAGGCACAACATGAAACGACTGCAACTCGCCGGCTACCAGGCCCGGCATTTCGGCTACAGCGCCGAGGGCAAGGTGGCGACGATCCGGCTGAACCGGCCCGATCGCAAGAACCCGCTGACCTTCGACTCCTACGGCGAACTTCGCGACCTGTTTCGCGACATGGTCTACGCCACCGACATCAAGGCGATTGTCTTCACCGGCGAGGGCGGCAACTTCTGTTCGGGCGGCGACGTGCACGAAATCATCGGCCCGCTGGTAAAGATGGACATGCCCGAACTGCTCGAGTTCACGCGCATGACCGGCGATCTGGTCAAGGCGATGCGCGGCTGCCCGCAGCCGATCGTCGCCGCCATCGACGGTGTGTGCACCGGCGCCGGCGCGATGATCGCCTGCGCGTCGGATATGCGCGTCGCCACAGCACGCAGCAAGCTGGCCTTCCTGTTCGTGCGCGTCGGCCTGGCCGGCGCCGACATGGGCGCGTGCACGCTGTTGCCGCGGCTGATCGGCCTGTCGCGCGCCGCCGATTGGCTATACACCGGACGCGTGGTTTCCGGCGACGAGGCCGAGCGCGTCGGCTTCCACAACCGGTTGGTCGAACCGGACCAGCTGCTCGACGAAGCCGGCGCGCTGGCAACGAGCCTGGCCGAGGGTCCGAACTTCGGCCATGCAATGACCAAGACCATGCTCTGGCAGGAATGGAATGCAGGCCTGGGTGAATGCATCGAGGCCGAAGCGCAGGCCCAGGCCATCTGCATGCAGACCAAGGACTTCGAGCGCGCCTACCACGCCTTCGCGGCCAAGCAAAAACCAGTCTTCGAGGGCAATTGACGATGAACATCGCGGACGCGCCGGGCCAGCGCTGGCGCGAAGGCGAGGCCTGGCACATCGATGTGCGCGGCATGGTGCCGCCCGAGCCGTTGGTGGCCATCCTGCATCTGCTCGACACGGTCGAGGCCGGGATGCCGGTGATCGTGCACCACGACCGCGATCCGAAGATGCTGTATCCCGAACTCGCTGAGCGTGGCTGGTCGGCCGAGCACATTGCCGGCGCGCCGGGCGAAGTGCGACTGCGCCTGAGCCGAGACGCATGAGACACGCCGGGCGGCTTTGGGCCCAACGGGGCCGCCTGCGTGGCCCGTCCTCCAGGGTGCAACATTGAACCATGGCCCTGGCCACCAACTTCCTCGGCGGCGTGCGCAGCCGCCTGCTGCCGGTGCAGATTCCGTTCCGCTTCTTTGGCGCGGCGGTGGTCTTTCACGTGCTCGCCTGGCTGGCCCTGCTGGCTGGAGCAGTTGAGTTTCCCCGTTTCGCCGGCGGCCTGGGCTGGCCTCTGGCCGCGCTGCACCTGCTGACTCTGGGTGTGCTGGTGATGACGGCCATCGGCGCGAGCCTGCAACTGCTGCCGGTGGCCACACGCCAGCCGCTGCGCGCACCGCAATGGGTCGCCGCGCTGTGGTGGCTGTACGCTCCCGGCGTTGCCGCGGTGGCGCTGGGCATGGGGCTCGGCCTGGTGCATCTGCTGGCAGTCGGCGCCAGCGTCGTGGTGGCGGCGCTGCTGCTCTATGCCGGCTTGCTTGGCGCCAACCTGCGTGGCGCGCGCGGCATGCCGGTGGTCGTGGCGCACGGCTGGGCCGCACTGGTTTCGCTGCTGGTGGTGCTGGCCAGCGCCGCAGCCCTGGCGGGAAGCTACGTCGGCATACCGCTGCTCGACCGTACCCAAGCAGTGGCACTGCACCTGCCCTTCACGATCTACGGCTTCATGGGTCTGCTGTCGCTCGGGCTTTCATACATCCTGGTGCCGATGTTCGCGCTGTCGCCGGCGCCGGACCCGAAGCAGGCGCTGGTCTCGCTGGTGCTGGCCGTGGCGGCATTGGTGCTGGCCGCGGCCGCCGCGGCTGGCTTGGCGCCGGTGACGCTGCGATTGGCCGCCGCGGGCCTGGGCCTGGCGGCGGTACTGCTGCACCTGCGGCTGATGCGGGTGGCGCTGCGCGCCGGCATGCGCCGCGAGCTCGGACTGTCGTTCCGGCTGATACACATCGGCTGGCTGCTGCTGCTGGCTGGGTTGGTCGGCACCGCCATCCTCGCGCTGCAACCCGCCTATGCAGGTGCGCCGGCGCTGTTCATACTGCTGCTCGTCGGCGGCTGGTTGCTCAGCTTCCTGTTCGGCATGCTGCAGCGCATCCTGCCCTTCCTGGCGTCGATGCACACCACCGGCGCCGGCAGGCGTGGGCACACGCCATCGTCGCTGACCGCACAGGGGCCGCTGAAGATTCACTTTGTCTGCCACCTCGCGGCGCAGGCGACGCTGGTGCTGTCGGTGCTGGCCGACAGCCCGGCGCTGGCCCGGCTCGGCGCGCTGCTCGGCGTGCTCGGTGCGGCCGCCTTCGGCCTGTTCTTCCACACGCTGTGCGTGCGCATGCGAGACGGCGCGCCACAGGGGGCCCGGGTCCGGACTTGAAGTACATCAAGGCCATCGCCCGTCGATCCCCTATTATGGTATTCGCATACCATAATCGGGTCGCCGATGAATACCGCATCCCAAGTCAGCCAGGCGCTGGACGCCGAGCACCGAGCCAACCTCGAGTTGCTGGGGCGTGTCGAGCATGCTCTGGCACGCTCGCCGCGCAGCAGCGGCAATGATTTCGACAAGCTGGCGGGGGCCTTCGCGCGCCAGATCGAGCAGGACATCGCGCGCCACTTCGATTTCGAGGAGCGTGAGCTGTTCACGCGCATGACCGAGGCCGGCGAGGGCGACATCGCCGAATTGCTGCGCGAGGAACACGACGCTATCCGCGAGGTTGCCACCGAGATCCTGCCGCTGGTACGCGCCGCCGAGTCGGGTTCGCTGGACGCGAGCGGCTTCGAGGCACTGAAGCGCGGCGCGCTGGAAATGGTCGAGCGGCAGGTGGCGCATATCCAGAAGGAAACGATGGCGCTGCTGCCGCTGCTCGACGATCTGCTCGACGAGGCGCAGGACCGCGAACTGGCCTTCGCCTACGCCAGCACCTGAAGAACAACCACCGCTGGAGACCCAAATGCCTGCCATGGCCACCCAACAACTCAGCGCGCGCGCTTTGACACCCGCCGACCTGGCCGAAGTCGTGGCCATCGACGCGTACAGCGAAGGTCGTCCACGCCGCCAGTATGTCGAACGGCGCCTGGCGGCCGCGTTGCGCGACCCGAAGCAGCATGCGCAGTTCGCCGTCGGCGACGACAAGGGGCTGGCCGGCTACATCCTGGCCCGCGTACTCGAGGGCGAGTTCGGCCGCGACCTGCGCAGCCTGCGGCTCGAAATGGTGGGTGTGCGCCACGATGCGCGCGGGCACGGTGTCGGCAAGGCCCTGTTCGATGCGTTGACCAGTTGGGCGCGGCGCCACGATGTGCGCGAACTGCGTACGGCGGCCTCGTGGCGCGACGCCACGATGCTGCACTGGCTGGATGGCATGGGGTTCGAACTGGCCACGGCGGCGATCGTCGACTGCAGCGTCGACGGCGCGAGCATTCTGGCGCAACGCGACGACGCGATCGACGACAGTCCCGGTGGCGACAGCGGACGCGAGATCGATTTCAGCGCCGCACCCGAGAACGACTACGAGCGCGTTGAGCGCGACCGTGCCGATGTGTGCAGCATGCGCGCGGCCGATCTGGCCGACATCGTGCGCATCGACCGCGGCATCACCGGCCGCGACCGCGGCGCCTACATGCAGGCCAAGCTGGGCGAGGCGCTGGATGACGGCGGGCTGCGCGTTTCCCTGGTGGCGCGGCGCGACGGCGTCAATGTAGGCTACCTGATGGCAAATGTGGACCGCGGCGATTTCGGCCGCACCGAACCGGTGGCCGTGATCGACACGCTCGGCGTCGACCCGGCCTATGCGCGCCACGGGGTCGGGCGCGCGCTGCTGTCGCAGCTGTACGCCAACCTGGGTGCGCTGCACGTCGAACGTGTCGAGACGATCGTGCCGATGGGCGACCTGCAACTGCTCGGCTTCCTGTTCGCAGCGGGTTTCGCGCCGGCGCAGCGCCTGCCCTTCATGTATCGCCTGCAATGAGCACGACCCCCGTGCCCGACGACGAGACCGTGCGCGAGGCCTTGCGTGCGGTCGACGACCCCGAGGCCGGCATGAACATCGTCGATCTGGGGCTGGTGTACGGCATCGAGGTGGCGGTCGACGCGGTCCACGTGGAGCTGACGATGACCACCGCCGCCTGCCCGATGGCCGACATGATCCTCGACCAGGCGCGCGATGCCGTCACACGCATCCTGCCCGAGGGCATGTCGGTGGATGTGCAGCTGGTGTGGGACCCGCCGTGGACGCCGGACAAGATGACCGGCATCGCGCGCGAGCATTTCGGCTGGAGCTGCTGAACAGCGCGCGCAGGGAATACCGCATGGCCACGCCCGCACCCCCCATCAGCCCGAACACCGCAACGGTGTCGGCAAAAGCGCCGGCGCAGCGTCCGAGCGGCGGCGGCCCGAGCCCGGCATGGCGCGTGCCGTTGCTGATGCTCGGCTTCGCCAGCCTGGCCGTCGGCACCACCGCCGGGCTGGCGCGCCTGGGCTGGGCCATGCCGGCGCTGTCGGTGGCTGCAGCCGGCCTGCACGGGCCATTGATGATCTGTGGTTTCTTCGGTGTCGTCATCAGCCTGGAGCGTGCGGTCGCCATCGGCCGCGGCTGGGCCTATACAGCACCGCTGCTTGCCGGCGCTGGCGGTGTGACGGCGTTGAACGGCGAAGCGGTGACGGCCGCGGCGATGTTCTTGGTCGCCAGCCTGATGCTGCTGGCCGCCTCGTTCGACATCTGGCGTCGCCAGCGAGCGCTGTTCAACTTCACGATGTGCGTCGGCGCCGCCTGCTGGAGCGTGGGCAATGCCCTGTGGCTGGCCGGCTGGGGGGTCTACGAAGTGGTGCCCTGGTGGCTGAGCTTCCTGATCCTGACCATCGCCGGCGAACGGCTCGAGCTGTCGCGCTTCCTGCCCCCCTCGACCACCGCCACGCACGTGTTCGCACTGTTGCTGGTACTGATCATCGCCGGACTGCTCGGCGCCAGCATGGCCTGGGGCGCGTCGCTGTTCGCCGCCGCGCTGTTGGCGCTGGCGCTGTGGTTGCTGAAGCAGGACATCGCGCGCCGCACAGTGCGCTTGCAGGGCCTGACACGCTTCATTGCACTGTGCCTGCTCAGCGGCTACGCCTGGCTCGCGGTGGGCAGCACCATCATGCTCGGTGCCGGCACGCTTGCGCCTGGCAGCGCCGCCTACGACGCGATGGTGCACGCGATCGGCCTGGGTTTCGTCTTCTCTATGGTCTTCGGCCATGCCGCGATCATCTTTCCCGCGGTGCTGCGCGTGGCCGTGCCCTATCACCCCGTGTTCTATCTGCCGCTGCTGCTGCTGCATGGCTCGGTGACGTTGCGCCTGGCCGGCGACGCGACCGGCCAGGCGCAATGGCTGGCCGTCGGCGGCACGCTCAACGCCGTCGCGCTGCTGGCCTTCATCGCCTGTATGCTCGGCACAGTGTTGCGCGGCCGCCTCGCCCATCACCGACCGTGATCAAACGCCAACCTGAAGGAGACAAAGCATGAAACTGTTCCAAATCACCGTCATCGCTGCCGCCGCCACGCTGGCCAGCCCGTGGAGCCTGGCGCAGGGCCAGCCGCCACTGAAGGTCGGGCTGATGTTGCCGGCCACCGGCACCTTCGCCGCGCTGGGCACGGCCATCGAAAACGGCTTCAAGCTGTATGTCGATCAACAAGGCGGCAAGCTCGGCGGGCGCAGCATCGAATACGTCAAGGTGGACGACGAGTCCGACCCGTCCAAGGCCACCGACAACATCAACAAGCTGATCAAGCGCGACAACGTCGACGTGGTGGTGGGCACGGTGCATTCGGGCGTGGCCATGGCCATGGCCAAGGTCGCAAAGGACACCGGCACGCTGATGATCGACCCGAACGCCGGCGCCGATGCCATCACCGGCCCGATGTGCGCGGTGAACATCTTCCGCAGCTCGTTCTCCAACTGGCAGCCCGGCTACGCCATGGGCGAGGTGATGGCCAAGAAGGGGCACAAGAAAGTCATCACCATCACCTGGAAATACGCCGCCGGTGCCGAATCGGTGAACGGCTTCACGGAGGCCTTCAAGAAGGGCGGCGGCACGGTGCTGAAGGACCTGACCGTGCCCTTCCCTAGCGTCGAGTTCCAGGCGCTGCTGACCGAGATCGCCGCGGCCAAGCCCGATGCGGTGTACACCTTCTTCGCCGGCGGCGGTGCGGTCAAGTTCGTCAAGGACTATGCCGCCGCGGGCTTGAAGGGCAACATCCCGCTGTATGGCGCCGGTTTCCTCACCGACGGCACGCTCGAGGCGCAAGGTGCCACGGCCGATGGCCTGCAGACCGCGCTGCACTATGGCGACGGGCTGAACACGCCGCGCGACAATGCCTTCCGGCTGGCCTACGCGAAGGCCTACAAGCTGCAACCCGACGTGTACGCGGTGCAGGGCTATGACGCGGCGCAGATCCTGGGCATCGGCCTGGCGGCGACCAAGGGTGACGTGAGCAAACAGAAGGAGTTCGCCGCCGCCGTGGGCAAGAGCAAGATAGACAGCCCGCGCGGTGCCTTCATGCTGTCCAAGGCGCACAACCCGATTCAGGACATGTACCTGCGCGAGGTGAAGGACAAGGAGAACAAGATCGTGGGCATCGCCGCGAAGTCCCTCTCCGACCCGGCGCGCGGCTGCAAGATGTGAGCTAGGCCCCACCCCCAACGGCCTTCGGCCGCCCCCTCGAGGGGCACTGCCAGTGGACCGGCGAAGCCGGATCCACGGCAGTCGCTGGATGCGTTTGCCCTAAAGTGCGGTCTCGATGGACTTCGCCACTTTCCTGATCCAGTGCCTGAACTCGCTGCAGTACGGGCTGCTGCTGTTCCTGGTGGCGTCGGGGCTGACGCTGATCTTCGGCATCATGGGCGTCATCAACCTGGCGCACGGCAGCTTCTACATGATCGGTGCGTACATGGCCTACGCGTTGGCGCCGGTCGTCGCGGCCACTTTCGGCGGCGGCTTCTTTGCCACCCTGGCGGCCGGCCTGGTACTGGCGGTGCTGCTCGGCTACGTGCTGGAGTGGGCCTTCTTCAGCTTCCTCTACGAACGCGAGCACCTGCAACAGGTGCTGATGACCTACGGCCTGATCCTGGTGTTCGAGGAGTTGCGCAGCATTCTCGTCGGCGACGACGTGCACGGCGTGCAGGCCCCGGAGATGCTGGCCGGCACGCTGCCCTTGGGCGACGTCATGACCTACCCGGTCTATCGCCTGTTCATCTCCGGCGTGTGCCTGCTGCTGGCGCTGGGCATGTTCCTCGTGCTCAAGCGCACGCGGCTGGGCATGATGATCCGCGCCGGCAGCACGAACCGCGAGATGGTGCAGTCGCTGGGCATCGACATCAAGTTCCTGTACCGCGTGGTCTTCGCCGGCGGCGTGGCCATCGCCGTGCTCGCCGGCATGGTGGCCGCGCCGGTGTCCTCGGTCTACCCCGGCATGGGCAACTCGGTGCTGATCATCTGCTTCGTCGTCGTCGTCATCGGCGGCATCGGTTCGATCCGCGGCGCGCTGCTCGCGGCGCTGCTGATCGGCGCGGTCGATACCTTCGGCAAGGTGCTGCTGCCACAGGCCGCGGGAGTGCTGGTGTATGTGCTGATGGCGCTGATCCTGCTGTGGAAACCCGATGGTCTCTTCAAGGCGGGGTGAAATGACCCACCCCCGAAGCGCCTTCGGCGCTCCCCCTCAAGGGGGCGCTGACAGCGGCCCGGCAAAGCCGGTTCCGCGTCAGCCGCTCGATGGGCAGTTGTCGGCGCGCTGAGCCATGCGTTCGACCATCGCCTTCGTCACCGCGGCCTTCGTGCTGTTAGCGCTGTACCCTTTCGTGGCCGGCGACTACGGGCTGGACCTGGTGGCCAAGATCATGATCTACGCCATCCTGGCATTGAGCCTGGAACTGCTGGTCGGCAGCACCGGGCTGGTGTGCTTCGGCCAGGCGGCGTTCTTCGGCATCGGCGCCTATGCGGCGGTGCTGCTGTCGCCACAGAGCGATGCAGCCTCGCTGTGGTGGCTGCTGCCGGCCAGCATGGGGCTGGCCGCGGTGTATGCGCTGTTCGTCGGTGCGCTGTCGCTGCGCACCAAGGGTGTTTACTTCATCATGGTCACGCTGGCCTTCGCGCAGATGGCCTACTTCGTCATCCACGACACGCCGCTGGGCGGCGGCACCGACGGCATCTACCTGTACTTCAAACCCGCCGTCGGCCCGGGCATCGACCTGGACGAAGCGCACACGCTGTATGCCCTGATCCTGGCCTGCCTGGTGGCGGTGTACCTGCTGCTGGCGCAGCTGCTGCGTTCGCAGTTCGGCCACGCATTGGCCGGCATCCGCGTCAACGAGCAACGCATGCGCGCCACCGGCTTTTCCACCTACCCGTACAAACTGGCCGCCTTCGTCATCTCCGGTGCCATCGCCGGGCTGGCGGGCTTTTTGTTCGCCGTGAAGGACGGTTACGTCAACCCCGAAATGCTCAGCTGGCACCTGTCTGGCGCGGTGCTGATCATGATCATCCTCGGCGGACTGGGGCACCTGCGCGGCGCGCTGATCGGTGCCTTCGCCTTCGCGCTGCTGCAGGAGTTCTTCAAGTCCGACGCCGTCTTCGGCAGCTTCGCGCGGCATTGGCAACTGGGTCTGGGACTGGCCATCATCGCCAGCGTCGCGCTGCTGCCGCGCGGCCTGATCGGCTTGCCCGGCATGTGGCGTGAACGGCTCCAGGGTCCGAGCCGGGGCCGCCGTGCCGCGCCGCCACCGCAGGTGGACGATGAGCCAAGCTGAGACCCTGTTGCGCGCCACCGGCATCAGCCGCCGCTGGGGCGGCCTGGTCGCGGTGGACTCCGTGTCGATCGAACTGCAGCGCGGCGTGCTGCACGCACTGATCGGCACCAACGGCGCCGGCAAGTCGACGTTGGTGAACATCCTTTCGGGCGAGTTGCCGGCGTCGGCGGGCCGCGTGGAAATGCTCGGTGCCGACGTGACGGCCTGGTCGCAGCCCCGGCGCGCACGCGCCGGGCTGGGGCGCAGCTACCAGCGCAACACCATCTATCCCAGCTTCAGCGTCTACGAGAACTGCCGTCTGGCGGCACAGGCGATGTGGCAGCGGCCCGCATCGTTGTGGCGCACCGCTGCCGGCTGCGAGAGCTGCCGTGAGGCTGCGCTGAATGCAGCGCGGCGCTGCGGGCTGGAGGCCCAAATGGAGCTCAGCGCGGGGCTGCTATCGCATGGGCAGAAGCGCCAGCTCGAGATCGCACTGTGCCTGGCGACGAACCCGCAGGTGCTGCTGTTCGACGAACCGCTGGCCGGGATGGGCGCGGACGAAAGTGAACGCATGCTGGCGCTGCTGGGCGAGCTGAAGGACGGCCACGCCATCTTGCTGGTCGAACACGACATGGACGCGGTGTTTCGTGTCGCCGACCGCATCACCGTGATGGTCAACGGCGCCGTCATCGCCTGCGACATACCCGAGGCGGTGCGCGCCAGTGCCGAGGTGCAGGCCGCCTATCTGGGTGCCGACGTCTGATGATTGCCGCGGAGCCAAGCATGATCGTCGAGGCGCAGGGCATTCACGCCTGGTATGGCTCGAGCCACGTGCTGCATGGCGTGGACCTGCGCATTCATCGCGGTGAAAGCGTCGGCCTGCTGGGACGCAACGGCATGGGCAAGAGCACGCTGATCCGCACGCTGCTCGGCCATGTGACGCAGCGCGACGGGCACATCGGCATGTTCGGCCGCGACGCGTCGCGCTACCGTCCGCACCAGGTGGCGCGGCTGGGCGTGGCCTATGTGCCCGAGGGCCGCGGCATCTTCCCCAATCTGAGCGTGCGCGAGAACCTGGTGATGGCCGCGCGGCGCGGTGGCGGGGGCACCGACGACTGGTCGCTCGAGCGTGTGCTGCAGACGTTTGCCCGGCTGCAGGAACGTCTGACGCACCTGGGCGCACAGCTGTCGGGCGGTGAGCAGCAGATGTTGTCGATCGGCCGCGCGCTGATGACGCAGCCCGAGTTGCTGATCCTGGACGAAGCCACCGAAGGTCTGGCGCCGCAGATCGTGGCCGAGATCTGGCGCGTTCTCGGGCAAATTCGCGCCAGCGGCATTGCCACCCTGGTCGTCGACCGCGACTACCGCAAGGTGCTCGCGCGCACCGACCGCGCACTGGTGCTGCAGAAGGGCCGCGTGGTGCTCGAAGGCGCATCCGCGCAGGTGGCGGGCGACGCTGCGCTGTCGGGATTCCTGGGGGTCTGATTTCGGGTGGCAGCAAACCGTGAGCCAGCTTGCCCGCGGCTCGGCATCAAAGCGTGCCAGCGCGCAGCCCGGACTGCCCGGTGAGTTGCCGCGTGATCGCCGCCTTGACGATGCGGCTGATGCCGGGCAGCTTTTCCGAAGCCGCGAGCACCGTGCGCCGCGCCAGCTTCGCCGGCGCATGCTCGTCGGTGAACAGCTTGACCAGCATGTTCGTGCCCAGGTAGGTGGGCAGCGTCGCGCGGCGGTGGGTCTCGGCATAACGCGCCAGCGTGGCAGCATCGCCCAGGTCCTTGCCGGCGGCGTGTGCCGCCTTCAGTTCGCGCGCCAGCACCTCCACGCCATAGAGGCCGAAGTTGTAGCCATGCGCCGTCACCGGATGCATGCCCACCGCGGCGTCGCCGACCAGCGCAAATCGAGGGCCGGAGAAGCGGTGCGCGTACACCCCCACCAGCGGGTAGTGGTGGCGTGGCCCGGCGGCGCTCATGGCGCCGAGCAACGCCGGCGACTGCGCCTGCACGCGTGTCGCGAATTCGCCGTCGCCGGCTGCCAGCCAGTGCGGCGCCCGGCTCGAAGCCACCGTCACCACGGCCGAACATTGGCGATCGTTCATCGGCAGCAGCGCCAGCGTGTTGCCGTAGCGGAAGCATTCCCAGGCGATGCCCTGTGAATCGTGCTCATGCGCCACGCGGCCGACGACCACGCTGCGCGCGAAGTCATGCTGCGACGCGCCGATGCCGGCCAGCCGGCGTGTGTTCGAGAAGCGGCTGTCGGCGGCGACGACCAGCGGTGCCGTGAAGCTGCGCCCGCCGTCCAGCGTGACGCGGGCCGCATCGGACTCAAGCACGAGCGCGGTGACACGCGCGTCGAACACCACGCGCAGCGCTGCCCGGCCGGCCGCGCCTTGCCAGGCGGCTTGGCGGATCAAATGATTTGGCACCAACCAGCCCAGCGTCTGCAGCCCGGTTCCGGCGGTGCTGAAATGCAGCGCCGCGGTGCGCGCATCGCCATCCACCACCCTTGCCTCACGCAATAGCGCCGGCACCTCGGCAGGCAGGCGGTCCCATAGGCCCAGCGTCTGCAGCACGCCACGCGCGCGATGCGTCAGCGCGATGTCGCGGCCATCCTCTGCCGGCTGCTCGACCGCGGCGCGTGGCGCCTGCTCGAGCACCAGGGTGCCGATCCCGGCGTCGGCCAGCGCACAAGCCAGCGCCAAGCCCGCAGGCCCGGCGCCGACGATCAGAACTTCGGCGTCGTGTGTCATTCAGCGATCTTGCCTGCGAGCGCCGTTGCACCGCCTTGACGCGGTTCAACGAATGGCGTCAAGGCAGTGCAGCGGCTTGGATATGTCCGTGATCTGCCGTGCGCTCAGGCCGCCACGGCCTCATCCATCGCTTTCAGCTTGGCATGGCGGAACGCGCCCCACAGCGCCGCGCCGATGGCGCCAGCAAAAATCGAATCCGGGTGGCTGACGGCCGTGACCGCGACCTTCTCGTTGACCATCTCTTCCTGGATCGCCGCCACCAGGCCGCTGTCGAGCGCCAGCCCGCCGGTGATCAGCGCGGTACCCTGGCGAATGCCTGTCACCTTGAGCAGTTTGACGATGCGCGAGGCCATCGACAGGTGGATGCCCTTCAGCACATCGGGCGTGGCGATGCCGCGCGAGACCATGTTGATGACGTCGGTCTCGGCCAGTACGGCGCAGATCGAGCTGCATTTCTCGGGGTTCTTCGCGCCTTGCGACAGCGGGCCGATTTCCTCGACGGCCACGCCCAGGTAGCGCGCGATGTTCTCCAGGAACTGTCCCGAACCCGACGCGCACTGGCTGGTCATCTTGTACGACAGCACCTTGCCGCGCTCGTCGACATAGATGGCGCGGCCGTTGAGCGCGCCGATATCCACCACCGCATTCGCGCCGGGGTGCAGGAACACGCCGCCGCGTGCGTGCGTGGTCATCGAATAGAAGTGGCCGGTGGCGAAAGCAACGTTCTCGCCCTCGCCTGTCGTCGCCAGGTAGTCGACGTCGTCGATGCCCATGCCGGCGTCGTCGAGCACGCCGTCGCGCCCTTCTTCGGCCAGCGTCATCGGGTCGCGCCGGCGGATGCGCTCGCAGCGCTTGGACAGCCACTCGGGCGTGCCGTCCTCGTGCACGCGAAAGAGCACGCTCTTCACCGCGCCGGAGCCGATGTCGATGCCGATGGTGTGGGTGTCGCTCATGTCATGCCCTCGCTTCGATGCTCTTGCCTTCTTCGACCACCGCGCGCCAGGCGAACGTGGCACCGCCGAGCGCGCCGGTGTAGATCGAATCGGGGTCGATGTTCAACTGCAGTTCGCCGTAGTTCTCGTGCACCAGCTCCTTCAGCGCCTTCACCGCGGCTTCGTTCTTGGCCACGCCGCCGGTGAAGGTGAACTGGTCGCGAATGCCGCCGGAGCGCGCCAGGATCGACATCGCGCGCAGGATGATGGCGCGGTGCAGTCCGGCCATGATGTCCTCGCGTTTGTCGCCCAGGGCGAGCCGGTCGCGCAGCTCGGCGCCGGCGAACACGGTGCAGGTGGAATTGATGCGCACCGCCTTGGTCGATTGCATCGCCATCGGCCCCAGTTCGTGCAGGCCCATGTTCATCTCGTCGGCGATGTAGCCGAGATAGCGCCCGCAGCCGGCGGCGCAGCGGTCGTTCATCTGGAAGCTTTCGACGATGCCCTGCGGGTCGACCTGGATCGCCTTGGTGTCCTGCCCACCGATGTCGAGCACGGTCGCGGTCTTCGGGTACATCACGTGCGCGCCCAAGCCATGGCACAGGATCTCGGAGCGCACGTGCTCCTTCGAGAACGGCAGACGGGCCCGGCCGTAACCGGTGCCGACAACGTAGCTCTCCTCCATCTCGGTATCGAGGATGCCCTTGATCGGCGCTTCCACCTGAGTGCGACGCGAGGCCGTCTCGGGCAGCACGACGAAGCTGCGCTCCAGCGCGGCCAGCAGGTGGCGACGGATCGAATCGCCATAGACGCGGTTCTCGACCTCGATGATCGAGCGGTCGAAGACGTTCAGAAGATGGTCGTAGCGTGTGCCGGCTTCCTTGGCGACGACTTCACCGGTGGCCAGGTACTGACTGCCGGCGATGTCTCGGAAGAAGTCCGACTTGCGCTTCGCACCGGGCGCGAACAGTGCCGACGCTTCAGCGGTCAGGCGCTTGAATACCTCCGTCAGCGTGTCGGCCACGCCGGCACCGGCATCGCCGAAGTTGGCGCTGGCCAGGCTGCGCTGGCAGGTCTGCTCCAGGTCGGCCAGCTGCTCCAGGTACTGCTCGGCGCGGAAGTCGCGCTCGAGCTGGTTGATGAAGGTGTCGAGCGAGCCGTTCAGTGCCTTGGTTTCGGCCAGCGCCTGGCGGAACAAGTGGAAGCGGCCGTTGACCATCGCCTCCTGCTTGGCGATGGCCGCCGCGGTGTCGTAGTTCGAGCGCGAGTTGGTGATGCCGCGGCCGAGGATGTTCTGGTTCTCGTCGATGACTACCGCCTTGGTGGTCGTCGAGCCCAGGTCGATGCCGATGAAACAACGCATGGTGGACCTCTCGTTCAGTTCGCCGGCGAAATGTTGAACACGCCCGGTGGCTTCGTGGCCGACGGTGCCGCGCCGCGCTTTTGCTTGACCATCTGGAAGTAGCTCTCCAGCCGGTTCTTCACGTTCGCCGCCGAGAAGTAGCGCGGATCGACCAGGTCGGTCTCGATGAAGGCCGCCGGCTTACCGGTGCGCCTTTCCACTTCACGCAGGATCAGCAACTGCCCGGCGGAGAAGCTGTTGCAGCTCTTGATCGAGTTGATCAACAGTCCGTCGGCCTGGTACTCGTCGATGTACTTGCAGATCATGTCGACGCGCGAGGGCAGGTTCAGGTTGGTGTAGCAGCCCAGGCAGTAGTCGGCCAGCGATTCGAGCGGGTTCTCCGGGTCGTGGCGGAAGCCAAAGTCGTACAGGCCGCCAACCTTGGCGTAAGTCGACGACACCACCACCGCGCCTTCGTCGTAGAACATCTTCCAGAATTCGCGAAAGCTCGTCCAGTTCGGCGGGCCTTCGACGATCAGCCGGTACTTCTCTTCGCCCATCTCGCCGTCGGGCGTGACCGGACCCTTGCCTTCGCGCACGCGCTGCTCGATCTCGCCGCGCAGCACGTTGTAGTACTGCGTCGCCTCGGGCGTGCCGCGGAAGGCGGTGAAGATCGGGCCGATGTAGTACACCGCGCCGAAGTAGCCGTCGATCGGCGAGGGGCGGTTCTTCGCCGACTGCAGCACCGCCACCAGGTCCTCTTCGGCCTTGGCCGATTCGCGCATGTACTGGCGCAGCCGGTCGATGTCGAACTTCACGCCCGAGATGCGCTCCAGCGTCGGGATCACCGTTTCCTTCAGCTGCTTGACGACGTACTCGCGCATGTTCGGCTGGATGCGCCCTTCGGCCTGGTAGGGCACGTGCAGCATTACCGTTTCGCAGCCGTACTTGTGGCGGATCAGTTCGAACCACTTCATGAAGGTGAAGCAGCCGGTGTAGGACAGCAGCAGGATGTCGGGCGTGGGCAACGGGTCGCCGGTGGGCCCGATCTCGCCGCCCATCATCATGCCCAGGTCGGCCTTGACGTAGGTGCACACGTCCTCGCTGTGGCCGTCGCGCTCGGCGTCCATGATCATCTTGCCGCTCTTCTTGCGCATGCCGTTTTGCAGCGCATTCGTCTCGGGCAGGCTGCGCGCGAAGTCGAAGCACATCAGCAACTCGTTCAGATTGCCGGGCACGAAAGTGGCCGACACCTTGCGGTTGTTGGCGCGGGCTGTCGCCAGCTCCATGTAGTTCTTGGCCAGCAGTTCCTTCTGCAGCCACATCGCGTCCTCTTTCTGAACGACGGGCTTCTTGGTGGTCTGCGGCATGGCGATGGTGGCTGTGTTCATGTGTGCTCCCTAGGCGCAGCGCGCCGTCCCTCCGAGAGGGAATTCGCCCCTTCGGGCGGCCGTGCGCGGCTCACGCAGCGCTCCAAAGCTTGATCGAATCGGCAAAGGTGCCGGACTGTTCGCGGATCGGCGCCATCTGTCCCGTGTTTTCCGCGTACTTGAAGGCGGTGTAGGGCACGCCATGCTTCTTCAGCACGTCCTGCAGCATCGGCCGCTCGAGCAGCGCCGGGTCGCAGAACGACGGCGCGGCAAAGATCACACCTTCGGCCGCGCCCGTCTTGATCTGCTTGAGCAGGAACACGCCCTTCTCTTCCTTCGTGGTTTCGTACTTCGCGGCGGTCGTCGCCGAGCGGTGCAGGAAGGCCTTCGACAGTTCTTCCAGTGGGTTGGCGTTGGCCGGTACTTCGTCGAGCAGCCAGCGCGTGACGAGCACGAAGTCGTCGTCGACGATGTAGCAGCCCGACATCTCGATCGACTTGATCAGCCCCAGCGGGGGTTGTTCGCAGAAGGCGCCGTTCAGCACCACGCGGGCGTTGTCGCGCCGGGGCCGTTCCACCGCGTCGGTGGCGGCGATGTAGTCGCGCACCAGCGGCGTGTGCTCCTCGGGCGGCAGCACCATGCCGGCGCGCAGCAGCAGGTAGACCTCAGAGGTGGGGGCTTGCCACGGCTTGGCGGCACGGTAGGCGTACAGCTCGCGCACAGCGTCGCGGTTGTCGTTGTACACGGCGATCGAGGCGTTGAGTTCTTCGTCGGTGATCGGTGCACCGCGCAGCTTGGCCAGATCCTCACGCAATGCCTGCATCTCCTGGATGTAGAAGTTGCCGCCGATCGAATCGACGTAGTTCTGCGGCACGTCGATGTAGCGCACCAGCTTGTCCTTGAACAACAGTTGCCACATGCCCGACAGGTTGCGGATGACATCACAGATCGACGGGAACAACATGCCGTCCAGTCCGTTCAGCCGCCCCGTCAATCCGAGTTCGAGGGTCGAGCGTGGGATGCGGCAGATGTAGCTCTGGTAGTAGGCATCGCCCTGGATCACCTCCAGCTGGTCGCCGCCACCGAGGATGCCCACTGGCAGCATGCCGGCGGCGTGGATCAGCTCGCGCGGCACGTACACCGGCATGTAGCCGATCGCCTTGCGTCCGGGCTTGGCGTCCTTCCACTGCTGGACGGCCGTGAAATCCAGGTCGTCGAACAGTGCCTGGCAACGCTCGAGGATCGCCGCCACCGGCGACATCGGGACGGGCAAGTTCATCAGCAGTGCTCCCAGTTCGGCGATCGCTTGGCGAGAAAGGCGGCCAGCCCCTCGTTGGCGTCGCGGGTTTTCATCAGGCGGTCGAGGTACAGACGCTCGACCTCGCCGAGGCGGCGGCGCACGTCGGCGCGCATTGCGCCGCGCGATGCCGCCAAAGCACATGCCAGCGCGGCGGCGCTCTTGTCAGCCAGGTGCTGTTCGAAGTAGGCCAGTGCCGCGGCCTGCGGATCGGCATTCAATGAATGCACCAAGCCCAGCGCCAATGCTTCCTCGCCGCCGATCGAACGGCCGGAAAAGAGCAGATCCTCGGCGGCCGCCTGGCTGATGCGGTACGGCAGCAGCACCGAAGCGGCGGGCGCAAACACGCCGAGCTTGATCTCGGGCTGGCCGAAGTGCGCGTTCGCCGTGGCGAACATCGTCCCGCCGGCCAGCGCCAGTTCCAGGCCACCGCCCAGGCATTGGCCCTGCACCGCCACGAGGATCGGCGCCGGGAAGTCGATCATCGTCAGGACCAACGCGTGGAGCGACGCGAGCATCGCCGCGCAGCGATCGGCCAGGTGTTCCTCGACGCTGGCGCCGAAACTGAAATGCGGGCCTTCGGCGTCGAGCAGCACACCGCGCAGCCCTGGCGTCGTCGCGTGCTGGTCGAAGGCCACCTGCAGCGCGCCGATCATCTGCGCATCGACGATGTTCGCCTTCGGCCGCGCAAGGCGCACGCGCAACAGCGCGCCGTCGTGCTCGACCCAGGCTTTCAACGGCGTGTCGGCGCTCACCCCATGACCCCTAGCGCTTGGCCTTCGGCTGCACCGAATCGTGCAGCGGCCCGACCCAACTTTCGCCGGCGGCCAGCTTCTGGCGCAGCAGCACGAAGTCGATCTCGCGGTCTTCCTTGCTGCCTTCGTTGAAGGCGGTGAAACCCGAGCGCGCTTCGGTCACCATGTTCAGCGCCAGCCAGGCGCGCGAGTCTTCCTTGTTGCGGTTCCAGGCTTCGAGCTTGGGTTTGCGCAGTTCTTCCAGCGTCTTCGTGGTGCAGTCGGGGAAGGTCAGCAGGATCTTCGCGCACAGTTCCTCGACACGCGCGTCGAGCATCGACAGATCCACCGTGCCGCGTTTCATCAGCGCCTTGCCTTCGTCGAGCGCGGCGCCGGTCTTCGGCTCGCCGTACGCGTTGCGGCCGAATTCGTCGAATTGCTTCTGCGTCTCGACCAGCGGGTTGGCGACGAACTGGCCGTCGACCTTCAGCGCCGGCACGACATCGGTGAGGATGCCCATCTGGTAGGCCTTGTGCGCCGAGAAGGGCTCGCACAGCACGCAGGCGGCCATCGCGCGTTCGGCGCCGACGGCCACCGGCAGGAAGTCGGTGGCGCCACCGATCGGCGCCGAGCCATGCTTCGGCCCGGCCTGGCCGTAACGCGCCAGGTCGGACGAGACCGAGAAGTCGCAGGCCATGCCGATCTCCTGCCCGCCGCCGATGCGCATGCCATTGACGCGGCAGATCACCGGCCTGTCGCAGGCCAGGATCGCCGAGACCATGTCGTTGAACAGCCTCATGTACTGGCGGTATTCCTGCGGGTGGCCGGCGTAGTACTCGGCGTATTCCTTGGTGTTGCCGCCGGTGCAGAAGGCCTTGTCTCCCGCGCCGGTGAAGACCACGCAGTTGACCGCGCGATCGTTGCTTGCCGCGCGCATCGCCAGGATCACGCCCTTGACCATGTCGGTGGTGTAGGAGTTGAACTGGCTCGGGTTGTCCAACGTGATCCAGGCGTTGAACAGGCCCGGCACGACTTCGCCGCCGGGCTTCGTTGCCGGGCGTCGTTCATAGCGCACGCCGGGTTTGGCGATGTCATCGACGAGGTCGTGGTTCTTGAAATCGCGTTTCGGCAGGGTTTCGGGGGCGTTCATGCGGCAGTCCTTTCTAGGGCGTGGGCACCATCACGGCGCGTTTCTTGATCTCGCGGCAGTGCACCGCGGCGAAAACCTCGTTGATCTTGTCGAGCGGATGGGTCTCGACGAAGGGCTTGATCTGCACCTTGCCGTCGAGCACCAGGTCGAGCGCCGCGGGGTAGGCCTCGGGCGGGCAACCCCAGTTGCCGATGGCGCGCGCGTCGAAGGCCATCAGGTTGGACAGCCGGATCTCGATCTTGTCCATCGTGAAACCGACCACCGACAGCGTGGCGCCGTGCACCAGCAGGCCGTAGGCCGTCAGCTGTCCCGGCGCGGTGCCCGAGCATTCGAAGATGAACCACTCGGTCGGCCGCAGCCCATTGCTCTTCGCGAAATCGGACACCGCCTTCTTCAGCGCCTTCGCGTCGAGATTGCGGCTGTTCAGCGTCAGTGCGGCGCCGTGCCTGGCGATGGCTTCGAGCTTGGCGTCGTCGATGTCGATGGCCACCACCTTTGCGCCGAAGGCCGCGGCGACCTGAACGCAATAGCCACCGACGCCGCCGGCACCGACCACCAACGCCAGGCTGCCCGGCACGACACCGGCACGCTTGACGGCCTGGTACGGCGTGGTGAGCGCGTCAGCGACGATCGACACCTCGGCCAGTGTCAACCCCGCGGCGACGAGGCGCTTCTCGTCGACTTCGCACAACCCGCGCGCGGGCACCACGATGTGGCTGGCGAAACCGCCCTGGATGTCGTTGCCCGGCATTTTCTGCGCGCGGCAGATCGTGCCCAGGCCGCGCCGGCACAGATCGCAATCGCCGCAGGGCAGCACGGCCGGCACGATCACCGCTTTGCCGGCCCAGGCGTCCGCCCCCGCGCCGCAGGCCGTCACCCGGCCGCTGACCTCGTGCCCCAGCGCCAGCGGCAATGGCTGATTGGTGCGCACGCCGTCGTAGTAGTAGCCGAGATCGGTATGGCACACGCCGCAGCCGGCCACCGCCACCGTGACCTCGCCGGGCCCCGGTGCAGCGTCAAAGGCGGCACGCTGCAACGGCGCCATCACGCCGGTCATCAACCAGCGCTCAGCCTCTATCTTCGACACGCTCATGCTGCTGTTCCTTCCAACTTCGGCGGGTGAACCTGTCCAGCGCCGTCGTTGATTGTGGTTGCTGCCGCCCCTATTATCGTATTCTGGTACCTGAATACCTGTTTCAAACATTGTTTGGCAAACAAAGCGAGCTGACCTTGATCTGGCTCATGTCCACGGCGGCCGGCAACCGTTTCACTTGAGCCCTCGGCCACCCACACTCAATTCACCGCTGGAGAACCTCGTGCAGCCTTCACCCCCTTCGGACACCAGCGCCACCGCGCGCAGCCTGTCCATCGCCATCGCCGGCAGTGGCGGCAACGGCGTCATGACCGCGGGCACGATGCTGCTCGACGCTGCCGCCCGTGCCGGCCTCTACGGGCTGATGGTGCGCACCAGCGGGCCGCAGATCCGCGGCGGCGAGGCGGCCGCTCTGCTGCGACTGGCGCGCGTGCCGACGAATGCGCTGGACGACCACTTCGACCTGCTGCTGGCCATGGACTGGCATAACGTGAATCGATTTGCCGACGAGATCCCGCTCGGACCGCACAGCCTGGTGCTGGGTGACGCCGACGAAGGCGAGGTGCCGGCGGTGTTCACCGCCAGCGGCGCGACTTGCCTGGCACTGCCGTTGAAGAAGATGGCCAAGGCGATTCCCGGCAGCTGGGCCAACATGCTCACGCTCGGCCTGGCCGGCTCGCTCGCGGGCATCGGCGCCGACGCGCTGGAAGCGGCCTTGCGCGCCAGCTGGAAGCGCAGCGAGGCCGCTTTGCAGCCGAACCTGGCGGCATTGAAGGCGGGCATTGACGCGGCCGGTCCGATCGCCAACCTGCCGCGCCTGACGGCAGCACCCGCGGCGTCGACCACGCCCGGCGCGGCACGCTGGCTGATCAGCGGCAACGAAGCGGCCGGCTTCGGCGCCATCCGCGGCGGCGTGCGCTTCGTCGCCGCCTACCCGATCACCCCGGCCACCGAGCTGCTCGAATGGATGTCGCCGGCCCTGCGCCGGGTTGGCGGCACGCTGCTGCAGGCCGAGGACGAACTGGCCTCGGTGAACATGATCATCGGCGCGTCCTATGGCGGCGTGCCCTCGCTGACGGCCACCTCCGGCCCGGGTCTCGCGCTGATGACCGAAGCCATCGGGCTTGCGGTCAGTGCGGAAGTGCCGATCGTCGTGGTCGACGTGATGCGCGGCGGGCCTTCGACCGGCATCCCGGCGAAGAGCGAGCAGAGCGACCTGTCCTTCGCCGTCAGCGGGCTGCACGGCGACGCGCCGCGGCTGGTTCTGGCGCCGAGTTCGATCGCCGACTGCCTGGCCACCACCCAGTGGGCCGTGCAGCTGGCCGAAGCGCTGCAGGCGCCGGCGATCGTGCTGTCCGACCAGTTCATGGGCCAGTCGCGCGCGATCATCGACCGCCCTGCCGAGGGCGGCGGCGTCGCCAAGCGTTTGACCGTTGCGGCGAACGGCGCCGAATACAGGCGCTACCGCGACACGCCGTCGGGCGTCTCGCCGATGGCCATTCCGGGCACCCCCGGCGTCGTCTACACCGCAGACGGGCTGGAGCACAGCGAGGCCGGCATTCCCAGCAGCCAGGCGCGCGACCACCAGCTGCAGCTCGACAAGCGCGCGCGCAAGCTGGCGCTGCACGACTACGGCGAGCGCTGGGCCGACATCGAAGGCGACGGCGACGCGGCGGTGATCACCTTCGGCTCGGTCAGCAGCGCGGTGCGCGAGTCGGTGGTGCGCGCGGCCGCCGAAGGCCAGCAGCTAAAGCTGATCGTGCTGCGCCTGCTCGCACCGGCCCAGCCCGCACGACTGGCCGAGGCGCTGCAAGGCGTATCGCAGGTTCTTGTCGTCGAGCAGAACCATGGCGCGCAGCTGTATCGCTACCTGCGTTCGATGTACGAGCTGCCGCGCACCAGCAGCTTCCATCGCCCGGGGCCGCTGCCGCTGCGGCCGGCCGAGCTCCAGCGTGCCATCGTCGAATGGCTCGATCAACACCAAACCCAAAGAGCCGTCGCATGAACGATCTCGCCACTCCCGTCGCGGTCATGACCGCGGCCGACTACAAGTCGGGCTACAAGCCGATCTGGTGCCCGGGCTGCGGTGATTTCACCGTGCTCAGCGCCATCACCAAGGCCCTGGCCATGCTGCAGCTGCCGCCGCACGAAGTGGCGGTGGTGTCGGGCATCGGCTGCTCGTCGCGCATTCCGGCCTACACCACCTGCTACGGTTTCCACGGCGTGCACGGCCGCGCACTCGCCGCCGCCACCGGCCTGAAAGTGGCGCGCCCAGAGCTGACGGTGCTGGTCACCGGCGGTGACGGCGACGGTTATTCGATCGGCGGCAACCACTTCATGCACGCCTGCCGGCGCAATGTCGACATGACCTACATCGTCATGGACAACCATGTCTACGGCATGACCAAGGGCCAGGCCTCGCCGACCACCGAACCGGACTGGGACAACAAGCTTTCGCCCGGCGGCACCGGCATACGATCCTTCCACCCGTTGGTGATCGCACTGGCGGCGGGCGCCAATTTCGTCGCCCGCGCCTTTGCCGGCGACCCGAACGGCACCGCGGCAATGATCGCGCGGGCGATCCAGCATCCGGGCTTCTCGTTCATCGAGGTCATGAGCCCGTGCGTGACCTTCAGGCCCGAACAGCGTGAGTGGAAAACGCACGTGCATCCGTCGACAGTGGAGGCCACCGACGACCCGGCGCGCGCCGCCCGGCGCGTGATGCGCGACGACGGCTTGAATATCGGTGTGCTCTATGCCGGCAGCCGCGCGCCCTTCCCACTGGCGCGGCGCGAGACACACGCAACGATGGCCCAACTTGAGGAGGACTTCGCCCTATGAACGCGAGCAAACCCGATGCAAGCAACGTGACCGCTTCGATCGAGGACTTCATGGTGCAGGCTGTGGCCATGGAGCTGGAGGCCGCCGAGCGCTACAACGAACTGGCCGATGCGATGGAGGTGCACAACAACCGCGAGGTGGCCGAGCTGTTTCGCAAGATGGCCGTCATCGAAGGCAAGCATGCGACGCAGGTCATGGCCGAGATGGGCTGGACCGAGGTGCCGAAACCGACGACTGCCGTGCCCTTCGAAGGCTTCGAATCCGCCGAGATGGTGCCCATCGACGAATTGCACTACCTGATGCAGCCCTGGCACGCGCTGCAACTGGCACTGGGTGCCGAGCAGCGTGCCGAGCGCTTCTTCGCACACCTGGCGTCGATTGCCGACAACGACACGGTGCGCAAGGCGGCGCTGGATCTGCAGCAGGAAGAACAGGAACACGTCGAACTGATCGAGGCCTGGCTGAAGAAGATTCCCAAGCCCGAGGCCGACTGGGCCGACGACCCCGACCCACCACGGCACCACAGCTGACCGAGCCACCGATGAGCCACACCGCTTTGTTGCCAGAAGGCTGGGCGCCGCCGATCGGCTATGCCAACGGCATCGCCGCCGACCCCGGCCGCATCGTCTTCATCGCCGGCCAGGTGGGCTGGAATGCGCAGCAGCAGTTCGAGTCGGAAGCGCTGCAGCCGCAGTTCGAGCAGGCGCTGAAGAACGTACTCGCGGTACTGGCGGTGGCCGGTGGCCGGCCCGAGCACATCTGCCGCATGACCGCGTATTGCAGCGACAAGCCCGCGTACCTGGCGGCGCGGCGCCAGCTCGGCGGCGTGTGGCGCGAGCTGATGGGCACGCACTACCCGGCGATGAGCATGATCTTCGTCAGCGCGTTGCTCGACGAGCCGGGCAAGATCGAACTGGAAGCGACCGCGGTGGTGCCCTGAAGCACGCTTATGCGCTGACTCAACGCCAGATGCAACGATAGCCGACCCAGGCCAGCGCGGCCCAGAACAGACTGCGCAAACTCATCGCACCGACGGTGCGCCACTCGAACGAGCCACCGTCCAGCACATGCACGCCGAACGCAGTGAAGACCCCCATCGTTGCCACTGCAATGCACAGCGCGGCCCACACGGCCCAGCGACGCCGCATCCACAGCCCGGCAGCGGCAATTGCGTAGGCGAATCCGGCAACGAAGTTGAACCACAGCACGAAGAACACATGGTCGCCTGCCGCGCGCTGCGCGGCGGCGTCACCGAACCGCACGCGCGCACCCGAGATGATCGTCAGCACGCCGAAGGCCGCGCCAGCAACGCGCCGACCCGCAGCAGCCCCGTGCGGAGCGTGACGGTGTTCGTCATTGGCGGCCGGTGGCCGGCATCGACAGGCGCTTCACGGCGCCGACGAATCGCGACAAGGTGCCTGACAACGCACCCGGTGCAAGCCGAATGTCGATCAGCTGGAAGCGGCCACGAGTGGCCTGCGCCTTGGCCAGCGCGGCGCGCAACTGCGCGCGCGTCTGCACCGCGTGGCCATCACCACCCATGCCGGCGGCCATCGAGGCGAAGTCCCAGCGGTCGAGTTCGTTGAAGCGCATGCCCGGCTCGAAGGTGCGCAGCATTTCCCAGCCCGCGTTGTTGAACACCAGCACGACCGGGTCCAGCCCCAGTCGCGCGGCATTGCCCAGTTCCCAGCCGGTCATCTGGAAGGCGCCGTCCCCGACCAGCACCAGCGGACGTTGGCCGGTGGCCGCCTGCAGGCCCAGGCCGGCGGGCACGCCGTAGCCCATGCCGGCGTAGTAGCCCGGCGCGATCAGCGCGGTCGGTGTGATGTCCATCGCCGTAAACAGGCAGTCGCCGACATCGCAGGCCAGCGGCATGGCACCGTGGCCACGCAGCAACTCGTTGACTGCCGCGGCAATGTCGCCCGGTGTCACCGGCGCATCGTCGGCGACCATCGGCGCCATTTCGGCTGCGGGAGGCACCACCGTTCCGGCCGCGGCACCTTCGGAGGGCACGCGCTCCAGCAGGGCATCGATCAGCGCTTCCAGCGGCACCTCGGGATAGACATGGTGGCCCATGCCGACGCGGCCATCGAGCACCTGGATCGCGTGGCGCAGGTCGATGCGCCGGGCCGAGACGGCGAAATTGGTGTCCGACAGGATCACGCCGAGCAGCAGCAGCGCGTCGGAGCCTTCGACCTCGGCGCTGAGTGCCGCGTCGCCGGCCAGGCCGAGGTAGGTGCCGCGCAGCGGCACGCCGCTGTCCACCAGCAAGCCGCGGCCCATGAAGCTGGTGACCACGGGGATGGCTAGCCGCCGAGCCAACTCGGCGACGCGGGCTTCGAGCCCATAGCGCCGCACCTCGACGCCAACCATCAGCATCGGACGACTCGCCCCGTGCAGGCGCCGCAGCAATTCGCCCGCGGCGGCGGCAACCACGTCGGGGTCGCTTGGTTGTACCTGCCGCACCGGCACTTCGTCGCAGTCCACGCCTGGCATGTCGCGCGGCACTTCCAGGTACACCGGCCGCGAGGCATGCAGTGCGGCGTCGAGCACGCGCGCGATCTGCTGCGGCGCGCTGCGCGCGTCGTCGAGCCGAGCCTGATCGACAGTCAGCTCCTGCATCACGCGCCACTGCGAATCGAGCGTCTTCACCTGGTGGTGCAGCAGGTAGCCGCTGGCCGCCTCGTGCGCCGCCGGCGCACCCGACAGCAGCACCAGCGGCACACGTTCGGCGTAGGCGCCGGCCAGTGCGTTGACCAGGTTGAAGGCGCCGGCACCATAGGTCACCGCGGCCACGCCCAGGCCGCCGCGGGCGCGCGCCGCAGCATCGGCCGCGAAGCCCACTGCCGGCTCGTGCGACAGCGTCAGCAGCGGCAGCACGCCGCAGCGCTCGATTTCGCGGAACAGCGGCAACGCGAAGTCGCCGGGGATGCCGAAGATCTCGGTCGCGCCGCGCTGTTTCAGCGCGCGCAGCAGTTGTTCGGCCAGGTTCATGCTTGTGTCTCCTCGCGGCGATCAGCGCAGCGTCAATGCGGGAACATCGTCGCGCAGTTCGTGCAGGAACTCGTCGGCGGGCCAGCGCCAACTCGACGCCAGCCTCGCCGCATCGTCATCGTGCGCACGCCAGCGTTGCAACACCCAGTGGCGTACGCCGACATTCTTCAGCACACGTGCGACATCGCGCAGCGCCGCGTCGCTGATCAGCCGCGGATGGTAGGTGGTGCGGATTTCGCGCTCGATGCCGCTGGCCAGCAACCTGTCCAGCGAGCGGCGTACGGCCGCCGCGCTGCCACGGCGCGCCGTCAGCGTGTCGTAGTCACCGAAGCCAGTCTTCAGGTCGAAGCCCACCCAGTCGAGCTTTGGCAGCAATTCGGCCAGCCGATCGGGGTAGATGCCGGCGGTATGCAGCGCGGCCCTGTGGCCGAGCGCACGCACCTGATCGACAGCCGAATTGACCCGTGGGTCGAGCGTCGGTTCACCGCCGCTGAAGACGACGCCGTCGAGCAGACCGACACGCCGCTGCAGCATCGCAAGCACCGACGCCCAATCCGGCCCACCGGTGCGGCGGCGCGGCTGCAGTTCGGCGTTGTGACAGTAGCTGCAGCGCCAGGGGCAGCCCTGCACGAAGACGACCGCAGCCAGCTTGCCCGGCCAATCGACGCTGCTCAGCGGCGTGAAGCCGCCGAGTTCAAGCACCGACGCAGGCGGCTCGATCGGCTTGGCGCGTTGCAGCAGGGCCCGGCTCGGCGAAATAACGGCGCTCGGCAAATTCGCCCTGCTTGCCGATGTTGAACGAGGCCATAGGGCGGTGATAGCCCATGACGCGCGTCCAGACCTCGCAGCGCTGGCGTTCGTGTTCGGCCAGCACGGGGTGGGTGTTGGCTGTCAGGCTGTGGCTCATCGAAACTCCTTGCGCGTGGAAAGTGAAATGGCGTTCAAGCCGCGGTGGTGTTCGGTGCAACGCTCGCCGCCTTGCGTGCCAGCGCCTCGTCGTCGCATTTCGGGCAGAAGGCGTGCTCGCCAGCCAGGTAGCCGTGCGTCGGGCAGATCGAGAAGGTCGGCGTGATGGTGATGTAGGGCAGCCGGAAGCGCCCCAGCGCACGCTTGACCAATTCGCGACAAGCGGCGGCCGAGCTGACGCGTTCGCCCAGGTACAGGTGCAGCACGGTACCGCCGGTGTACTTGCGCTGCAGGGCTTCCTGCCGCTCCAGTGCCTCGAAGGGGTCGGCGGTGAAACCCACCGGCAGCTGTGACGAATTCGTGTAGTAGGGCTGGTCGGCCGTGCCGGCCTGCGAAATGCCGGGGAAGCGCTTGCGGTCTTCCTTGGCGAAGCGGTAGGTGGTGCCCTCGGCCGGCGTGGCTTCCAGGTTGTAGAGGTGCCCCGTCTGCTCCTGAAGCAGCGCGATGCGCTCGCGGATATGGTCCAAGTAGCGCAGCGCAAAGGCCTCGCCCCAGGCGGTGCTGATGTCCTCGCGCTCGGCCGTGAAGTTGCGGATCATCTCGTTGATGCCGTTCACGCCGAGGGTGGAGAAGTGGTTGCGCAGCGTGCCGAGGTAGCGCTTGGTGTACGGGAACAGGCCGCTGTCGATGTGGCCCTGGATGACCTTGCGCTTGATCTCCAGGCTGGTTCGCGCCAGATCGATCAGCACATCGGTGCGCGCCAGCAACGCCGCCTCGTCGCCGGCGTGCAGGTAACCCAGGCGCGCGCAGTTCAGCGTCACCACACCCAGCGAGCCGGTCTGCTCGGCCGAGCCGAACAGGCCGTTGCCGCGCTTGAGCAGTTCGCGCAGGTCGAGCTGCAGCCGGCAGCACATCGAGCGCACCATGTGCGGTTCGAGGTCGGAATTGAGGAAGTTCTGGAAGTACGGCAGCCCGTACTTGGCCGTCATCTCGAACAGCCGCTCGGTGTTCGGGTGCTCCCAGTCGAAATCGCGCGTGATGTTGTAGGTCGGGATCGGGAAGGTGAAGGCGCGGCCCTTGGCGTCGCCCTGCATCATGACGTCGATGTAGGCGCGGTTGATCAAGTCCATCTCGGCCTGCAGCTCGCCGTAGGTGAAGGGCAGTTCCTTGCCGCCGATCATCGGCACCTGCTCGCACAGATCGGCCGGGCAAGCCCAGTCGAAGGTCAGGTTGGTGAAGGGCGTCTGCGTGCCCCAGCGCGAGGGCACGTTCAGGTTGTGGATCAGCTCCTGCATGCATTGCCGTACCTGCGCGTAGCTCAGTCCGTCGCGGCGCACATAGGGCGCGAGATAGGTGTCGAAGGAGCTGAAGGCCTGCGCACCGGCCCATTCGTTCTGCAGCGTACCGAGGAAGTTGACGATCTGCCCGACCGCGCTGGACAGGTGCTGCGGCGGCGCGGATTCGACCTTGCCAGGTACGCCGTTCAACCCCTCGTTGAGCAGCGTACGCAGCGACCAGCCGGCGC
>JAHECC010000329.1 GCA_024641965.1 Rubrivivax sp.
TCAGCGACCCACGACGCCATCGTCGTGCCGGTGGACACCGGCGCGCAGCGCTACGACATCCTCATCGGCGCTGGCCTGCTGGATCAGGCCGCCGCCTGGCAGGATCTGCCGCGCGCGGCCACCGCGTTGATCGTCAGCAACGCCACCGTGGCGCCGCTGTACGCCCAGCGGCTGCGAGAGCAGCTCGGCCGGCACTATGCGTCGGTGTCGCTGATCGAGCTGCCCGACGGCGAGCAGTTCAAGGACTGGGCCACGCTGAACCTGATCTTCGATCGGCTGCTGGCCGAAGGCTGCGACCGCCATACCGTGCTGTTTGCGCTCGGCGGCGGCGTGGTCGGCGACATCGCCGGTTTTGCGGCGGCCTGCTACATGCGCGGCGTGCCTTTCGTGCAGGTGCCGACGACGCTGCTGGCGCAGGTGGATTCGTCGGTCGGCGGCAAGACCGCGATCAACCACCCGGCGGGCAAGAACATGATCGGCGCGTTCTACCAGCCGCGGCGCGTGATCTGCGACCTGGACACCTTGCGCACGCTGCCCGATCGGGAGCTGCGCGCCGGGCTGGCCGAGGTCATCAAGTACGGCCCGATCGCCGATGCCGAATTCCTCGACTGGATCGAAGCGCATCTCGATGCGCTGCTGACGCGCGACGCCTCGGCGCTGGCCCATGCGGTGCACCGCAGCTGTGAGATCAAGGCCTGGGTCGTGGGCCAGGACGAGCGCGAAAGCGGCCTGCGCGCGATCCTCAACTTCGGCCACACCTTCGGCCACGCCATCGAGGCCGGCCTCGGCTACGGCGCCTGGCTGCATGGCGAGGCCGTGGCCTGCGGCATGGTCATGGCGGTCGATCTGTCGGCGCGGCTCGGCTTGGTGGGCGAAGACTATGCCTTGCGCCTGCAGCGCCTGGTGGCACGCGCCGGCCTGCCCGTGACCGGCCCGGCGCTCGGCGCGCAGCGCTATCTGGAGCTGATGCGCGTGGACAAGAAGGCCCAGGCGGGCGAGATCCGCTTCGTGCTCATCGAGGCGCCGGGCAAGGCGGTGCTGCGCGCCGCCCCGGATGCCCTGGTGCGCGAGGTGCTGGCGCGGCATGTCACCGTGCCGGGTTGAGTGCGGTGGTCGCGCCTTCGCTTGCCCGCTGGGCCAGCCATCCGAGGCGGTCGCGCGGGCGGCGTCTTGCCGAGCCGGCCGCGGACGTGGAGCAGGCTTATCAGAGCGACCGCGAACGCATCGTCCATTGCACGGCCTTCCGGCGCCTGGTCTACAAGACCCAGGTCTTCATCAACCACGAAGGCGACCTGTTCCGCACCCGGCTGACGCATTCGCTGGAAGTGGCGCAACTGGCGCGCGCGCTGGCCCGCTCGCTCCAGCTGAACGAGGACCTGGCCGAAGCCATTGCACTCGCGCACGACCTGGGCCACACGCCTTTCGGCCACGCCGGCCAGAACGCGCTGCACGAATGCATGCGCGAGCACGGCGGTTTCGAGCACAACCTGCAAAGCCTGCGCGTGGTCGATGCGCTGGAGCAGCGCTACCCCGGCTTCGACGGCCTGAACCTGAGTTTCGAAACCCGCGAGGGCATCCTCAAGCATTGCAGTCGTGCCCACGCTGAGCGGCTGGAGCACAGGGAGCCGGGGGGCATCGGTCAGCGTTTCCTGGGCGGCACCCAGCCTTCGCTAGAGGCGCAGCTGGTCGACCTGGCCGATGAAATGGCCTACAACGCCCACGACATCGACGACGGTGTGCGCTCCGGGCTGATCGCCATGGAGCAGTTGCTGGACCTGCCGCTGTTCCGCCGCGCCCACGACGCTGCGCTGCAGGCCTGCCCGCAACTGGCCGGCTCCGGCGGCAGGCGCCTGCTGTTCGACAGCCTCCGGCGCATGATGGCGGCGATGTCCGACGACCTGGTGGCCACCACCGCGTCGGCATTGCGGGATCGACAGCCGATAGACGCCGATGCCGTGCGCCAGCTCGCACCGCTGGTGGGCTTCAGCCCGTCGATGCGGCAGGCCAGCACCGCGTTGAAGCGCTTGCTCTTCGCCTCGCTCTACCGCCATCCCCAGGTGCGCCACAGTACCGAGCGGGCCCGCCATGTGGTGGTCGATCTGTTTGCCTCCTATCGGCGGGCACCGGCCGAGATGCCTGCTGACTATGCAGCGCTGGCGCGGCGCGAACGCGCCGTGGCCGACTACATTGCCGGCATGACCGATCGCTTTGCATTGCGCGAGCATCAGCGCCTGACGGGCCGGGTGCTCTTCGCCGACGCAGACTGACGCCGATGGCCCGACAGCGCCGGCTCGTGTGTCCCGGGCAGCTGCATCACACCGTGCAGCGCGGCCACAACGCCCAGGCGGTATTTGCCGATGACGAGGATCGGCGTGTCTACCTGGCCGCCCTGCGCGATGCCGCGCGCAGCAGCGGCGTGGCGGTGCATGCCTTTGCCCTGCTCGACAACCAGGTGCAGTTGCTGCTGACACCGCCCACCGATATCGCACTGAGCCAGGTCATGCAGGCAGTCGGACGGCGCTATGGGGCGGCGTTCAATCGCCGGCATGGCCGCAGCGGCACGCTCTGGGAAGGGCGCTTCCGCGCCGGCGTGGTGCAGTCCGGGCCGTTTGCGCTGGCCTGCATGCGCTGGGTCGACGCGTCTGCCGTGCGTCATGGCCTCAACGAGTCGCCCCAGGCCAGCCTGTGGACCAGCGCGCCCGATTGGCTCGGGCTGCGCCACAACGCCTGGCT
>JAHECC010000142.1 GCA_024641965.1 Rubrivivax sp.
CCCGGCGATGTCGAACAGGTTCTTCACCGCGAAGGGCACGCCGGCCAGCGGCATCTTCTCGCGCTGCGGGTGCACGTCGAGCATGTCGGCGCGCTTGCGCGCACGCTCGGCCAACTTGGCCGTGAAGGCGTTGACCTGGTTGTCACTGGCTTCGATTCGCGCCAGCGACTGTTCGACCGCGGCGCGCGCCAACAGCGCGCCGCTGCGCACCATCGCGGCGATGGCGGAGGCGTCGGCAAAGCTCACAACGCGTCCTCGCCGGCCGGCGACACCGGCCGGAAGACGTTGCCGGATTCCTCGTGCGCCTCGAGCGGCAGACCCTGCACCAGCGCGGCCATGCCCGCGACCAGGCCGAAGAACTGCAGCACACCGGGCCGGTGCTCGGTGGCGATCTTCAGGCCGAGCGTGGCAGCGGTGGCGTCGATGTAGGCGTTGTGGTCCATGTGCCGCCCCTTCAGGCTTTGTAGATCTGCCGGTAGTCGGGCTGCAGATGGAACCAGTAGGTGTAGCCCATCACGTCCTTCTGCATCGCCACGTCCATCGACGGCTGGAACAGCGGGATGCGCGGCACCTCGTCGTAGGCCAGCTGGATCATTTCCTTCACCGAAGCGTCGTAGATCGGCTTGCTTTCGGCGAAGCGCGCGTTGGTGATCAGCTTGTCCAGCTTCGGGTTCTGGTAGCTCATGGTGTTGAACACCGCGTTCTGGCCGTGGTAGCACCAGAAGAAGAAGTACTCGGGGTAGTCCAGCCAGCCGCCAAAGCGATTCAGGATCATCGGCATGTCCTTCTTCAGCAGCGCGGCGCGCCAGGTGGCGCCGGGGATCTTGTTCAGCTGCGCCTTGATGCCGATCGAAGCCAGCGCTTCCTGCGTCAGCACCGCGGCCGGCTCGCCGATGGTGGCGCCGCCCAGGTCGAAGCTGAGCGTGGTCTCGAAGCCGTTGGCATAACCGGCTTCGGCGAGCAGCGCCTTGGCCTTGGCGATGTCGGTCTTGTAGGCGGTGGGCTGCGGCCAGGCGATGCTCTTCACCGGGCCGCTGGCGCCGTAGAGCTTGGCGGCGCGGCCGTAGAAGGCGTTTTCGTAGATCTTGTCGTAGGGCACCGCATAAGCCACGGCCTGGCGCACCTTCGGGTTGTCGAAGGGCGGCTTGGTGGTGTTCATGCCCAGGTAGAACACCGCGTTCTCGATCGGCATCGCCGCGACCTTGATGCTGGCCTTGTCCTCGCTGAGTTCGGCGAAGTCCTTCGGCGGCATGTCGTAGGTCATGTCGATGTCGCCCTTGATCAGCAGCGCGCGGCGGTTGCCGGCGTTGGGCACGTCGCGCTGCACCACGCGCCGGATCTTCGGCAGCGGGCCACTCTTCCAGTCGTCGTAGCGCACGTAGACGATTTCCTGCCCCGGGCGGAAGGCCTCGACCTTGTAGGCGCCACCACCGGCGGTGTTGTTGCGCGTCCAGACCAGGCCCCACGGGTCGGCGGTGGTGGCGTTCTTCTTCACCAGCTCGCTGTTGTAGATGCCCGGCACGACGACGGCCATGTTGGCCATCGACAGCTTGTCCTTGCGCACGAACTTCACGCGGAAGGTGTGCTCATCGACCACCTCGAACTGCTCGGGTGCATCCAGCGAACCGGCCTTCATCTGGAAGGTGGGGAAGCCGCCCACCGTGACGGCGCGGTCGAAGCTCCACTTCACGTCCTTGGCGGTGACCGGCGTGCCGTCGTGGAACTTCGCGTTCTTGCGCAGCTTGAAGGTCACCGACATACCGTCGGGCGCCATCTGCCAGCTTTCGGCGAGCTCGGGTTCGAGCTTGTTGCGGTCGTAGGACACGCGGCCATCGGGCAGCGTCTTCTTGCCGTAGGTCATCAGCCGGTCATAGACCAGCCAGCTCACGCCGTAGCTCGGCCGGTTGGCGCCGACGGTGTGGATGTCCAGCGAGTTGGGGCCGAATTCGTTGGCAACGACCAGCACATCCTTGGGGCGGGCCTGGGCCTGCGCCGCCAGCGGCAGCGCGGCCAACGCCGAGGCGGCGGTGGCGCTGGAGATGAAATTGCGTCGGTCGATCATGGGGACTCCTTCAGTTCAAAGTGAGGCCAGGTAGGCACGCCAGCCGCCGAAGCTGCTGATGTCGCGTGCACCGGCAAGGGCATGTGCTTCGCAAAGAAAGCCATGCACTTGGCGGCCATCGGACAATTCCACCGAGCCCAGCCCCAGCGGCGCGGGGATCAGCGCAAGAAACGAGCCCAGCGCCGCCATTGGCATGTCCCAGACTTCGAGTTCGATCGCTGCGCCACCTTCAGCGCAGCGCTGTAGCCCCGGCTTGGGCGGCGTCGTGCCGGGCAGTGCATAGAGCCGGTAGCGCGCCGCCGTGTGCGTGCTTTCGCGCAGCGTGGCGCCACGCTCGCGCAACTGGCCGTTCAGCGGCAGGCCCGACAGGTGTGCACCCACCACTGCGATCGGCAACGTCGGTGTCGTGGCGGGTGTGAGGAGCGTTGTCGCGGCGTTCGGTGCGTCTTGCCAACGACGCCCGAGCCCAAGCAGCGCCACGTCGTGCGCCGCCGGCGCGATGAAGGTCACGCCAAAGGGCAGCCCGGCCGACGTGCGCCCGGCTGGCAGTGCCAGCGCGCACCAGCCGAGCAGGTTGACGAAGTTGGTGTAGGTGCCGAGCAGCGCGTTCACGCCCAGCGGGTCCGCATCGACCTGCGCGAAAGTGGGGTGGCCCGGCGCGGTGGGCACCATCAACGTGTCGACCTGCTCCCACAGGCCGCGCAGCGATTGCTGCATGGCGCGCAGGCGGTGCATCGCCTCGAAGGTGTCGGTGGCACTGAAACGCCGCGCGCCTTCGATGACGCGGCGTACCGTGGGATCGAAGCTCTCGGGTTGCGCCGCGAGCAGGTCCTTGACGGTGCTGTGCCGCTCGGCCACCCAGGGCCCTTCGTAGAGCAGGGCCGCCACTTCGTACAAGGGGTCGAAATCGATCTCGACGATCCGATGGCCGAGGCTGCGCGCGCGCTGCTGCGCGGCCACGAAAAGGCTTTGATAGCCGGCGTCGCCCTCGAAACGCGGTGCGCGAGGCACGCCGATGCGCACGCGCTCGGCAAAGGTCCTGGGACCGACGCGGAAATCGCTGTACGGGTCGTTCGCATCCGGGCCTTCGACCAGCGCCAGCAGCAGCGCGGCGTCATCCACGTCGTGCGCCAGCAGCGACACACAATCCAGGCTGCGGCAGGCCGGTAGCACGCCGCCGGTGCCGATGCGCCCTGGTGTGGGCTTCAGCCCGACCAGCCCGTTGAAACCGGCGGGCACGCGGCCCGAGCCGGCTGTGTCGGTGCCCAGTGCGAAGGCGACCTGGCCAGAGGCCACGGCGACCGCCGAACCCGAGCTGGAGCCGCCGCTGATGCGCTGCGAGTCGAACACGCTGGCCGGGCGGCCGTAAGGCGAACGCGTGCCGACCAGGCCGGTGGCGAACTGGTCTAGGTTGGTCTTGCCCAGCCACAGCGCACCGGCATCGAGCAGTTTTTGCACCACCGTGGCGCTTTGCGTCGGCGTGTACGCAAAGGCCGGGCAGGCGGCGGTGGTGGGCACGCCGGCCACGTCGATGTTGTCCTTGACCGCGAACGGCACGCCCAGCAGTGGATAGCGGGCCAGGCTCTGCGCGGGTGTCGGTGCCTCAGCCAGGCGCTGGCCGAGCAGGTCCAGTTGTTGCTGCCATTGACGTGGTGTCGGCAGGCTGATCCATACGGGTCGGGCACTCTCGGCCTGGGACATCTCTCGGCAGGCCGCGAGCCAGGGTATCGGGTCGTCGCCGCTTGCTACCCGCTCGCACCACGCCGCCACGCCGCGGGGCGCAGTGCTGGAAGGAGTTGGGGGCGACATCTTGGTGCACGTTCTGGTATACCAGTTTGTGTTCAGCAAGACGCATGCCACCCGGCGAGGAGCATGCCGGCGCGGCGGTGCCGCGCGCCGTCAGTCGGTGTCTCGGGCCAGGCGCTCGCTGCGCCAGTAGACGTCGTCGCCGCCGAGCCCGTCGAGGTTGGCGCGATTGAGCACGCGCGCCAGCACGAACAGCAGGTCGGACAGGCGATTCAGGTACTGGCGCGGGGCCTCGTTCACCTTTTCCTGGCCGGCCAGCGTGACCAGCGCGCGTTCGGCACGACGCGCCACGGTGCGTCCGACATGCGCCAGCGCGGCACTGCGCGTGCCGGCGGGCAGGATGAACTCCTTCAGCCGCGGCAGCTGCGCGTTGTAGTGTTCCAGTGCCTGGTCCAGGTGCAACACCGCGCCGGCCTTGAGCAGTTCGTAGCCGGGGATCGACAGCTCGCCGCCCAGGTTGAACAGCTCGTGCTGCACCACGACCAACAGCTCGCGCACGTCCTCGGGCAGCGGCTCGGCCAGCAGCACGCCGATGCAGGAGTTGAGCTCATCGACATCGCCCATGGCGGCCACACGCTGGTGCGACTTGGGCACGCGTGTGCCGTCGCCCAGGCCGGTGGTGCCGTCGTCTCCGGTGCGCGTGGCGATCTGTGACAGTCGATTGGCCATCGTGCGGCGATTGTGCCTGCACCGGCTTGCGATTGATGCCGGGCACGCCATTGGCGCCATCGTTTTGTTAGGCTTGTGCATCCCGGCTGCATCGACGGAAGACCCCATGCGACAAGACGTGCTCATCAGCTTCGCCGACATCGACGACATCACCCTGCACACCAGCGACCCGATGTCGCTGGATGAAGCGCGCATCTGGCTCGATGGCGAATTCGCTCGCCTGGGCTGCGAAGCCACGCGGCCATCGGGCAAGGTGCTGTTCGTGGACAAGGTGCTGGCCATCGCCCAGGCCGCCGGCGAAAAGGGCTTTGCCGACGCCGTGTGGGCCCAGAACTATCTGCGCGCAACTGCGGGCGCGCTGCGCCGGCCGCTGGTGCGCGTGGACGTGCCGAATACGACCGTAGGGTTCTGAAGCACGCGACACTCCCTCGGCTCCTAGAATGGGGTTCACCTGCTGGAGCCCGCCATGAATGCACCCCATGACCTGCTGGCCCGCGGCAAGGCCCGCTTGGTGCCGGCCGCGATGCTGGCCACGTTGCGCCAGCGCTTCGGCGAGCGCTGCTCGTCCGCCACCGCGGTGCGCGAACAGCACGGTCGCGACGAGTCGCCCTTCCCGATGACGCCACCCGAGGTGGTGGTGTTCTGCCACAGCACCAAAGAGGTCGCGGAAGTGGTCACGCTGGCCGCCGAACATGCGGTGCCGGTGATCCCCTACGGCGTGGGATCCTCGCTCGAAGGCCACCTGCTGGCGGTGCAGGGCGGCGTGAGCATCGATCTGTCGGGCATGACGCAGATCGTGCGCATCCAGGCCGAGGACCTGACCGTCACTGTGCAGGCCGGCGTGACACGCGAACAGCTCAACCAGGACCTGCGCGATCAGGGCCTGTTCTTCCCGATCGACCCCGGCGCCAACGCCACCCTTGGTGGCATGGCGGCCACGCGCGCCAGCGGCACCAACGCCGTGCGCTACGGCACGATGCGCGAGAACGTGCTCGGCCTGACGGTGGTCACCGCCAGCGGCGAGGTCATCCGTACCGGCACGCGGGCGCGCAAGAGCAGCGCTGGCTACGACCTGACGCGGCTGTTCATCGGCAGCGAAGGCACGCTAGGCGTGATGACCGAGGTGACGTTGAAGCTGTACCCGTTGCCCGAGGCGGTGAGTGCGGCGATCTGCCACTTCCCGAACATCGCCGGCGCGGTGAATGCCACCATCCAGCTGATCCAGATGGGCGTGCCGATCGCGCGCTGTGAATTGCTCGACGTGAACGCGGTGCGCGCGGTCAATGCGCAGAGCAAGCTGGGCTTGCGCGAATCACCGATGCTTCTGATGGAGTTCCACGGCAGCGATGCCGGCGTGAAGGAGCAGGCCGAGACGGTGCAGCAGATTGCTGCCGAACTGGGCGGCGAGAACTTCGAATGGGCCAGCACACCCGAAGAACGCACGCGGCTGTGGACGGCAAGGCACAAGGCCTACTTCGCCGGCATGTCGACCAACCCGGGCTGCCGCACCGTCACCACCGACACCTGCGTGCCGATCTCGCGGCTGGCCGAGATCATCGACGCCTCGGTGAGCGAGGCCGACGCGTCGGGCCTGCCGTACTACATCGTCGGCCATGTCGGCGACGGCAACTTCCACCTCGCCTATCTGGTGAAGGAAGACGACGCGGCCCAGCGCGCGGTGGCCGAGGAATTGAGCGAGCGCATGGTGCAGCGCGCCATCGCGCTCGAAGGCACCTGCACCGGCGAGCATGGCATCGGATTGCACAAGATGGGTTTCCTGGTGGACGAGGCCGGCGCCGGCGCGGTCGAGATGATGCGCACGCTCAAGCGCGCGCTCGACCCGAAGAACATCATGAACCCGGGCAAGATCTTCGTGCTTTGAGCGCCGTGGCGCCCTCCTGGAACCAACGCGTGCGCCGGCTGCTGCTGAGCTTTGCATTGATCGGCCTGCTGCTGCGTGCCGAGCCAGCGATATCAGGGCTGGAAGAGGTGATCGTCGTGGCGAAGCCGTCGGTGGTTGCCGTCGGCACCTACAAGGCGACCGACAACCCGCGTTTCGGCTTCCGCGGCAGCGGCTTTGTCGTCGGCGAGGGCAACCTGGTAGTCACCAACGCTCATGTGCTGCCAGAACTCAACCCGACGGGCGAGATCGCGCGCACGCTCGCAGTGGTCGTGCCCACGGGAGGCGACGAGTCCGCCCGGCTGCGCAGCGCCACGCTGCTCGGTGTCGACCGCGCGCACGACCTCGCACTGCTGCGCATCAATGGCACGCCGTTGCCTGCGTTGGCGCTGGCCACCGACGCGCCGGCGCGCGAGGGCATGGCCGTGGCGATCATGGGTTTTCCGATCGGCGGCGCGCTCGGCTTCACGCCGGTGACGCATCGTGGCATCGTCGCGTCGATCACCGCGATCGCATTGCCCGTGCCGGGGGCCGACAAACTGAGCGCAAAGGCCATTCGCCAGTTGCGCAGCGGCAGCTTCGACATCTATCAGCTCGATGCCACCGCCTACCCTGGCAACAGCGGCGGGCCAGTGCTCGACGCGCAGACCGGTCAGGTGGTGGCCGTCATCAACATGGTGCTCGTGAAGGGCAGCAAGGAAAGCGCGATCACGCATCCGTCGGGCATCAGCTATGCGATCCCGGTGCGCTTCGTCGACGATCTGATCAAGGGCCGCTGAATACGTTACTCGGCTCAGGCGGCCGGCCCGGGCAGGCTCCAGCGCTTCTTGATGTCGCCCCGGGCGTTGACGCTTTCGAGTTCGACGCCAAAGCCCCAAAGCCGCGCCACGTGTTTCAGCACCTCCTGCGCCGTGTCGTGCAGCGGCCGGTCCTGATGCTGGAAGTGACGCAGCGTCAATGAGCGGTCGCCGCGCCGGTTGACGTTCCAGACCTGGATGTTGGGCTCGCGCGAGCCCAGGTCGTACTGGTGCGACAGCGATTCGCGCACACGACGGTAGCCCGAGTCGTCGTGGATCGCCGCGACTTCGAGATCATCCTCGCGCTCGTCGTCGACGATCGAGAACAGCCGCATCTCGCGCATCAGCTTCGGGCTGAGGAACTGGCCGACAAAGCTCTCGTCCTTGTAGTTGCGCATCGCCTGGTCCAGCGTCGGCAGCCACGGCGCGCCCGCGATCTCGGGGAACCATTGTCGATCTTCGTCGGTCGGCGCCTCGCAGACGCGCTTCAGGTCGGTGAACATCGCGAAGCCCAGTGCATAGGGGTTGATGCCGCTGTAGGCCTTGTGCCCCACCGGCGGCTGGTAGACGACGTTGGTGTGCGACTTCAGCCATTCGATCATCACGCCGTCGGTGAGCCAGCCGTCGTCGTACATCTGGTTCAGCAGGCGGTGGTGCCAGAAGGTGGCCCAACCTTCGTTCATGACCTGCGTCTGGCGCTGCGGGTAGAAGTATTGCGCCACCTTGCGCACGATGCGCACGACTTCGCGCTGCCAGGGTTCAAGCAGCGGTGCGTTCTTTTCGATGAAGTACAGCAGGTTTTCCTGCGGTTCTTCGGGGAAGCGCTTGGCTGCCGTCGATTCTTCGGCGCGCTCCTCGCGCCGCGGCAGCGTGCGCCACATGTCGTTGACCTGCAGCTGCGCGTAGGTTTCGCGGTCCTTTCGTTCAGCCAGTTCTTCGGCCAGCGACTTGCGGCTGGGCCGGCGGTAGCGGTCCACGCCGTGGTTCTGCAATGCGTGGCAGCTGTCGAGGAAGCTTTCGACCGCATCGAGCCCGTGCCGCTCCTCGCATTCGGCGACGTAGTTCTTGGCATAGACCAGGTAGTCGATGATCGACGCCGCGTCGGTCCACATGCGAAACAGGTAGTTGCCCTTGAAGAAGCTGTTGTGGCCATAGGCCGCATGCGCGATGACCAGCGCCTGCATCGCCATCGTGTTCTCCTCCATCAGGTAGCTGATGCAGGGGTTGGCGTTGATGACGATCTCGTAGGCCAGGCCCATGTGGCCGCGCTTGTAGTTCTTCTCCGTCGCGATGAATTCCTTGCCGTAGCTCCAGTGGCGGTAGTTCACAGGCATGCCCACGCTGGCATAGGCGTCCATCATCTGCTCGGCGGTGATGATCTCGAGCTGGTTCGGGTAGGTGTCCAGGCCGAAACGCTCGGCGGTGTCGCGGATGACCTTGTGGTACTGCTCGATCAGTTCGAAAGACCAGTCGCTGGGCCCGGCCAGCGGCACCGCCGGACGCTCGCGCAGCGGCATGGGTGCGCTCAGCGGATTTCGTGCCAACGCGTTCATAAAGCCCCCCAGACCCTGCGGGCCGGCCCCCGCGGCCACACCGGAGCCGCTCCGAAGCCCTCGGGGCGCGATCGCCTTCGGAACGGCCGTGCGTCGATCATGCCGCCTTCGCCCCCTCTTTCTTGAACAGGTCGCGGAACACGGGATAGATCATCGCGGCATCGGTGGCCTTGCGCATCGCGAAGTGCGGGTGCGTGTCCAGCAGCTGCGTGTACTCGTCCCACAGGTTCTGCTCTTCCTCGGCCACCTGCACGTACGCGTAATAGCGGCACAGCGGCAGCAGCTTGTCGTTGAGCAGCTCACGGCAGCGGCCGCTGTCGTGGTGCCAGTTGTCGCCGTCACTGGCCTGCGCGCCGTAGATGTTCCATTCGCTGGGTGAATAACGTTCGCGAATGACCTCTTCCATCAGCACCAGCGCGCTCGACACCACGGTGCCACCGGTCTCGCGGGCGTGGAAGAACTCGTCCTCGCTCACTTCCTGCGCCTGCGTGTGGTGGCGGATGAAGACCAGGTCGATCCGCTCGTAGTGCCGGGTCAGGAACAGGTACAGCAGGATGAAGAAGCGCTTCGACAGGTCCTTGCGCGCTTCATCCATCGAACCGGAAATGTCCATCAGGCAGAACATCACCGCCTTGGACGTGGGCACCGGCACCTTGATGCGGCTGCGGTAGCGCAGATCGATCGGATCCAGGTAGGGGATTCGCGCGATACGCGCACGCAGCGCGGCGATGGCCGCCTCGAGTTCCTTGATGCGTGCGCGACGCTCGTCGGTCTTCGCATTGCGCTGCAATTCGTCGAGTTCGTCCTCGAGCTCGCGCACTTCGGCGCGCGAACCCGCACCGATGGCAATGCGCCGGCCGATGGCACCGCGCATCGAACGCACCACATGCAGGTTGTTCGGCGTGCCGTCGCTGCTGTAGCCGGCGCGCTGGCTCTTCCATTCGGGCGTCTCGGCAAGTTGGGTGCGCACCAGGTTGGGCAATGCAAGATCCTCGAAGAAGACCTGCATGAACTCCTCCTTGCTGAGCGCGAAGACAAAGTCGTCCTCGCCCTCGCCGGAGTCGCTGGCCTCGCCCTTGCCGCTGCCGGACCCACCGCCCCCCTTGGGCCGCTCGATGCGGTCGCCGCGGATGAAATCCTTGTTGCCGGGGTGCACCATTTCGCGCACGCCGCCCGGCCCATGGCCGAACACCGGCTCGTTCAGGTCCTTCTTCGGGATGTGCACATCCTCTCCGCGCTCGACGTCGCGGATGCTGCGCCCGTCGATGGCGCGCTTGACCGCCTCGCGCACCTGCTCCT
>JAHECC010000143.1 GCA_024641965.1 Rubrivivax sp.
ACTGCAATCCGGCCACGCCCATGCGTCGCGCGCGGTGCTGCTGGCGCGGCTGCGCGCCGGCGCCGAGGCCGCCTACGGCACCGGGCTGATCGGCGCGCGCCAGCGTGCCGAACTGGCCGGCACCTTCGCACGCGTCGACGCCGACACGCTGCCGCTGGGCGAGTACCTGGCGGCGCTGCGCACGCTGGAGTTGCTGCCGGGCTGGGGCTCGCAGACGCTGCGGCTGCACTTCGGCGAGGCGATGGACCGTCTCGACACCATCGAGCCGATAGCGGCGCTGTTCGTGCAGGACCAGTTGCGCGGCAGCCCGCTGCTGTTCTACTCGCGCACGCTGGACGCGCTGTCGCGCGACGCCAACCGCGTGGCCGGCGTGCAGCACAAGCTGCTCTCGCAGGAGATCGGCACCGGCTTCAACGCACTGAACCCCGGCCTGGCGCGCGGCGTGCTGCGCGCCAACCCGGACATGGCGCAGACTGCCTCGTTCCAGGCCGACGGCATCTACTTGCTGCCCGAGACGGTGTCGGACCTGCCGCCGCTGGCCGGCATCCTGACCGCCGGCGCCGGCAACCCGCTGTCGCACGTGCAATTGCTGGCACGCAACCTGGGCATCCCCAACGTCGCCGTCGACAGCGCGCTGCTGCCCGAGCTGCGCAAGATCGACGGCCAGCCCATCGTGCTCGCCGTCAGTCGCGCCGGCGTGGTCGAGATCAATGAGGACGGACCTCGCTGGGACGCGGTGTTCGGCAAGGACAAGCAGCCCGACTCCGCGATCATGTTCGAGCCCGACGTCGGCAAGCTCGATTTGAAGCGGCGCGACTTCGTCAGCCTGAACGACCTGCGCGCCGCCGACTCGGGCCGCATCGTCGGGCCCAAGGCGGCCAAGCTCGGCGAGTTGAAGGCGCATTTCCCCGACCGCATCGCGCCGGGTGTGGGCATCCCCTTCGGCCTGTACCGCGAGGCGGTGCTGGAGCGGCCCTACAAGAACACGGGCAAGACCGTGTACCAGTGGATGGTCGATAGCTTCCGCAAGCTCGAAACCATGCCGGCGGGCTCGGCCGAGGCCGCGCGTTACGGCGAGCAACTGCGTGCCGAGATCTACTCGATCGTGCTCAATACCGACCTGGGACCGCGCTTCAAGGAGCGGTTGAGGGCGGCGATGGCGCGTGAGTTCGGCGCCGACTTCAAGGGTGGCGTGTTCATCCGCAGCGACACCAACGTCGAGGACCTGCCCGGCTTCACCGGCGCGGGGCTGAACCTGACGCTGTTCAACATCGCCGGCTTCGACAACATCGTCAAGGGCATCCTCGAGGTCTGGGCCTCGCCCTACACCGCGCGCGCCTGGGCCTGGCGGCAATCGCACATGAAGGGGCCGGAACATGTCTATCCGGCGGTGCTGCTGCTGCGCACCGTGCCGTCCGACATCTCCGGCGTGATGATCACGCAGGACGTGGACAGCGGCGATCCGGCCAGACTGTCGGTGGCGGTGAACGAAGGTGTCGGCGGCGCGGTCGATGGCCAGGCGGCCGAGTCGGTGCGCATCGACCGGCGCAGCGGCGACATCCGTCTGATGGCGACGGCCACCGCGCCGCGCCGGCTGACGCCGATGCCCACCGGCGGCATCGCCAAGCGGCCGGTATCGGGTTCCGAGCAGCTGATCGGGCCGAACGAGGCGAAGCAGTTGATCGCCTTCGCCGACGAGATCCCCCGCAAGTTCCCGCAACTCGGCGAAGACGGCAAGCCGGTGGCCGCGGACGTGGAGTTCGCTTTTGTGGACGGAAAGCTGTGGCTGCTGCAGATCCGCCCCTTCAACGAAAGCCGCAAGGGACGCGGCGCCGACTACCTGGCGAAGATGGACCAGACGCTGGCCGGCCGCCTGAACCAGACCGTGAACCTGAAGGAAGCCCTGAAATGAAATTGCACGCTCTGCGACGGACCGTCGTCGCCGCCTCGCTGGCCATCGCCGCGCCGTTGCTGCACGCCTACCCGCTCGACGGCTACGGCGACACCGGCATCCGCCGGCTCGAAGGCAGCCGGCTGGCCAACGAAGGCAAGGTCAAGGACATCAAGCAACTGCCCGGCGCGATGCTGCCACTGAAGGAAGTCGAGCCTCGGCTGGTCGGACAGACCTTCGACCTGCCGCCGACCGACCCGACGCTGACCCGCGAGATGGAGGCGGTGCTCACCGGCAGCATGGACGACTACGGCCTGGCGCTGTTGGACCTGTCCGATCCGGCGAAGCCGCGCTACGCGGAACATCGCGCCGACCACAAGCAGAACGTCGGCAGCGTCGGCAAGCTGGTGGTGGCGCTGGCCTTCTTTCAGGCGCTGCACGACCTGCACCCCGAGGATGTCGAGGCGCGGCGGCGACTGCTGAAGACCACCGTGGTCACGGCCGACGGCTTCTCGCAGTCGGACCACCACACGGTGCGCATCTTCGAGCCGGCCACGAACACACTGACACGGCGCGCGGTGCGCATCGGCGACAAGGCCACGTTGTACGAATGGCTCGACTGGATGCTGTCGCCGAGCTCGAACTCGGCCGCCGGCATGATGATGCGTGAGGCGATGCTGCTGAGGCAGTACGGCAAGGCCTATCCGCCACCGGAAGCCGAGATCCAGCGCTTCTTCAAGGACACGCCGCGCAGCGAGCTGACCGCGCTGTACGACCGGACCTTCAACGGGCCGATCACGCAAAACGGGCTGGACATCGAGCAGCTGCGCCAGGGCAGCTTCTTCACCGCCGGCGGCAAGTCGCGCGTGCAGGGCACCGGCGACAGCTACGGCACGGCACGCGAGCTGATGCGCTACATGCTGCGCGTCGAGCAGGGGCGGCTGGTCGATCTGTTCTCCAGCACCGAGATCAAGCGCCTGATCTACGTCACCGAGCGGCGCATCCGCTATGCCTCGTCGCCGGTGCTGGCCGACGCGGCCGTGTACTTCAAGTCGGGCTCGCTGTACGAATGCAAGCCCGAAGCGGGCTTCCGCTGCGTGCCCTATGCGGGCAACGTCAAGAACTACATGAACTCGGCCACCATCGTCGAATGGCCCGCCGCCGAACGCAAGGTGTTCTACATCAGCACGCTGGTGACCAACATCCTGCGCAAGAACTCGGCCGCCGAGCACCAGGCGCTGGCCACAAGGCTGCACAAGGTCATCAAGGCCGACCGGCCCTGACGCCCCTCGATCAAGATCACCCGATGACCCTTGCCGCACCCGCGGCCCCACCCGGCGCCGCGACGGTGCCGACAACCCCTGAAAGGCAGACATCATGGCAGGCTGGTACGAAGTTTCAAAGAACGAGCTGGGCGAGTTCCGGTTCGTGCTGAAGGCGGCGAATTCGGAAACGATATTGCGCAGCCAGCAATACACGTCGAAGGCGTCGGCGCTGAACGGCGTGGCCTCCGTTCAGCACAACGCGCCCGACGATGCGCGCTACGAGTTGAAGACGGCCAACGACGGTCGCTTCTTCTTCAACCTGCTTGCCGCCAACGGCCAGGTCGTCGGCACCAGCCAGATGTATGCGTCGGAGTCGACCCGCTCCGCCGGCATCGCTTCGGTCAAGACCAACGGCCCCTCGAGTGACGTGCGCGAGGTCTGAACGCGCTGGCCTGCGGCCCTGAGCGGCAGGGCCGGACGGTGGCTGCGTTGCGCCGCGCCTTGATCGCTTCTCCGCTGGCTACGCTGCGGGGCAGGGTGGTGCTTGCCGCGCTCTTCGCGATCGTCTTCGTGCTGTCGTTCAAGGCCTTCGAGGCCTACTACACCGAGTACCCGCTGCCGCTGCTGGCCGGCATCGCGATGGCCGCGGTGATGTACCTGCCGACGCTGGTTGCGCTTTGGTTCTTCGACCGCCGCGAGCGCGAGCCCTGGCCATTGGTACTGTTCACCGTGCTTTCGGTGATCTTCTTTTTCGGGCCGGTCACCTCGCGCAGCCTAGGCTTCATCGACCAGTTCTTTCCGTCGCTGTGGGTGGTGGGCTTCGTCGAGGAGTTCTGGAAGATCGCACCGCTGATGCTGCTGCTCGGCTTCCTGCCGCGCGCCGTGGGCAGCACACGCGACGGGTTGATCTACGGTGCCCTCGGTGGCTTTGGTTTTGCGGTGCTCGAGTTCGCGGCCAACACCAGCTACGACTACTTCCCCGAGGCAGGCTGGGGCGCCTTCGTCAACGGGATCGGGCGCTTCAACCTGATCGGCACTCACAGCCATGTCCTGTGGGCGGCCACCATCGGCGCGTCGATCGGTTGGGCAGCCAGTGCCGGCAGCGGCTGGAAGCGCTACGCGGTGCCGTTGGCAACGTACCTCGCCATTGCGCTGCTGCACATCTTCGAGGACAGGGGCGGCAACATCTTGTCGACGATGCTTGGGGGCGCGCTGCTGGAGCCACTGCTGCACCAGCTGCCCGATGCGGAAGGCTTCGCGCAGAGGCACACGGTGCCCATCCTGCTGTGGTTCGGCACGGTCAACGTCCTGCTCATCAACGTGGTCGTGCTGCCGGTGCTGTTCGTCGTGCTGCGCCGATCGGGCGACACCGAGCGGCGCATCATTCGCGAGCAGTTGGCCCGGGAGAGCGACGTGGTGATCACGCGTGCCGAACTGGACGGCGTCAACGCCGACCGTCGCTGGCGCACGCGCTCGATCGACGGGTTGCCGCGGGCCACCGCAAGGCGCATCGTCCAGTGGCAGAACGAACTGGCGCTGCTCAAGGCCTGGCTGTCGCGCCGGACCGGCGACCCGGACGCCGATGCCGGTGTTCAAGCGCTGCGCCGGTTGATCGCGGGCGAGAGATCACGGCCGCAGCCGTCCGGCGCCGCGCGGCGCTGAGGCCATCAGCCGGGCTGCGTGTCGCGCGCCGGCGCCCGGGCGTTGCGCGGGCCCGGGCCGGGAGCATCGACGATCAACGCGTGCATCGCCTGCCCCAGGCGCACCAGCCATTCACCGCCTTCGGCACTGTGCGCGATGCCGACCATCACGTAGCGCCGATCGCCCGCTTCAACGAGCGCGCTGTCGGCGTGGAAGTCCTTCCACGTGCCGGACTTGCGGTACACGCGCACATCGGGCAATCCGGCCAGGGCACGCACGAACTTGTGGTGAATGCCGGGGCGCGACAGGATGTCGAGCATCAGCGCATTGGTCTGCGGCTTGAACAGCGTGCCCGCGGCCAGCATCGTGTACAGCCGGGCCACCTGATAGACCGTGGCACCGTGCGAGAGATTGGCGATCGGGTCGCGCTGGTAGGCGGGCTCCGGGCCATAGCCCTTGCCAACCCACAGGCCGCCGCCTTCCTGGGCGTCGTACAGCCGGAAGCGCGGCGACTGCAGCCATTGCAGCAGCCGCTGCTCACCCACCCACTTCAACACCCGCGTCGCATCGCTGTTGCTCGACTCGCGGATCATGCGGTTCATCGCCAGCAATCGCTCGGCGTCGAGCGGGAAGCGCCCGCTTTCGGCTTCGGCCATCGCGCCGAAAAGAATGCCTACTTTCGGCATGCTGGCGGCATACATCATCGTGTCGCCATTGAGCATGGCCAGCTTCGGTTGCTGCGCGTCGCTGACATCGACCAGCGCCAGCGCCAGGTCATGCTGCGCCACCGCACGGTTCAGGCCCAGGCCGGTGACTGCGGACTCCAACGCCTGCTGCAGCCGTGCATCGCGCGTGCTGCGCAGTTCGGCAGCGTCAGCGCTTTGCGCCTGCGCCGCAGCGGCGCAAAGCAGCCCGGCGCACAGAGCAAGCCAAGGGCGTATCGATGAAATCATGCGCGACGGTCTCGAAAGAAGCGGGAACCGACAAATTTTATCGGTGTCGCCTAGAGAGGGCACCCGAAACCAGGATTCAAATCAACGCGGCGCCAGATCATCACGCACCAGCGTCGCCACCGTCGAACGGATCTCGCGTGGCAGGCTCTCACGCGCCACCGGCCGGTCGAAAGCAGCGCCGCCATAGGCCTCGATGCGGGCACCACCTTCGGCATCGAGTTCGAGCAGCGTGAGCGTGCGCTCGGTGGGCGCGGCATGCCCGATCAGCGGGCGCGGCGCCGCACCGAGACAGCCCTGGCTGACGTAGCGCACGCCGTCCTTGAAGCCCGGGTAGTAGGCGTGATGGTGACCGGTCAGGTAGATGCCGACATGCTCGCGCTGCACGATCGCTTCGAGTTCCCGGTCACCCAGAAAGTCGCGCTCGCGACCAACGGCGAAGGGCCACAGCGGCACATGGCTGAAGACGATGCGCTGCCCACCGTCGCGCCCGCCCTCGCGCAGCACGCGCTCCACCCAGGCACGCTGCGTGGGCGACAGCGGGCCGACGAAGGTCGCATCGATCGAGACGAACAGGTTGCTGCGCAGCCGGAACGCGTAGTCGAAGGGGTAGCCGCCGGCATCGACGAAATCCAGCGCCGGCCGGCGCGCCAGCCACTGTTCGCGATAGACCTCGCGCTCGAGCGCGAAGCGTGAACCGCTGGCCCCATCGTGGTTACCCGGTGTGACCGCGAGCGGCAGGCCGGCCCGCTGAAGCGGCGTCGTCACGTGTCGATGGAAGGCGTCCCACATCGCGACCAGCTGGTCGCGCGTGAGCAGCGGCTGCAATCGCTGGCCCGCGATCATGTCGCCGGTGCTGATGACCAGATCAGGACGCAGCGCGATCGTGCGCCGCACGGCGGCAGTCACCGATTCGAGGTAGTCGACGCTGCCATACCTGCCGTTGAAGTCGGACAACACCACCACACGCGTCGGCAGCGTTTGTGCCAGCGCCGATGCCGCCGGCCAGGCCAAGGCACCCAGCCAGGCCAGCACATCGCGGCGCGTGACGGGGGGCACTATCGACGGGTTCGCGCGGTGCATCGTGCGAGTATCGGCGATGAGCGCGCGCGTCCAAGGACGCTTCACAGGCGTAGGCCCTGGCGCTCAGTCCGGTCGCGTGGCGCCTTGCGATGCAGCCAGGGCCTGCAGACCCGCCATGTCGAGCAGGGTGGCGCGGCCGTAGCGCCAGCTGATCAGCCCGCGCTCCTGCATGTCGTGCAGGTGCAGCATCGCCGTCTGTCGCGACACGCCGATCAGGTCGCCCACGCTTTGCTGCGACAGGCGCACCTTGATCGCCAGGCTCTCACCCGCCGGCTCGCCCTCGGTACGCGCCAGCCTCAGCAGCGCGTTGGCCAGTCGCACCGGGACCGGATCGAGGGCATGGCCGTTGACGATCTCGAACAGGTTGCGAAAGCGCCAGGCCATGTCGTAGGCCAGCGTCTTCCACAAGTGGGGCGCCGCGGCGAGTTCGGCCTCGATCGCGCGGAACGGCATCTTCACGGCGGTAACGTCGCTCAGCGCGTTCAGGTCGTGCGGCATGCCACGGCCGTCGAACAGCACCAGCATACCGAAGATCGCGCCCTGCCAGCCCAGCGCAAAGGTGAACTGCCGGCCGTCGGGCCCGCTGATGCAGACCTCGACGTCGCCCTGCGCAATCAGCCACGCCGCATCGATCCGGTCCCCGCACGAAATCATCCGGCCGCCGCGGCGGAACCGCTTCACGTGCGACGCAGCGGCCAGGCGGCGCAACGCGTCGGCCGGCCAGACGTCGATCGGCTTGGCCACTGCGATGGCGCGTTCGCACAGGGCCGCGTCGCCGGTCTTGCGGGCCGGCTCGCGGCGCAGGCCATGCTCTGTCGGGCTGCTTTGATCGGTCGACAACTTTGCAGTTCTGCGCATGGCTTCGATGGTCGTTCGTCAGGCCGCCGGCATGCTCGGCACCCCGAACTGTCAGGTACTCGCTACTTTGCGATGGCCCTGCAGCCTAGCATTGTCGGGTTTTGGCTCCGCCTGGCCAGACCGCACAATCCCACGGCATCGACGCAAGAAACTGCAACGGAACGAAGCATGCTCGAAACCGCCGAACTCGGACACAAGATCGACAAGCGCGCCTTCCAGCAGGCCGAGCCCAAGCTGCGCGAGGCGCTGGTCAATGCGCAGTACGACCTGCTGGCCGGCAAGCGCAAGGCCGTGGTGGTGCTGCTGTCCGGCGTGGCCAGCGGCGGGCGCGGCGAGACCGCCAAGCAGTTGTCGGAATGGATGGACCCGCGCCACCTGCGCGTGCAGGCCTTCGGCTCGCGCACGCCGGAAGAGCTCGCGCATCCGCTGCCGTGGCGCTACTGGCACGTGCTGCCGGCGCGCGGACGCATCTCGATCTTCATGAACGCGTGGTATGCCGAGGCGCTGCAGGCACGCGTGTCGGGCCGGCTCGACGACGCGGCGCTCGATGCGGCGTTGCACGCCATCCGCGAATACGAACGCATGCTGGCGCACGAGAACGTGCTGCTGCTGAAGTTCTGGATCCACCTGTCGAAGGCGGCACAGAAGCAGCGGCTGGCCGAGATCGACGGCGACAAGGCGCGGTCCTGGCGCGTCACCGACGGCGACTGGAACCGCGCGCGCCGCTATGCGAAGTCGCACGACCTGTGGGAGCACACATTGCGCGAGACCTCGATCGGCGAGGCGCCGTGGTACGTCGTCGAAGGCGTCGACGAGCGCTATCGTGACCTGACCGTCGGCGGCATCGTGCTCGACGCGCTGAACCGGGCCAACACGCCACCGAGCGCGGCGCAGCGCAAGATCGAAAGCGCCAGCAAGCCGGTGGCGATGACGCCCGCGGTCATGGACAACGTCAAGCTGATCCGCGACCTCGACCTTTCGCAGAAGATCGACGATAAGGCCTACGAGCGCGAACTCGAGCGGCTGCAGGGCCGTCTGGCGCGCCTGGTGCGACGAAAGCGCTTCGCGAAGCACTCACTGGTGCTGGTCTTCGAGGGCACCGATGCGGCCGGCAAGGGCGGTGCGATCCGGCGCGTGGTCGGCGCGCTGGACCCGCGGCAGTACGAGGTGGTGCCGGTGGCCAGCCCGAGCGACGAGGAGCTGGCGCATCCTTATCTCTGGCGCTTCTGGCGGCAGGTGCCCGAGCTGGGCGGCATCACGGTGTTCGACCGCTCGTGGTACGGGCGCGTGCTGGTCGAGCGCGTCGAGGGCTATTGCAGCGAGGCGGACTGGCTGCGCGCCTATGGCGAGATCAATGCCTTCGAGAAGGAGCTGGTGCACGCCGGCGCCGTGGTGTGCAAGTTCTGGCTGCAGATCAGCAAGGCCGAGCAGCTGGCGCGTTTCCGCGCACGCGAGAAAATCTCCTTCAAGCGCTTCAAGATCACCGACGACGACTGGCGCAACCGCAAGCGCTGGCCCGCCTACGAGCGCGCGGTGGCGGACATGGTCGAGCGCAGCTCGACCGAGCTCGCGCCGTGGACGCTGGTCGAAGCCGAGGACAAGCGCTTCGCGCGCATCAAGATCCTGCGCACCATCGTGCGGCGGCTGGGCAAGGCGCTGGGCGAGTGATCCGACACCACGCAGAGTGCCCTGCCCAATGACGACAAAGGTGGTCGCTCATCGCGCCAAGGCCGCCGGCCTGGCATCGAGTTGCCTGGGGGCACAGTCGGCGCCCGGATGTTGAGCGTGCTGGGCGCGGCGACGCTGGCAGCGACCATCGGCGCCGCGGTAGGACTGCTCGCCACGCAGATTCCGTCAAGGCGCAAGCCAAGCCTGCGGGCCAGCGTCTCGATCGGCGTGGCCGGCGCCGTCTTCGCGGGTTTCGTCCTGCCGCTGCTCGGAGCGCCGGTCTCGCAAAGCCTGTCGATGGGAATGGCGGCCTCGGCCATCGGTGCAGCCGTAGGCGTAGGCGCCCTGTTCTTCCTGCGTTGAGCGCGAGCACCAGGTTGCCGGCGCGTACCGGCCAACGCATCGGGGTCGCCTCCGCTTGTCGAAGCCGCGCGGCCAGCAGGGCCGCCTGGCGCGCCTGGTGCGGCGCAAGCGCTTCGACAAGCATTCACTGGTGCTCATCGTCGCTGGCGCCGACGCCGGCACGCGAAAGGGCCGGCACCCCCTTGAACAGGGGGGGCACGGACCCCCAAATGCCTTGCGAACTGCCAAGCGCTTGCTGGTTTGTGACGGCCACCGCTGCCCACAATGCCTGGGCAAAAACGAGGGTAGTGACCGAACGCCGAGAGCACACGCAACTCGTCGTCGGATCATCTGAAATC
>JAHECC010000330.1 GCA_024641965.1 Rubrivivax sp.
CTGGGCGAGCACATCAACCTGCAGTTCGAGGACGAGCAGACCATCCGCCGCCAGATCCAGGAGATGCTGCGCATCGAGAAGATCTTCGAGGAAGAGGGCATCCAGAGCGAGATCGACGCCTACGCGCCGCTGGTGCCCGACGGCAGCAACTGGAAGGCCACGGTGCTGATCGAGTACCCCGACGTGCACGAGCGCAAGCGCGAACTGGCGCGGCTGATCGGTGTGGAAGACCGGCTGTTCGTCGAGGTCGAGGGCCATGCGCGCGTTTATGCGATCTGCGACGAGGACCTGGAGCGCGAGAATGCCGAGAAGACCTCGGCCGTGCACTTCGCGCGCTTCGAGTTCACCCCGGCCGCGCGTCAGGCGGTGCGCGCTGGTGCGGCCGTGAAGCTGGGCTGCGACCACCGCAACTACCCGGCGCACGTGACCATCCCGGCCGAGACACTGGCCAGCCTGGCCGGCGACCTGGCTGCCGGCTGAGCAGCGCAGCGCTTGTCCGCGTTGCACCGGCGCGGCATGATCGCGCCGTGCCCCGTGTCGAGTTCACGCCGCAGTTGCAGCGCTTCCTGTCCGCGCCCGCGGTGGACACACCCGCGGCCACGCTGCGCGCGGCGCTGGACGACGCCTTCGCGGTCAACCCGCGCTTGCGCGGCTATGTGCTCGACGACCAGGGCCACCTGCGCGCCAATGTCGTGATCTTCGTCGACGGACGGCGCAGCATGGACCGCGTGGCGCTGGCCGAACCCTTGACTGCCGCATCGCGGGTGTATGTGCTGCAAGCGCTGTCAGGAGGATGAGCATGAACGACCGTGCCTGGGTCGCCACCCGCAAGGGTCTGTTCGAGCTGCGCCGGGCCAAGGCCGGCTGGCGCATCGAGCGCATCAGCTTTCTCGGCGAGCCGGTCAGCATGGTGCTGCCGCCGCAGCGTGACCAAGGTGGCGGCCGCATGCTGGCGGCGCTGAACCTGGGGCACTTCGGCGTCAAGCTGCATGCTTCGGACGATGCCGGTGTCACTTGGCGCGAGGTGGCCACGCCGGCCTATCCCGCGCAACCGGCCAAGGCCACCGGCGTGCCCTGGAAGCTGGTGCAGATCTGGTCGCTGGAGGTGCAAGACGGCGTGGTCTGGGCCGGCACGCTGCCCGGCGGGCTGTTCCGCTCTGCGGATTTCGGGCAGAGCTGGCAGTTGGTCGAAGCCCTCTGGAACCGGCCCGAACGCGCCGAATGGTTCGGCGGCGGCTACGACGTGCCCGGCATCCATTCGATTTGCCCCCATCCGGACGGCGAACTGCTGGTGGGCATCAGCTGCGGCGGGGTCTGGGTCGGCCGCGACGGGGGCGCAGGCTGGTCGCTGCAGGCCGACGGCATGCGCGCCACCTACATGCCGCCGGAGCAGGCGGACAGCCCGAACACGCAGGACCCGCACCGCATCCAGCGCTGCGCCGCCGCGCCCGAAGTGCTGTGGTGCCAGCATCACAACGGCATCTGGCGCTCCACCGACAACGCGGGCAGTTGGCAGGAAGCCTCAGGCGCCCCGGTTGCGAACTTCGGCTTTGCCCTGGCGGTGCATCCGCAAGAGCCCGACACGGCCTGGTTCGTGCCGGCCCAGGCCGATCAATGTCGAGTGCCGGTGGACGGGGCGCTGGTGGTGAATCGCACGCGCGATGGCGGCCGCAGCTTCGAGACGCTGCGCACGGGGCTGCCGCAGGTGCATTGTTATGAGCTCGTCTACCGCCATGGCCTGGCACTTGCCGACGATGCCAGCACGCTGCTGATGGGCAGCACGACGGGTGGCCTGTGGGGCAGCAGCGACGCCGGCGATCACTGGCAGGCGGTGTCGCCGCACCTGCCGCCGATCTATGCGGTGCGTTTCGGCTGAATGTCGTTTCTGTGACAACCGGTTGCCCGCTTGTCGTGCGGATCACACGGCCCCCCCAAGTTCTTGGGAGGCGCCACCCATTCGGGGGGTGACGCGCATTGGTCCTCGCTGAAAAATTGCTGTCATGCGCGAGGGTCAGCATTCGCTGGCTCACTGTGTCATCGCAGGCGCGCCTGCACGGAGAAACCGCCATGCCGCAGACTTTCAACGTTGGATCGAAGTCGCTGTTCGTCACCATGACGGCGTGGGTCTTCATCGTGCTTGCGGCGATGGCCAGCGTGTCCGCGCTGCTGCAGAACGCTGCGGTGGCTTCGTTCGTGCCGGGGTTGACGGTGGTCGGCAACGCCCAGCCCCTGCCGCTGCTCACCGGCTTGTTGATGGGCTACCTGCCCTGGGTGGTGGGCGCGGGCCTGCTGATGTCGCTGGCCACACTGGCTTGCGCGGTCGGCCTGCTGGTTCGCCTTGAGTGGGCGCGCCGCTTCTTCATCGCGCTGCTGGTGCTGGCCATCGTCGCCAACGTCGCTGGTCTGTGGTTGCAGCAGGAGATGCTGCAGTCGCTGGTCAGCAGCACATTGCAGCGCTCGCCGTTGCCGCCGGCCGCGGCCGATGTCTTCGGCGGCTTCGTCACCGCCACGCGCGTCACCGCGGTGCTGCTGAGCTTGGGCGCTTGTGCCCTGCTGGTGTGGATCATCCGCCGGCTGATGTCGCCTGCGGTGCGCCAGGAATTCGCCTGATCCTGCAGGTCCGCGCCGGGCCGCTATGCTCGGCGCATGACGACCTCTTACTGCATTCTCACCGGCGCGTCGCGCGGCCTCGGTCTGGCCATGGCGCAGCAGTTGCGCGC
>JAHECC010000019.1 GCA_024641965.1 Rubrivivax sp.
AGGAAGATCGGCACGAAGATGATGATGATCTCGCTCCACTCGAGCGGCCAGCCCAGCAGGAAGATGATGACCTGGGAGAGCAGCAGGAAGCTCAGCGTGTCCAGGTTCATCCCCAGCACGAAATCCTTGATCAAGCCTTCGCCGCCGAGATAGGAAAAGATCGAAGAGAAGGTCCACGAGCCGACGAACAGCCAGCACACCATCGCCGAGGTGCGCGCCGTCAGGAACACCGCTTCCTTCAACCGGCCCCAGCTGAACGCCCGGTAGGCGATCGCCAGCACCATCGAGCCCAGCGCGCCGATGGCGGCGGCCTCGCTTGGGGTGGCCAGGCCGAACAGGATAGCGCCGAGCACCGACATGATCAGCACGGCCAGCGGGAAGAAGGCTTGCAGCAGCAGCACGACGACCTGCGTCCACGGGATATCGGTCTCGGATTTCGGCAGCTTCGGGGCCATCTTCGGATTGATCGCCACGCGCGTGATCACGTAGACCATGTACAGGCCGGCGAGCAGGAAGCCGGGCACCAGCGCCGCTGCGTAGAGCTTGACCACCGACACCGCCGAGGTCGCGCCGTAGACGATGAGCATGATCGACGGCGGAATCAGGATGCCCAGCGTACCGCCGGCGCAGATCACGCCGGCCGACAGTTTCTGGTCGTAACCTGCCTTGAGCATCGCCGGGAACGCCAGCAGGCCCATCAGCGTGACCACCGCGCCGACGATGCCGGTGGCGGTGGCGAACAGCGCGCAGGTGATGAGCGCCGCGACGGCCATCGACCCCGGGATCGCACGCAGCGACACCTGCAGGCTGTAGAACAGCCGGTCCAGGATGTTCGATCGTTCGATCATGTAGCCCATGAACAAGAACAGCGGCACTGCCGTCAGCACATCGTTGTTCATGATGCTGAAGGTGTTCTGCGACAGCAGGTAGAACACCCGGCTGTCGAAGAAGTCCTGACCCGGCGTGTAGTACGCGTAGTAGCCGAACATCACGCCCATGGCCATCAGCGTGAAGGCGATCGGAAAGCCGAGCAGGATCACGAAGATGAACCCGCCGAGCATGACCAGCGCAAGTTCCGGGTTGCTCATGGCGCGCCCTCCGCGGCGGACTTCTTCTGGTATTCGTTCTGCAGCACGTTTTCGAGCTCCTCGACGTCGTGCAACTGCTGCGGCCACTGGCCGGTCTGTAGGCAGAGAACGCAGCGAATCACCTGGGCGATGCCCTGGATGAAGAGCATCACTCCGGCCGCCGGTATCAGCGCCTTGAGCTGCCAGATCGGCACCCCCACGGGGCTGTTGACGCTGACCTCGGTATAGCCGAAGGAGTCATGTGCGTAGCCATATCCAGCGATGATCAAGGCCGTGACGCCGGGATAGAAGAAGATGAAATACAGCACCAGTTCGATGCTCGCCTGCGCACGCGGGCGCAGCAGCCGGAAGAACACGTCACCGCGCACATGCGCATTGCGCGACAGCGCGTAGGCCCCGGACATGATGAACAGGGCCCCGTACAGGATGTAGCTCATGTCATAGGCCCAACTCGTCGGGTCGTTCATCACGTAGCGCATGAAGACCTCGTACGAGGTGCCCAGCGTCAGGATCAGGATGCACCAGGCGAACGCGTGGCCGACGGCCATGCTGAAGCGGTCGATCATGAGCAGGAACTTCTGGAGCATGGTGGTGCGTCCTTGGACAGAAGTGACGGTGGAAATCTAGCAGGTCTCGCAAAAAAGGCGGCGCATCACTGCGCCGCCTTCGGTCAGCTCCGGTTGAGGCGCGAGGCTGTAGCGGTCCGCCTCAGAAGCCGAGCTTGCCGTACAGGTGCTCGTAGGCCAACTGGTTGTCGGCGCCGTTGAAATAGCCGTAGTAACCGACGCGCTTGGCCCAGGCCATCTGCGAATCCCATACCTTCTTGAAGAACGGATCCTCTGCGGTCAGCTTCTTGACAATCACGTCCCAGGCCTTGAGCTGGGCTTCGAAGATGTCCTTCGGCGTGCGGATGATGTTGACCTTGTCCTTGTCCTTCAATTCTTGCAGGTCGCGCGAATACTGGTCCAGCGCCAGCGCGTAGTTGGACGTGGACGCCGCCTCGGCGGCGTACTTCAGGATGGCCTGCAATTCCTTGGGCAGCGCATCGTACTTCTTCTTGTTGAAGTCGATCTCGAAGAACTCCATGGCCTGGTGGTAGCTGCCCATGTAGTAGTACTTCGCCACGTCCTGCGCGCCGAAGCGGCGGTCGGAGGTCGGGTTGTTGAACTCGAAGGCGTCGATCACGCCACGCTCCATCGCCGGCACGATTTCGCCGCCCGGCAGCTGCGTGACCTTCATGCCCATTTCCTGCATCAGGTCGGCTGCCAAGCCCACCGTGCGGTACTTGAAACCCTTCAGGTCGGCCGCGCCCTTGATCGGCTTCTTGAACCAGCCCAGCGGCTGGGTCGGCATCGGCATCGCCCAGAACGCCACGACATCGAGCCCGAGTTTCTTGACCAGCTCGTCGTAGAAAGGTTGACCTTCGCGATGAATCCAGGCCAGCATCTGGTTGGCATCGCAACCATTGATCGGGCCGGAGCCGAACAGCGATGCGACCTTGCTCTTGCCGTACCAGTACACCGCCACCGTATGGGCGGCATCGATCACGCCCTTGCTGGTCGCGTCCATCACCTCGAACGGCTTGACGACCGAACCGCCGACCAGATAGTCGATGCGCAGGCGGCCGCCGGCCATCTCGTTGACTTTGGCCACGTACTGCTCGGCCATTTCGTTGAAGACGTCCTTGGCGCCCCAAGCGCCCTGCATCTTCAACACGATCGGCGACTGTGCCACCGAGACCATCGGCGCGGACATGGCCACGGCGCCCGCAGCGCCGGAAACGGCCGCGCCAAGAAAGCGGCGGCGAGCAGGTTTTGCCTGCTCTGTTGCAGGATTGATGACGGTGTCGTTGTTCATATGTTTCTCCATAGTTGGTATGCAACTGGCATCGGCCTGCGACGCCTTCGCATGGCCGCTAGCGTTAACCGCCTGACTATCGGTGCATGATGCGGCACAAGCAAGTCGGTATAACCCCGAAGGCGCGCCGCGGTATTGACGCAACGCAGTCCAAAGCGCGATTTGCGCGCCGGGCCGCAGGCACAAGCGAATTACATATGGTCGATCATCACTTGCCCGAAGCCCGAGCAGGACACCTGCGTGGCACCGTCCATCAGCCGCGCGAAGTCGTAGGTGACCTTCTTGCTGGCGATCGACTTCTCCATCGAACTGATGATCAGGTCGGCGGCCTCGAACCAGCCCATGTGGCGCAGCATCATCTCGGCTGACAGAATCTCCGAGCCCGGGTTGACGTAGTCCTTGCCCGCGTATTTCGGCGCGGTGCCATGCGTGGCCTCGAACATCGCGATCGAGTCACTCAGGTTTGCACCCGGAGCGATGCCGATGCCACCGACCTGCGCGGCCAGTGCGTCGGACACATAGTCGCCGTTCAGGTTCAGCGTGGCGATCACTGAGTACTCCGCCGGGCGCAGCAGGATCTGCTGCAGGAAGGCGTCGGCGATGACGTCCTTGACGATGATGTCCTTGCCGCTCTTCGGGTTCTTGAAGCTGCACCAAGGGCCACCATCAACTTCCTTGGCGCCGAATTCCTTCACCGCCAGACCATAACCCCAGTCGCGGAAACCGCCTTCGGTGAACTTCATGATGTTGCCCTTGTGCACCAGCGTCACCGAGGGCTTGTCGTTGTCGATCGCGTACTGGATGGCCTTGCGCACCAGGCGCTCGGTGCCTTCGCGCGACACCGGCTTGATGCCGATACCGGAGGTGTTCGGGAAGCGGATCTTGGTGACCTTCATCTCGTCGATGAGGAACTTGATCAGCTTCTTCGCCTTGTCGCTCTCGGCTTCGTACTCGATGCCGGCGTAGATGTCTTCCGAGTTCTCGCGGAAGATGACCATGTTGGTCTTCTCCGGTTCCTTGACCGGGCTGGGCACGCCCTTGAAGTACTGGATCGGGCGCAAGCAGACATACAGGTCGAGTTCCTGGCGCAGCGCCACGTTCAGGCTGCGGATGCCACCGCCCACCGGCGTCGTCAGCGGGCCCTTGATCGAGACCACGTATTCCTTCACCACCGCCAGCGTCTCTTCGGGCAGCCACACGTCGGGGCCGTAGACCTTGGTCGACTTCTCGCCAGCGAAGACCTCCATCCAGTGGATCTTGCGCTTGCCGCCGTAGCTCTTGGCCACGGCCGCGTCCACCACCTTCAGCATCACCGGCGTGATGTCCAGGCCGGTGCCGTCGCCCTCGATGTAGGGAATGATCGGCTGATCGGGTACGTTCAGCGAGTAGTCTTCGTTGACGGTGATCTTCTGCCCGCCTTGGGGCACCTTGATGTGCTTGTACATGGGTTGTCTCCGCTGGAACGTGTCGAGAGTTGGCTTGAAAACCGATGATTTTAGGTGACGCCGGTTTGGGCGACGAAGCTGGGTTTTCAGATTCAGGACAAACAATAGTCCACGAAGCGCATGAACAGGTCGTGGCCCATGGCCCATGCCGAGGCGGCAGCCAGCGCCGCGCCAGCCAGCCGGATGGCCCAGACGTTGGCCTGCAGGGCACCGATGCCGCTGCCGGTGAGTCGATTGAAGGCCCAGGGGGCAAGGCTCAGCCCGGCCGCACTGACACCGGCAAAAACCGCCATGGCTGCCGCCCCGGCCCAGGCGGTATTGGCCAGCGCCGCCACGACCAGCGCCGACTGCAGCAAGCCGCAAGGCCACGCGACCCACAACGAACCGGCCGCCGCGGCGCGCGCCGGTCCCTGCATGGTTTGCCAGCCCACCTGCTTTGCCTGCTGGGGTGCCAGGCGCCGGGTACCTCGGCCGAGGTTTTCCAACCAGGCGGGTTGACGTCCCTGCCACAACAGCCACAAGCCCAGGCCCAGCGCGGCGCAATGCAGCAGGGTCCACAACGGCCGCAGCACCGGCGAAAGTTGGCCGAGTTGCGATACCAGACCGACGCTCGATGCCGCCACGGCACCGACGGCGGCATAACCCAGCACCCGCGCGGCATGAAAGGCCAGCGGCGTCGCCTGTGCGCCGCGACTGCCGCAACTGCGAAGCAGCGCCGCGCTCGACGGACCGCACATCGCGGCGCAATGCGGTGCGCCGGCCAGCCCGAGCATCAATGCGCTGAGGACGAGTGCAAGGTCCATGGCGCGTGCGCCGCCTCGAGCGCCTCAATGCGGCAGCGCATCGATCGTTTCATTGCGGTTGATGTCCTCGGGGCTTCGGCACAACAACAGGGCCAAGGCGGCGGCGACGGCCGTGACGGCCCAGAACACCATGAAGGCCAACGTGTAGATCGCACGGGCCGACAGGTCGACAGCCTCGCCGCTCAGCCAACGCAGGTCGGCGGGATCGACCAGCGCGAAGACCACCATCTCGAGCACGGCGGCCATCAGGAACGCCGCCCACAGGATGCTGATCGTGCGTTTGGCTGCCGACATCTCGCCCATGCTCGACCTACTGCCTCATTGCGATGCGGGTTTCGGCGTGGCCGCATGATTGCGCCCCTGCACGGCCGGCAATGTGGCGGCTTCGGCCGCCGTGGGATGTTGCGGCGCCGCGGTCAGCACCTCCTCGGCGCCCGATACGGCGATGGCCACGGTGATCAGCGCGGCCACCACCACCACCGCCGGTCCGCCGAAGACCAGCCACACGAAACCGACACGCCACCACGGCGTGGGCGCGCCCGGCGGGACTTCGGCGCTGGGCAACGTGGCGTGGGTCATGAGCAGGCTCGGCAAAGCGTCGAAAGGTCAGCGGGGTACGACGAAGGTGGACTTCTCGAGCGATCTTGCCACGCTCGACCCGGGGATGGTGGGGAGCAGTTCGATATCGAACTCGATCGCATGGGCACCGGGGCCGACGTCGGCGGCGCTCTGCGGCGGGATGCGCACCGCCACGGTGACCCAGCGCGCCTCGGCCGGCATCAGTTCGATGCTGACGGGCTTGTCGAGCACGATGCCCGGCAGGCCGCGCACCTTGACGTCGTAGCGGTGCGGCGACTCGGTGGCATTCATGACCTGCAAACGGTAGACGTTCTCGATCTGGCCATCATCGACCAGCTGCGCCAGCGCGCCGCGGTCGCGCACCACGTCCACGCGGAAGGGGCTGCGCAGCGCCATGCTTGTCAGCAACGCCGCCACCAGCACCACGAGGATCGTGGTGTAGACGAGCACGCGCGGCCGCAGCACACGCTTGAGCACCTGGGCGCGCGACAGATGCCGGGCCAGGCCGTTTTGCGTGGCATAACGGATGAGCCCGCGTGGGTAGCTCATCTTCTCCATCACGCCATTGCACACGTCGATGCAGGCGGTGCAACCGATGCATTCGTACTGCAGCCCTTTGCGGATGTCGATGCCGGTCGGGCAGACCTGCACGCACAGCTTGCAGTCGATGCAGTCGCCCTTGCCCAGCGACTTCGGATCGGCCTTGCGCGAGCGCGAACCACGGGGCTCGCCACGCTCCGCGTCGTAGCTGACGATGAGCGTGTCCTTGTCGAACATCACGCTCTGGAAGCGCGCATAGGGGCACATGTACTTGCACACCTGTTCGCGCAGGAAGCCGGCATTGCCATAGGTCGCGAGCCCATAGAACAGCACCCAGAACAGCTCCCAGGGTCCGAGCGCGAACTGCGACACCAGCCCGGCCAGCGACTTGATCGGCGTGAAGTAGCCGACGAAGGTGAAGCCGGTCCACAGCGCGATCACGATCCACACGGTCTGCTTGGCCGCGGCGCGCCAGGCCTTGTCCAGCGACCAGGGCGCGGCGTCACGGCGCATGCGCGCGCTGCGGTCGCCCTGGATCTTGCGCTCGACCCACATGAAGATCTCGCTGTACACCGTCTGCGGGCAGGCAAAGCCGCACCACAGTCGCCCGGCCACAGCAGTGAACAGGAACAGCGAATAGGCCGAGATGATGAGCAGCGCGGTCAGGTAGATGAAGTCCTGCGGATACAGGACCATGCCGAAGATGTAGAAGCGCCTGGCGCCCAGGTCGAAGAGCACGGACTGCCGGCCGTTCCATTCGAGCCACGGCAGGCCATAGAACACCAGTTGCGTGGCCCAGACCATGGCCCAGCGCCAGCCGGCAAACCAGCCGCTGACGGCGCGCGCGTAGATCTTCTGCTGCTTGACATACATCGACACGACGGAAGTCGCCGCGTCGTCGCTGCCCTCGTCGCCTGCCGCAGCCGTGCCGGTCGGGTCGGGCAGCGGCTTGTGTGCGGCAGCGGCAGGCTTCACGCGTGCGGCCTACTTCGCCGCGAGGGTCGAAGCTTGCGAAAGGCTCCAAACATAGGCGGCCAGCACATGGATCTGCTCGGCGCTCAGCCGCTCGCCAAAAGGCGGCATGACATTCGTCTTGCCCTGATTGACCATCGCGACGATGGCCGTTTCGCCCCAGCCGTGCAGCCAGACCTTGTCGCTCAGGTTGGGCGCGCCGAGCGCCGGGTTGCCCTTGCCCTCGGGCCCGTGGCACGCGGCACAGGTCACGAACTTGGCCTTGCCCAGCTGCGCCGCGGCGCTGTTGTGCGGGCTGCCGGACAGGCTGAGCACATAGTTGGCGACGTTGCGCACGTCTTCGGCCGTGCCCACCGCCGCGGCCATCGGCGGCATCACGCCCATGCGGCCCTTGGTAAGGGTCTCGGCGATGGTTTCGAGCGAACCGCCGTAGAGCCAGTCGCCGTCGGTCAGGTTCGGGAAGCCCTTGCTGCCCTTGGCGTTGGAGCCGTGGCAACCGGCGCAGTTGTTGCCGAACAGTCTCTCACCGATGCCCATGGCCGCCGGGTCCTTGGACAGCTGTTCCGCGGACATGCTCTTGTACTTGTCGTAGACCACGGCCATGGCTTGCTGGGCCTTTTGCTGCTCCAGTTCATACTGGCCGGCGCTGCTCCAGCCCAAGGCACCACCGAACCTGCCCAACCCGGGATACAGCGCGAGATAGATCGCCGCGAAGACCACGGTGATGATGAACAGCCACAGCCACCAGCGCGGCAGCGGGTTGTTCATCTCCTTCAGATCGACGTCCCAGACATGGCCGGTGGTGTTGTCGTCGGCCATGACCTTGCGCTTGCTGGCCACGAACAGCAGCCACAGACACCACACCAGTCCCAGCACCGTGGCGGCGGCGACGAAGATCGACCAACCGCTGTGAAAGAAATCGCTCATTGTTTTTCTCCGTTGTCGCGCAGGCCCGACTCGTCGTCAATGAAGGGCAGTTGCGCCGCCTCGTCGAAGGCCTCACGCCGCCGCGAACTCCAGGTCCAGGCCCAGATACCGAGAAACAGCACCAAACCGAGCAGCATCACCGCCACGCGCATGTCGTTGACATCCATCTGTCGGCTCCCCCTTACTTGACCAGCAGGCCCAGGCCCTGCAAATAGGCGATCAAGGCCTCCAGTTCGGTCTTGCCCTTGACTTCGTCACCGGCCTTGGCGATGTCTTCATCGGTGTAAGGCACGCCGACCCGACGCAAGGCCTCCATCTTCGGTGCCATCTCGGCCGGGTCGACCGCCGCGCGCTCGAGCCAGGGATAGGCCGGCATGTTCGACTCCGGTACCAGATCACGTGGGTTGATCAGGTGGATGCGATGCCACTCGTTGCTGTACTTGCCGCCCACACGCCACAGGTCGGGGCCGGTGCGCTTGCTGCCCCACTGAAACGGGTGGTCGTAGACATACTCGCCCGCCTGGGAGAACGCGCCATAGCGCAGCGTCTCTGAGCGGAAGGGCCGGATCATCTGCGAGTGGCAGTTGTAGCAACCTTCGCGGATGTAGACGTCGCGCCCAGCCAATTGCAGCGCTGGGTAGGGCTTCAGCCCTTCGACCGGCTGCGTCGTCGACTTCTGGAAATACAGAGGCACGATCTCGACGATGCCGCCCACCGCGACGGTGAGCAGGATCAGCACGATCATCAGGAAGTTGCTGGTTTCGATTCGTTCGTGGCCGGATGCGGCCTTGTGCTGCGCCATGGCGAATGTCCTTTGTTCTGGTTCTCAGGCGTGTGCTGCGGCCACCGTCGGCACGGGCATGACGGCGACCTTGCCTGCGCGCACCGTCATCACCACGTTCCAGGCCATGATCAGCATGCCGCCCAGGTACAACAGTCCGCCCAGCAAGCGCGTCACATAGAACGGGTAGGTGGCCTTGACGCTTTCGACGAAGGTATAGACGAGCGTGCCGTCGGGATTGATGGCGCGCCACATCAGGCCCTGCATCACGCCGGCGATCCACATCGCGGCGATGTACAGCACGATGCCGATGGTGGCGATCCAGAAGTGCATTTCGATGGCGCGCACGCTGTACATCTGCTTGCGACCGAACAGCCGCGGAATCAGGTAGTACATCGAGCCCATCGAGATCAGGCCGACCCAGCCGAGCGCCCCGCTGTGCACATGGCCCACCGTCCAGTCGGTGTAATGCGACAGCGCATTCACCGTCTTGATCGACATCATCGGCCCCTCGAAGGTGCTCATGCCGTAGAAGGACAGGCTGACGATCAGGAACTTCAGGATCGGATCGTCACGCAGCTTGTGCCACGCGCCGCTGAGCGTCATGATGCCGTTGATCATGCCGCCCCAACTGGGGGCCAGCAGCACCAGCGAGAACACCATGCCCACGCTTTGCGCCCAGTCGGGCAGCGCGGTGTAGTGCAGGTGGTGCGGCCCCGCCCACATGTAGGTGAAGATCAGCGCCCAGAAGTGCACGATGCTCAGCCGGTAGCTGTACACCGGGCGTTCGGCCTGCTTCGGGATGTAGTAGTACATCATCCCCAGAAAGCCGGCAGTGAGGAAGAAGCCCACTGCGTTGTGGCCATACCACCACTGCACCATCGCGTCTTGCACACCCGCGTATGCCGAATAGCTCTTCGTCAGGCTGACCGGGATGGCCACGCTGTTGACGATGTGCAACAGCGCCACGGTGATGATGAAGGCACCGAAGAACCAGTTCGCCACATAGATGTGCCGCACCTTGCGGATGCCGATCGTGCCGAAGAAGACGATCGCGTAGGACACCCAGACCACGGCAATCAGCAGATCGATGGGCCATTCGAGTTCGGCGTACTCCTTGCCCTGCGTCATGCCCAGCGGCAGGCTCACCGCCGCGGCCAGGATGACCAGTTGCCAGCCGACGAACGTGAGCTTGGCCAGCCACGGAGCAAACAGCGGTGTCTGGCAGGTGCGCTGCACGACGTGGTAGCTGGTGGCGAACAGCGCACAGCCGCCGAAGGCGAAGATCACCGCATTCGTGTGCAGCGGACGCAGCCGGCCATAGCTGAGCCAGGAGATGCCCAGGTTCAGGTCGGGCCAGGTCAGCTGCGCGGCGATGATCACGCCCACCAGCATGCCCACCACGCCCCATACCACGGTGGCCAGCGCGAACCAGCGCACCGGATCATCGCTGTAGACCGGGGCCGTGGATCTTGAAGTTGTTGCCATTGACATAGCCTCCTGAGCGGGCATTTCAGACTGGGGGGGATTGTTTGGATTGTTGCTGCGCAGCAATTTGATCGGCATCAAGCACGGCGGAATCGTATTGCAGAATGCGCTCGCCTTCGCGCTCCAGGTCCTCGAACTGGCCACGGTGCAGAGCCCAGCCGAAGATGCCGAGGATGATCAGCACCAGGGCGGCCGACAGCGGAATCAGCAAGTAGAGAATTTCCATCTTGCTTGGCGCTGACGTCCTAGCGCGCGACTCGCAATGCGTTGGCCACCACGACCAGTGAGCTCAGTGCCATGCCCAGGCCCGCAGCCCAGGGTGGCAGCAGGCCGGCCACTGCCAGGGGCACGCAAGCGGCGTTGTAGGCCAGCGCCCAGACCAGATTCTGGCGCACGATGCGCATCGCCTTGCGCGACAGCGCCAGCGTGTGCACGATATCCATCGGGCGGTTGGCGGCGAGCACGGCATCGGCCTGGGCGCGCGCGACAAGGGCGCCCTGCCCCATGGCGATCGAGACATCGGCGCGCGCCAGCACCGGCGCATCGTTGACGCCGTCGCCGACCATGGCCACGCGCTCGCCGCGCGCCTGGGCGGCGGCCACCGCATCGAGCTTGTCCTGCGGCGTAGCCCCACCGATGGCGGCATGCAACTGCAGTCGACCGGCCATCTGCTGCGCGCGCGACGGGCTGTCACCCGACAGCAGGCACAGCCGGTAGCCCTGCTGGCGCAGCGCGGCCATGGCCTCGGCTGCACCGTCGCGCAAGGCCTCGTCGAAGTGGAAGCAGGCCAGCGCGCCACCATCCGATGCCAGCCACACCGCGGTGCTTGCGTCGGCGGCGGTCCCGTCGAAGTTCTCGGCACCGGCCCATTCGGCCGAGCCCAGGCGCCACACCCGGCCCTCGGCATCGCGACCACGCAGGCCGCGGCCGGCGACCTCCTCGACCTCGCTCCAGGTCGATCCGGCCATGGGTACCGGCGCAGCGGCGGCCAGCGCCGCCGACAGTGGATGGCTCGACCATGCGGACAGAGATGCGCCAATGGCCAGCGCACCGGCAGCATCGGCCAGCCCGGCGCCGACCCGCAGCACGCTGGCATTCTGCAACTGCAAGGCGTGCGTGCTCAAGGTGCCGGTCTTGTCGATGAACAGATGGTCGAGACGGGCCATGCGTTCCAGGGTATCGAGGCGCTGCACCAGCACGCCGCGCCGCGCCAGAGCGCCCGCGGCAGCCACCAGGGCCGCCGGCACCGACAACGACAACGCGCACGGGCAGGTGACGATCAGCACCGCCACCGCCACCCACACCGCACGCGACGGGTCGATCACGCTCCACAGCACAGCCGCGCCCACCGACAGCGCCAGCACCGCCCACAGGAACGGCCCCGCCAAACGGTCGGCCACTCGCGCCAGCGCGGGACGCTGCGTCATCGCGTCGCGCATCAAGGCCACGATGGCCTCGTGGCGCGTGTCGGCGCCCACACGCTGCACCGTCATCGTCACCGGCGCACCCAGATTGATGCTGCCGCCGACCAGAGCGTCGCCCGCAGCCTTGGGCACGGGCGTCGATTCGCCGGTGAGCAGCGCCTCGTCGACGCGTGTGCGGCCGTCGAGCAGGATGCCGTCCGCCGGAAAGGGCTGGCCCAGCGCGACACGCACCTGGTCACCGGGTGCCAGTCGCAGCACGCTGACGGTTTCGATGCCGCCATCGTCGCGCAGGCGCTGGGCCTGCTGCGGCATGCGCTCGAGTGCGTCCTCCAGTGCGCGCATCGCGCGGTGCCGCGCGTGCAGTTCCAGGAAGCGCGCCGCCAGCAGGAAGCTGACGAACATCGTCATCGAATCGAAGTAGACCTCGTGCCCGAAGATGCCACCCGGGTCGAAGGTGGCGCCCGTACTGGCGATGAAGGTCACGGCCACGCCGAGCGCGATCGGCACGTCCATGCTGATGCGGCGTTGCCGCAGCGCGCGCCACGTGCCGCTGAAGAAGGGACCGGCGGAAAACAGCAGCACCGGCAGGCTCAGCACCCAGCTGCCCCAGTTGAGCAGCCGTGCCAGGTCGGGGCTCAACTCGCCGGGACCGGCCACGTACGAGGGCGTGGCCAGCATCATCACCTGCATCATGCAGAAGGCGGCCACGAACAGCCGCCACAGTGCCTGACGGCTTTCGGCGCGGCGCAGTTCGCGTGCCGGCGCGGCGGCGTCGGGCGCGGCGTCGTAGCCAGCCGCACGCACCGCCGCCACCAGGCGCGAAGGCTTCGTGCGCCGTGGATCCCAGCGCACGGCGGCACGCTGCCCGGCTGCGCTGACCGTGGCCTCGGTGACACCGTCCACGCCCAGCAGCGCCTGTTCGATGACACCGGCACAGGCCGCGCAATACATGCCCGACAGCTGCAGCGTCGAGTCGGCCATGCGCTGCCCATCGCGGTCGGTCGACCAGCGCGTGAAACGCTGTTGCTCGAGCGGGTCGTCCAGCACCGCGACGCCGCCCTCGGGCGGCGCTGTGCGCAACGCGGCAATGGAGCTCATCGTTGGCCCGAGGGTCGCCGCGGACGCGTTGATGATCGACAATCCAAGCTCCACGCGAGCGACCCTAAATGAAGCCCCTTAACTCGATCCATCGTGTGCTCAGCCTGCTGCTGGCGCTGGCCTTCTGCACGGCCGCGTTGGCGCAGACCGAAGCGCAACCGCGGCTGGACAGCATCACGCTGCAGGCCGGCATGCACAACATCCGCGCCGAAGTGGCGCGCACGCCGATGCAGACGCAGACCGGCATGATGTTCCGCAAGGAGATGGCGCAGCACGAGGGCATGCTCTTCGTCTTCGACCGGCCCGAGCGGCGCTGCTTCTGGATGAAGAACACGCTGCTGCCACTGAGCATCGCCTACATTGCCGACGATGGCAGCATCGTCGACGTGCTCGACATGCAGCCCTTGTCCGAAGCCTCGCATTGTTCGTCGCAGCCAGTGCGCTACGCGCTGGAGATGAACCAGGGCTGGTTTGCCAAGCGCGGCATCAAGCCCGGATTCAAACTCAAGGGCGCGCCCTTCGGATCTTGAAGGGCACGGCGCGGTCGGGTCAGCCGAAATTGCTCTGGGCGAAGTCCCAGTTGACCAACGAGCTCATGAAGGTCTCGACATACTTCGGTCGCAGGTTGCGGTGATCGATGTAGTAGGCGTGCTCCCACACGTCCACGGTGAGCAGCGCCTTGTCGGCAGTGGTCAATGGCGTACCAGCCGCGCCCATGTTGACGATGTCGACCGTGCCGTCGGCCTTCTTCACCAGCCAGGTCCAGCCGGAGCCGAAGTTACCGACCGCGGATTTGACGAAGGCCTCTTTGAAGGCTGCATACGAGCCCCACTTGGCCTTGATCGCCGCCGCCAGCGCGCCGCTCGGCTCGCCGCCACCGCCGGCCTTCAGGCAGTTCCAGAAGAAAGTGTGGTTCCAGATCTGTGCGGCGTTGTTGTAGATACCGCCGCTGGACTTGCGCACGATGTCCTCGAGCGACATGGCTTCGAATTCGGTGCCCTTCTGCAGGTTGTTCAGGTTCACCACATAGGCGTTGTGGTGCTTGCCATGGTGGAACTCGAGCGTCTCGCGGCTCATGTGCGGCGCAAGCGCGTCCAGCGCGAAGGGCAAGGCAGGCAAAGCATGTTCCATGAGAAATCCTTTCGAAGCGAGCGCATCGCCACCATGGCGACGGTGCGGGGTTTGAGAGCCGCTCATTGTAGGCACCCGCCCCGCTCGCATCGCGCCCGTGGGTATAGGCTCAGCGTCGGCGACGTGGGGTCCCGCCGACATCACCCGCGTCGCTTCGCACCTGTTGCACCTCGACCAGCGCCGTGCCGTCGGCCCACACCGCGTCGAGCCGGTCGCCCGCTTTCACGTCGCGCACCGAGATCACCGGTCGCCCGGAGCCATCGGCCATCCAGGCATAACCTCGCACCAGCACACGCTGCGGGTCGAGAGCCTCGAGCCGCCGCGCGGCCGTCTCCAGCGCCTGCGCACGGCGCTCGGTCTGGTGGTGCATGGCCCGAAGCAGGCGAGCGGCCCACTGCGCCGGCTCGCGCGCGGCGCTGGCGGCACGCTGGCGCAACACCAGCTGAAGCCGCTGCTCGATCGCATCGAGCGTCTGGCGATGCCATTGCAGGCTGCGCGCCGGCCCTCCCAGGCGCGAGGCCAGCGCATCGAGACGCTGCGCCTGGGTGTCGACCACCTGGCGCATGCGCCGGCACATCGTGCCGGCCAGGTTGTCCAGTCCGGCCAGGGCATCGGCCTGCGCCGGCGCCGCCAGTTCCGCGGCGGCGGTCGGCGTGGCAGCCCGCAGATCGGCTGCCAAGTCGGCCAGCGTGACATCGCTTTCATGCCCGACGCCGCTGATCACCGGTATCGGCGACGCGACGATGGCTTGCACCAGGGCTTCGTCGTTGAAGCACCAAAGGTCCTCCAGCGAGCCCCCGCCGCGCACCAGCAGCAACGTTTCGACCTCGCGCCGAGCGCCGGCCAGGCGCAAGGCGGCCACCAGGGCGGCTGCCGCGGCGGCACCTTGCACCGGACTCGGATAGACGATGACACGCACCTGGGGCGCGCGTCGCGCCAGGGCCGCCAGCACGTCGTGCAACGCGGCCGCCGCCAGCGACGTGATGATTCCGATCGCCGCCGGCCAGCGCGGCGGCACGCGCTTGCGCCGCACATCGAAAAGCCCTGCCGCTTCGAGCCGGGCCTTCAGACGCAGGAACTGCTCGTACAGAGCGCCGGCACCCAGACGTTGCATCGATTCGACCACCAGCTGCAACTCACCGCGCGGCTCGTAGACCACGATGCGGCCACGCAGTTCGACCTGCTGTCCGTCCTGTGCCTCGAAATCGAGCAGCGCGGCAGCGCGCCGGAACATCGCACAGCGCAGCAGCGCGCTGGCGCCAGCCATGTCCTTCAGCGTGAAGTAGCGGTGGCCGCTGGCCGCGCGCGTCAGACCCGAAAGCTCGCCCCTGACCACCACTGCACCAAAGCGTGCCTGCAGCATGTCGCCGGTGGCCAGCAGCAATGCGCCGACATCCCAGACCTGACCCAAGGCCCCGGTAGCAACGCGATCAATCATCGGCAGAGCCAACAACCATGCGGGTCGGGACATCCACAGGCGCGCCATTGCTGGCCGAATCCGACGGTTTGCATGTCACGGAACCGTCATGTTCATGCAAGTGCTTGAATATCAAGGCTTTTCCGCTGATCAAAAAGTGGGCAGCGCAAACCACCGCCAGCAACGGTGCGGCTTTGCGGCCCATGCACCCGGGTTACACACATTGTTATCCACAGCGGCGGTGGATTACCCGGCACCCGCGCTGGCACCGATACCACTGGCGCGGACGGAGGGCCGTGGCCCACGCGTCATAATCGCGCCTCGTTTGCCTGCCCAAGAACCCGCCGAGGACACCTTGCTTTCGATCATACAAGCCGCTGGCTGGCCGATCTGGCCACTGATCCTGTGCTCCGTGGTGGCGCTGACGATCATCATCGAGAGGTTGATCACGCTGCGGCCGACACAGATCGCGCCGAACAACCTGCTCGAGGAGGTGATCGCGGTCACGCGCAGCAGCCTACCGGGCACGGACGTGGTCAACAAACTGGCCGAGAACTCCTTGCTCGGCGGCGTCTTCGCCACGGGCTTGCGCAGTGTGATTGCCGAGCCGCGCGTCAGCGAGGTGGTGGTGCGCCAGTCCTTCGAGAGCGCTGGTCGCATCGCGCTGCACCGGCTGGAGCGCTACCTCAACACGCTGGGCACGATCGCGGCCACGGCGCCGCTGCTCGGGCTGTTCGGCACGGTCATCGGCATGATCGAGATCTTCGGCTCGCAGGCACCGACCAGCGGCGCCGGCGGCAATCCGCAGATGCTGGCGCATGGCATCTCGATTGCGCTGTACAACACCGCTTTCGGCCTGATGATCGCGATCCCGTCGCTGATGTTCTACCGCTACTTCCGCGGCCGCATCGACGAGTACCAGCTGACCATGGAACTGGCCGCTGAGCGGCTGGTGCCGCATCTGATGCGCTTTGCGGTGCGCACACCGCCGGGTCCTGCCGTCGAGGTGCCCGCGTGAATTTCAGACGCCACCGCCACGAAGAACCGGAGATCAACCTGATCCCGTTCATCGACGTGCTGCTGGTGATCCTGATCTTCCTGATGCTGTCGACCACGTATTCGCGCTTCACCGAACTGCAGCTGACCTTGCCATCGGCCAACGCCGAGAAGCTGCAAGAGCGACCTGCCGAGATCGTCGTCAGCATCGCCAGCGACGGGCGCACCCTGCTCAACCGCCGTGCGGTCGACGGACGCAGCGTCGAGGCGCTGACCGCCGAATTGCGTGCTGCCGCTGACGGTCGGACCGACACCGTGCTCATCATCTCCGCCGACGCGATGAGCACGCACCAGTCGGTGATCAATGTGCTCGATGCGGCGCGCCGGGCGGGACTGGCGCGCCTGACCTTCGCGGCGCAGAGCGGCGACGCCAAGACCTCGCCCTGACGTGGGCTGGGCCGAGCATCTCGAGGCCGGCCTGCAACGCCTGTGGTGGCGGCCCCGTCCCAGTCTGGTGGCGCACAGCCTGCGGCCGCTGGCCTGGTGTTTCGGCGCGCTCACGGCGCTGCATCGCGCCGGCTACGCCGTCGGCTGGCGCCGCGCCGAATCCGCCCCCGTGCCGGTGCTGGTGGTCGGCAACCTGGTGGCCGGCGGCGCCGGCAAGACGCCCACCGTCATGGCCCTGGTGCAGGCCCTGCGCCAGGCGGGCTGGACGCCGGGCGTGATCTCGCGCGGCCATGGCCGCCGTCTGGACGCGGTCGTCGAGGTGCGCAGCGACAGCCCGGTCGAAACCGTCGGCGACGAACCGCTGCTCATCCACCTGCGCACGCGCGCGCCGGTGTGGGTGGCGCGCCAGCGCATCGAGGCCGCGCGCGCGCTGTGCGCGGCGCATGCCGAGGTCGACGTGCTGGTGGCCGACGACGGGTTGCAGCACCTGGCCTTGGCGCGCGACGTGCAGGTGCTGGTGTTCGATGAGCGTGGTTTCGGCAACGGCCTGCTTCTGCCCGCCGGCCCCTTGCGCCAGCCGCTGCCGCAACACGTGCCGGTGAACACGCATGTGCTGTACAACGCAGAGCGGCCCAGCGCTCTCTGGCCCGGCGCATTGGCGACGCGCGCGCTGGCCGGTGCCGTGCCGCTGCAGGATTGGTGGCAAGGCAAGGCGGCCACGATGCCAGCGCTGCTGGACTTGCGTGGCCGCGCACTGCTCGCCGCCGCAGGCATGGCGGCACCCGAACGCTTCTTCGCCATGCTGCGCGGGCTCGGCCTGCTGATCACCCCCCTGCCCCTGCCCGATCATTTCGACTACGCTGAACTGCCCTGGCCGGCCGACGCCGCCGACGTGCTGGTGACGGAAAAGGATGCCGTCAAGCTGCGCAGCGGACAGGTGGGGCGCACGCGCGTGTGGGTCGTGACGCTAGACTTCCGGCTGCCCGAAGACTTCGCCGCCGCCGTGCTGCACAACCTGCGCCTTTCGCACCGCCCATGACACCCGATCACCGCCTGCTGGATTTGCTGGTCTGCCCGGTCTGCAAGGGCGCGCTGCAACCGCACCGCGACGACGCGGGCCGGCTCATCGAGTTGCAGTGCCATGCCGACCGGCTGGGCTTTCCCATCCGCGACGGCATACCGATCATGCTGGAGCCCGAAGCACGCAACCTGGATGCGCAGGGCGAAGACTCGGCTGGCCCGGACTGATGGGCTTTTTCGTGCTGATCCCGGCGCGGCTGGCCTCGACGCGGCTGCCGGGCAAGCCGCTCGCGGACATCGGCGGCGTGCCGATGGTGGTGCGGGTGGCGCAACGCGCAGCCGCCTCCGGCGCCGATCAGGTGGTGGTGGCGGCGGACGACGAGCGCATCGTGGCCGCCTGCAGTCGCTTCGGCGTGACGGCCCTGATCACACGCAGCGACCACGCCAGCGGCAGCGACCGGCTCGCCGAGGCCTGCGCGTTGCTGCGCCTGGACGGCGAGCAGGTGGTGGTCAACGTGCAGGGCGACGAGCCGCTCATCGACCCGGCGCTGATCCGGCGCTGCGCCGAACTGCTGGAGCAGCGCCCCGACTGCGTGATGAGCACCGCCGCGCATGCCATCGTTCGCCTCGACGACTATCTCGATCCGAACATCGTCAAGGTGGTGCTCGATGCGAGCGGAGATGCGATGTACTTCAGCCGCGCCCCGATCCCGTGGCAGCGCGACGGCGGCCATGCCGGGCGGCCTGCCTTGCCCGAGCCCGCGCCGCTGCGCCATGTGGGCTTGTATGCCTACCGTGCGTCGTTCCTGCGCAGCTTTCCGTCGCTGCCGCCGGCCGATCTCGAACGCGCCGAGGCACTGGAACAGTTGCGTGCGCTGTGGCATGGCCACCGCATTGCCGTTTGCGTAACCACCGACGCGCCCGGTACCGGCGTGGACACCCGCGAAGACCTGGAGCGCGTGCGCGCGCTGTTTCGCTGATGGGCAAGCACTGCGTGGTAGTCTTTCCGCCCACCGGCCCGACATTCCAACAACACAAGCCCCAGCAGCGCAGAGGACCGACGACATGAGAGTGATTCTTCTAGGCCCACCGGGCGCCGGCAAAGGCACCCAGGCCACGCAGATCTGCAACAAGTACGGCATCCCGCAGATCTCCACCGGCGACATGCTGCGCGCCGCCGTGAAGGCCGGCACCGAACTGGGCGTGGCGGCAAAGAAGGTCATGGACAGCGGCTCGCTGGTCAGCGACGACATCATCATCGGCCTGGTCAAGGAGCGCATCGCGCAAGCGGACTGCGCCAAGGGTTTCCTGTTCGACGGCTTCCCCCGCACCATCCCCCAAGCCGAAGCGATGAAGAACGCCGGCGTGAAAATCGACGCGGTGCTGGAGATCGATGTGCCCGACGCGGACATCATCGAGCGCATGGGCGGGCGCCGCGCGCACCTTCCTTCGGGCCGCACCTATCACATCAAGTTCAATCCGCCGAAGGTGGCTGGCAAGGACGATGTCACCGGCGAGGACCTGGTGCAGCGCGCCGACGATGCCGAGGCCACAGTGCGCAAGCGCCTGGAGGTCTACAAGGCGCAGACGCGCCCGCTGGTCGACTTCTACGACAAGTGGGCGGCCAGCGGCGATGCGCAGGCACCGCGCCATTGCCGCATCGACGGCACCGGCAGCGTGGAGCAGATCACCGGACGCGCCTTCGCGGCGCTGGCCTGAAGGAGCAAGAAATGGATATTCAAGGCAAGGTCTTCATCGTCACCGGCGGCGCGTCGGGGCTTGGCGAAGGCACGGCACGCATGCTGGCCGCCAACGGCGCCAAGGTGGTCGTGGCGGATCTGCAGATCGAGGCCGGGCAGAAGGTCGCCAAGGAAATCGGCGGGCTCTTCGTCAAATGCGACGTGAGCCAGGAGGCCGACGCGCAAGCCGTGGTGGCCGCCGCCACCGGCGCGGGCAAGCTGATGGGCTTGGTCAACTGTGCCGGCATTGCGCCGGCGGTGAAGACCGTGGGCAAGGACGGCGCACACCCCTTGGGCAGCTTCAGCAAGACCATCATGGTCAACCTGGTCGGCAGCTTCAACATGATCCGCCTCGCCGCCGAGGCGATGTGCAAGAACGCGCCCGAGCCCACCGGCGAGCGCGGCGTGATGATCAGCACCGCCAGCGTCGCCGCCTACGACGGCCAGATCGGGCAGGCGGCCTACGCGGCGAGCAAGGGCGGCGTGGTCGGCATGACGCTGCCGATCGCCCGCGACCTGGCGCGCAACGGCATCCGCAACATGACCATCGCGCCGGGCATCTTCGGCACGCCCATGCTCTTCGGCATGCCGCAGGAGGTGCAGGATGCGCTGGCCGCCAGCGTGCCCTTCCCGAGCCGCCTGGGCAAGCCGGAGGACTACGCCAAGCTGGTGCACCAGATCGTCACCAACGACATGCTCAACGGCGAGGTGATCCGCCTGGATGGCGCGATCCGCATGGCGCCGAAGTAAGGCGGAGCCGACGGCCTGCCGCTGCGCCCGCCTCGGTCAGAAGGCGTAGGTCGCGCGCAGTATGAAAGCGCGCCCGATCGGGTTGCCGTAACGAAAATCGTATCCGCTTGGGGGGCCGTTGCTCGTATTCGAGAACGGCGGATCCTGGTTGAACAGGTTCGTCACTCCTGCGGTGATGACGGTGTTCTTCGCACCGCTCCAGGTCAATGCCAGATCCCACGTGTTTACGGCACCAACATGGTTGTAGTACTGAGGTTCCACGTTGTTCTCGTCGTCATAGCCACTGCTGTAACGATTGATCAGGTTCGCCAGCCATGGTCCCTGCTGCCAGCCCAAGTTGAGCACTTGGCGATAACGGGAAACCGGCTGCCCATTGAAGTAGGTGCCGAGGTTGTTGTTGTAGACACCGCCGGCTTCCAGTTGGTACTCGTAGTTCAGCACATAGGTTGCCTGCCAGCCTAGCAAGAAGCGGCCATAGTCGGCTACGGGGCTTCGCCATGTCGCGGCAAGGTCGATGCCGCTGGTCTTGTAGGTGCCGAGATTGGTCTTGGTGTTGTCGACATAGGCAATCGGATCGCCACCGCCGAAGCCGCAGTTGTTGTAGTTGCCGATTTGCGCCGGCGGCACTTGGCTGCAGCGAATGATGCGGTCTGCGTATTTCACCGGATCTGCAAAGATCGCGTCTTCCTGGACATTGCCAATGCTGTCGTTGACGACATAGTTCCAGTAGTCGATGCTCATCACCAGCGATGCCGTCGGCTGGAATACCAGGCCTGTGCTCCAGGCGGTGGAGGTTTCAGGCTGCACCTGCGTATTACCGCCCAGGGTCTGCTGGTACTGCGTGTTGCAGTCGCGACTTTCGACACCGCCCGCCGCTGTGTCGACATTTCCACCTGGGCACAACACCGGATCGCTCAAGCTGCCCGACGCCGTATTTGTCAGTTGCGGCTGTGAGTACACGTCGTAGAGGGATGGCGCACGGAAGCCCGTGTTGTAAGAACCTCGTACCAGAAGTTCCTTCGTCGGCGTCCAGCGCAGCGACGCCTTGGGGTTGGTGGTGCTGCCGAAATCCGAGTAGTTGTCGTAACGCAGCGCGAGGTTGAGTTCCAGATTTTTCACCACAGGCACATTGAACTCGACAAAGAGGCCCGTCCAACTGCGCGACCCCCACGAGTCGAACGCACCTTCAAGGCCGGAGCCGGCAGCTTGCCCGATGCGTGCGAGGTCGTTGGTGATGCTGACCTGGTCTCGGTAGTATTCGAGACCCAGTGCCATTGTCAGCGGCCCGTCCGGCAGCCTGTAGACCTCGGCGCTCGCATCGGCCTTCAATCCTCGCAGCCTTCCCTCTGACTGCTGCAGCAGGCCTGTGATCTGCTGTGACTGCACGTAGGCCATGCCAGCGGCCGTCTGGGCGCCAAAGGGGTTCAGCCAGGGCGGTACCTGGCCACTGGCATCGGGTGTTCCGCCGAGACCCGCAGCGATCCCGTCGCTGTTTACGTAGCCGTTGTTGAAGATGTTCTTGACGTTCGAGTTGGATTGCAGCGCAGCGACGGAATAGTCCCACGCGCCGTGGCTGCCGGTCCAGTCGAGCAAGAACCGATCGGTCTTGCTTTCGATGGTCGACGACCGTTTGCCGGCCGCGGTCGTACGCCACAGTACGGCATCGATTGGCGCCGTTGGGTCAAAGTCGGGGCTGGTGTTGGCGGGTGTGCCGGGCACGCCACCGCTGCCCGCACCGCCGGGGAAGAACGGATTCGAATTCGACATGCCGGGGAAGACCACCGTTGGCGCAATGCTCCCCGTAACGGTGTTGTTCCCCTGCAGAAACTCCAGGGAGACCAAGTTTTCCTTGTCGACCGCGTACGACCCCTTAATCATTGCGCTGAGTTGGGTCTGCTTGGGTATGAGGTCCGAATACGCGCTGTAGTCGAATCCACAGTCACCGAAACCGGTGGGCCGTGATGAAGGCGCCTGACAACCCGGCAGGCTCGGGTTGAATTCGAAGTCACCCTGAAAGTAGTTGGACGGAAAGGTGAAGATCGAAAGAAGCTGATCCTGCAGGCCCCGGCTGGGTATGTATCCCGTGCTTGCAAAGGAGCGCGCCGACGCGGGCAGGGCCTTCTGCCATCGATAGTTGATGCTGCCAAAGAGGTTCCAGCCCTGTTCGGCCAGCGAACCGATACCGCCGGTGGCCCCTATGTCGTAGTTCTCGCCTCCGCCGGAACTGAAGGGCTGAGACAACGAACCATTCAGCGTCAAGCCCTGGTACTCGCGCCGCGTGATGAAGTTGACGACGCCAGCGACGGCATCGGAACCGTAGATTGCCGAGGCGCCATCGTTCAGCACTTCGATTCTTTCCACCGCACCGTACGGGATGGTATTCAGGTCGACCGCGGTCACCCCGCCGCTGTCATAGGAGTTGGCCACCATGCGCTTGCCGTTCACCAAGACCAGCGTTCGCGAGGCGCCCAGGCCGCGCAAATCCGCGTTAGATGCGCCGCCATTGATTCCAGAGATGGAGGTCGCCGTGTTGATGGAGGATTGATTCGAAGTGATGAACGACAGCGCCTGTTCCGCGTTTGTGACACCGGCCTTGGCCAGATCCTCGGTCTTGATCACTGTGATGGGTAGCGCGGCTTCGCCACTGATCTGTCGAATCGACGAACCCGTAATCTCGACCCGTTCGGCCTGTGCCGCCGGCCACCCGCCGATCATTGCGCCACCGCCCATCGCCAGAACTGCGGCTTTGCAGATTCTGCTTCTACTAGACATGGCAAGGACTCCTATGGACACGAAACCAGGAAACCCCAATCGTCGAAGTGGGAAACGTGCCAGCAACGCAGATCTGCAGGTTTTCACGCCCAGCTTCGTATAGCAGGATTCTCAGAGCCCGGGGCAACGGCATATTGCAGGGTTATCCATTTGACAACGATCTTGCGTTTCCGCCCCGGCATGTCCCAACCAGCACAAAGCCGCGTACAGCAACGCTCTGCCGCGCTTAACCCCAATTCGAAGACAACCGGAGCGCAGAGCCAGCAAAGTCCCCATGTCCGCCGCTGACGTTGCTCGATCGCAACAGTCGACTGCGAACAGGCGCGCTCCCGACCTACCCCGCGCCAATCCGCGGCACCGCCGCCAGCAGATCTCGCGTGTAGTTCTCGCGTGGCCGGCCGAGCACGGCACCGCTGCCGCCCTGCTCGACGATCGCGCCGGCGCGCATCACCGCTATCTGGTCGGCGATGTACTCGACCACGCCGATGTTGTGCGTGATGAATAGAAAACTCAGGCCCATGTCGCGCTGCAATTCGCGCAGCAGGTTCAGGATCTGCGCCTGCACAGACACATCCAGCGCCGATGTCGGCTCGTCGCAGACGATCAGCTTGGGCTGCACCGCCAGCGCACGCGCGATGGCGATGCGCTGGCGCTGGCCGCCGGAAAATTCGTGCGGAAAGCGCAACAAGGCATCGGGCCGCAGACCGACGCGAGCGCTGAGATCCTCGATGCGCCGGCGCCGCGCACTCGCGTCGAGGTCCGGACACAGCGCCACCAGGCCTTCTTCGAGCAGTTCAAACACCCGCATGCGTGGATTGAGCGATGCGAACGGGTCCTGGAAGATGATCTGGATGTCGCGCCGTGCCGCGAGCAATGCGTCGCCCCGCAGTTCGAACAGGTCGCGGCCGTCGAGCATTGCCCGCCCGGAAATCAGCGCCTGGCCGCGCAGCAACTGCAAGATGGCCTTGCCGATGGTTGTCTTGCCGCAGCCCGATTCGCCCACCAGCGCCAGAGTCCGGCCACGCGCCACTTCGATGCTGACCTCGCGCACGGCCACGAAGCTGCCGCTCATACGTTGCAGCAGGCCGCTGCGCACCGGGAAGGCGACGCTCAGTTGCTGCACTTGCAGCAGCGGGGCTGCAGCGGCTTGTTTTCCTGTAGGCGGCAGCACTGCGACCGACGCGGCGATACTGGCGTTGCGCCCTACAGCGCCTTCTTCAAAGAGCAGGCAGCGCACCTGACGCTGGGTACCGATCTCGAGCAGTTCCGGCTTGCGCAGCGTGCATTCGGGCAGTGCCTGAGCACAGCGCGGCGCGAAGCGGCAACCCTCGAAATCACTCCACAGCGGGGGCACGGTACCGGCAATCGCCTCCAGCGGCTGGCCACGCCGCTGGGCATCGGGCAAGGCGCGCAGCAGCGCGTTGGCATAGGGATGAAGTGGCGAGGCGAAGAATTCATCGACCGTCGCCACCTCGATGATCTGTCCGGCATACATCAGCGCCACGCGCTGCGCAATGCTCGCGACCACACCCAGGTCATGCGTGATCAGCAGCAGACCCAAGTTGCGCTCGCGCTGCAACTCCCGCAGCAGATCGAGGATCTGCGCCTGGAGGGTCACGTCCAGTGCGGTGGTGGGCTCGTCGGCAATGAGAAAGCCGGGCTCGGCGGCCAAGGTCATCGCGATCATCACGCGCTGCTTCTGACCGCCGGACAGGCGAAATGGATACGCGTCGATGCGCCGCTCGGGCTCGGCAATGCCGACGCGGCCCAGCCATTCGACCGCCTTGGCACGCGCCGCGGCACCACGCAGCGCGGTGTGCGTCTCGATGGCCTCGACGATCTGCTCGCCCACCCGCATGACCGGATTCAGGCTGGTCGAGGGCTCCTGGAAGATCATGCCGATGCGCCCGCCACGCACCTCGCGCATCGCCGCCTCGCTCAAGCCCAACACCTCCTGGTCGCCCAAGCGCACCTGGCCGGCGCTGATGCGGCCGTTTTCGGGCAAAAGGCGCATCAGCGCCAAGGCGGTCATGCTCTTGCCACAGCCGCTCTCGCCAACCAGCGCGAAGGTCTCGCCGCGCTGAATCGACAGACGGACGCCGTCGAGCGCGCGCACCACTCCGGCGTCGGCGTCCAACACGACCTTCAGATCGATGAGCTCGATGCGCTCGGCTGCGTTCATGCCTTGGCCTTCCTGTCGCCCGTACTAGGCCGAAAGACCCGCGCGCGCGGATCGAAGGCGTCGCGCACGCCGTCGGCAAACAGGTTGGCGGCCAGCACCAGCGTGACCATGAAGGCGAAAGCCGCGGCGAACGACCACCACACGACGGGGTCGCGGCTCATCTCGCTGCGCGCCAGGTTGATCATGCCGCCGAAGCTGTTCATCGACGGATCGACACCGACGCCCACGTAGGACAACACCGCCTCGTACAGGATCAGCGCGCTGAACTCGAGCACCGTGACGATGAGCATCAGGTGCGCCACGTTGGGGAAGATGTGGCGGCGCATGATGCGGCGGTCCGACACGCCGAAAGCCCGGGCCGCCTGCACATACTCCAGCTCGCGCAGCTTCAGCGTCTCGCCGCGCAGCAGTCGGCACAGCCCGGCCCAGCCGGTCAGGCCAAGCACCGCGCACAGCAGGAGAAGCTTCAGGTCGGCGCGTTCCGCCCCGGTTTCGAACAGTTCGGGGTGCTGGTCGATGAACACCTGCACCATCAGCACGCACGCGGCGATCAGCAGCACGTTCGGCACCGACGACAGCACCGTGTACAGGTACTGGATGACTTCGTCGACCCAGCCACGGAAGTAGCCTGCCAGGATGCCCAGGCCCACCGCCAGCGGCAGCGTCGCCACGGTCGCCAGCATGCCGATGACGAAGGCGGTGCGAATGCTCTTCAGCGCCTGGTACAGCACGTCGTTGCCGGTCAGGTCGGTGCCGAGCACGTGGTAATGCGACATCAGCGCCAGCGTCGGGCCGAACACCAGGCCCAGCGCCAGGAACGTCCAGCACACGACGCGCCAAGGGATCGGGCCCTGGCCTTGCCATACCTGCATGCCGGCCTCACGCCAGGGCAGGCCGCGCGCACGCCCCACGCCGGCCACCAGCAACGCCGACAGCAGCGCAGTGCACAACACGCCGAGCAGCGCACCGCTTGCGGCACGCCTCAGCAGGTCAGCGAGCCACTGCGTCTCGGGGTCGGCCAGGTGGGCGCCACCATGCTTGAGCCGTGGCGCGACGCGCTGAACCTCGCCGCCAGCATCGATCGACTCCTTGGTGAAACCCACGTACGCCAGCGGCCGCGAATAGGTGGCCTCGCGCGACTCGACCAGACCGCCGAGCAACGCATCGAGCAGCGAATGCGTGCGCGTGTCGTAGGCGAGCGTGTCGCTGCCGGCAGCCGGCGGCAACAGCGGCCGGTAGTGCAGGCTGTCGAGCAGCGTGACGATCATGCACAACAGCAGGATCACCGACGATGCCAGCGCCGCCGCGTCGCCGAACACCTTCTTCCAATTGGCGGCCAGGCCCGGACGGCGCCACACCAGCGCGGCGTAGACGAACAAGGCCAGCGCCATCAGCCACATCGCGGCATCGGTCCATAGCAGCACGAACTTCGGCATCTCAGCTCAACCGGATCCGTGGGTCGGCCCAGGAGTAGGCCACGTCGATCAGCATGTACGACACGATGTAGAGCAGCGAGCCGACGAAGACCATGGTGCGCACCACGGCAAAGTCCTGCTTGGTGATGGCCTCGATGGCGTAGGCCCCGAGCCCGGGCAGACCGAAGAAGCTCTCGAACACCAGGCTGCCGAGGAACACATAGGGCAGGTAGCTGCCGGCGCTGGTGATGATCGGAATCAGCGCATTGCGCAGCACATGCCGATACAGCACGAGCATCTCCGACAGCCCCTTGGCGCGCGCTGTGCGCACGTAGTCCTTGCCGATTTCCTCTAGGAACATCGCCCGGTAAAGCCGCGCCTCGCCGCCCAGCCGAGCGATCAGCGACAGGCCGATCGGCAGCACCAGGAACTTCACCACGTCCCAGCCGGCGACGTAGCCCGACAGCGGCGCCAGTTTGAGCACGCGCGAAAAGAAATATTGACCGACGATGATGTAGAACAGGCTGGAAATCGACAGCATCAGCACGCAGGCGACCACGCCCCAGAAATCGAGCCGAGTGTTGCGAAGCATCACCAGCAGCAGCGCGAAGGCGGCGCTGGCGATGACCTGCAGCACGAACAGCGGCAGCGCCAGTTGAATGCTGACCCCCATGCGCGTGGCCATCTCGTGACCGATATCGCCGGCGCTTTCGGCATCGGCGCGGCCGAAGTCCAGTGCGAACAGCGACACCGAGCGCTCCCAGAAGATCGTGTCGGTGAGCTTCTCGCCCCCGGACTTCTTGTCGTTGAAGTACAGCGGCTTGTCGTAGCCGCGCTCAGCCTTCCACTTGTCGATGACTTCCTGGTTGATCCGCTTGCCGCCGATGTTCAGCCGCGCCATGTCGTCGGGCGTATTGACGGTGAAGAACAGGAAGAAGGTGGCCAGGTTCACGCCCAGCAGCACGAGACAGCCATAGGCGATGCGGCGCACGACGTAGTTCAGCATCAGGCCAACACCTCGCCGCGCGCGTTGGTGCGTTCGCGCTGGCGCAGGCTGCGCCAGCCGACGAACAGCAGCAGCAGCACGGCCGCGCCGAGCAGGATCACCGGCCACCACACCGGCTGGTTCCATTGCTCAAGCAAGTGCACGCGCTGCGCAATGTCCAGGCGCAGGTACTTGCCGTGGTCGCGGATCAGCACTGCGGGCTTGTAGTTGTGCACCCAGGACTGCGCGGCGCCGGAGGCGTCGGGGAATATGCCGAAACTCCACGGTGCATCGAGTTGCGCGACGCGGTTCATCTGGTCGATGACCGCCTGCTTCGCCGGCCCGTCCTCCAGGGTTTTCATCTCGGCGAAGAGCCGGTCGAACTGCGGGCTGGCGTAGTTGCCCGTGTTCTCGCCGTCATGCTCGGTCTTGCCGTTCGGGCCGTAGAGCAGGAACATGAAATTCTCGGCATCCGGGTAGTCGGCCAGCCAGCCCAGCGCGAACACCTGGTAGTTGCCCTTGCGCACCTTGTCCTGGAACTGGTTGTTGTCGGTGGCACGTATCTCCAGCTGTATACCGATCTTGGCGAACTGGCGCACCATCCAGTCGAGCCCGGCCTTCACCTCAGGCGTCGGCACGGCGTAGAAGTCGTAGTTGATGACCAGCGGCTTGCCGCTGAGCGCGTCGCGGCCGTTCGGATAGCCCGCTTGCGCTAGCAGCTGTTTGGCGTCTTCGATCGGCCGGCGCACCGCCTTCCCATCGAGCCAGCGGTGCGTCACCGGGTTGAGGCCTTCGGGCGTGCCTTGGCGCGAGCCGAAGATGCCCCTGGGCAGCGGCCCCATCGCCGTTTCGCCGGCGCCTTCGGGAAAGATCTTGGAATGCTCTTCCCAGTCGATGGCGATCGAGATCGCCTGGCGCAGCTTTCGGTTGCGCTCGCGCTGCTCGGGCGTGTCACCCCAGCCGATCGCCGGATCGAGCATGTTGAAGCCGATGAAGCGGCTGTTCACGTCCGGGAAACGCGGCAGCCTGAAACCCTTGGCCTCGTATTCCTTGCGCACCTCTTCGCTGTCCTGCATCTCGATCAGGTAGTCCAGGCCGCTGTTGGTGCTTTCGAAGATCTCGATGTCGTAGTAGCCCTGGCGAAACTTGCCGCGCAGGGGCACGTTTTCGCGTTCGATCGTGAAGACGAAGCGGTCGACGAAGGGCATGGTCTTGCCGCAGTCGTCGAGCAGGCCAGCCTCGCGGTCGCCGGGCATGCCCTCGCAGGGGTACGGCTCGCCGCGGTAGTTCGGGTTGCGCTCGAGCACATGCCGCCGATCCTTGATCGACTCGACCATCATGTACGGCCCGGTGCCTACCGGCCATTGATCCAGCGACAGGCCCACTGCCGCCATGCCCGGTTGCGCATAGAAGGCATCGGCCTCCCACGGCACCGGCGCCATGAACGTCATCGACATCCAGTAGTTCCACTGCGGGTACTTGCCATTGATGCGAATGCGCAGCAGGTGCTTTTCCGGTGCGCTGGCCCCCGCCAGCGGCCAGCGACGAAAGTCCAGGAAGGGCTTGTCCTGGCTGGTCGCCTCCAGGCCGGCGCGCAGCTTTCGATCCTCGTCCTTGATGCGCTGGCCGTAGTCCTTCAGGCCGACCACGTTCTCGGCGAAGATGCCGAAGATCGGCGTGGTGATGCGTGTCGTCGCATGGCGCTTTAGCGCGTAGACATAGTCCTCGGCCACGAGTTCGCGCGTACCCACGTGTTCGAAGTCAAGCGGCGTGCGGCGAGCACGCAGTTCCTCCGGCCGCAGCGCGTGATAGCGATGGGCGCCCTTTTCATCCTTCGCGAAGGCCGGGTGCGGCTGGTAAAGGATGCCCGGCCTGATGCGGATGTCGTAGACGCTCTCGGCCACCTGCTCGCCCGGCGCATCGTCGGCCAGCCGCCTTCCGTCCTTGTCGAAGTAGTGCGGCCGCGCCACCTGCTCGGCCGTCTTGGGAATCAGCTTGAAGGGCCGCAGCAGGTAGTGGTAGCCATAGGGCGGCTCGTAGATCTGGTAGGTGTATGGCGTCTCGTTGGACCAGTACGAGGCCGTCGGGTCCAGGTGGCGCGGCGAGCTTTGCAGGAACGCACTGACGGCCGTGTTGCTCGCCGCCAGGTCGTCGGGCAGCGGGTTGTTATTGCAACCCGCCAGCATCACACCGGCCAGCCACGCCAGGCGGCGCAGCCCGTTGACGAGCGATATTGATAGGCCGCTCACGCCCTACCAGCCGATGAGGACCTCGCGCCCGTGCACCACCAACTGTACGCTCGCACCCTGCGGCAGCGTCAGCTTGGTCGGGATATGGCCGAAGGGCAGCCCGGTGAGGATCGGCGTGGTGCAGACGGAGCGCAGATGCGCGATGGCGGCTTTGAGCGAATAACCGCGATCCATCGGCGACTTGGTGCGCACCGTGAAGTCGCCCAGCAGCACCGCCTTCTGCGCCCCCAGCACGCCGGCCTGGTGCAGTTGCAGCAACATGCGCTCGACACGGTAGGGTTGTTCGTTGACGTCTTCCAGGAACAGCACGCCGCCGCGCACACGCGGCCAGTGCGGCGTGCCGAGCAGCGACATCAGCACGCTCAGATTGCCGCCCCACAGGCGTCCCTTCAAATCCAGACCGTCGAAGCCGGCATCGCTGCGAAAGCCGACGGCTTCGAGCTCACCATGCATCGCCTCGTTGAAGCAGGCGGCGGTGACGTCGTCGACACCACCTTGCTCGTCTGCGCGGCCGAAGTCTTCCACCGCCGTCGGCCCGGCCCAACTTGGCACACCGCCATGCGCCAGCATGCCGAGCTGCAACGCCGTCACATCGCTCAGACCGACCCAGCGCGTGCCTAACTCGACACTGCGTGCCAGCAGCGGCCAGTCGATGCGGTCGAGCAGCCGCGTCAGTCCATAGCCGCCGCGTGTGGCCATGGCGATCGATGGCGCCTTCGTGGCCACGCGGTGCAGCGCGGTGAGCCGGGTGTCGTCATCACCACCGAAACGCTGGTGGCGCGCCATGGCAGCTGCATCGATGTCGACCTGATAACCCATCGCTGCCAGACGCCGCGCCGCCAGGCGCAGCGGCGCCGAGCGGACCAGCACGCCGGCGGGTGAGAACAGACACAGGCTCGTCATGAAGGCTTGGGCTCGGGATCGACGAGAGGGCCCAGTTCACGCACCTCGCCGGTGGGAATTGGCTCATCTGGGACTTCGTCGCTGCGCTGGCGCTCGGCGCGCAGCTGCGCACGGCGCTCCGCAAAGAAGCTGCTGAGCAAGTCGCCGCAAGCCGGCGCCAGCACGCCGCCCACCGCTTCGGTGTGATGGTTCAACTGCGTCTGGCCAAACAGGTTCAACACCGAACCCGCCGCGCCGGTCTTCGGATCGCTGGCGCCGAAGACCACCCGCCGCAGGCGGGCATGCAACAACGCCATCGAACACATCGCGCAGGGCTCTAGCGTCACGAAAAGCTCGCAATCGGGCAGGCGGTAGTTCTGCAGCAACTGCGCGGCGTGGCGCAAGGCCACGATCTCGGCGTGCGCGGTCGGGTCGTGCGTGGTGATCGGCCGGTTGTAGCCGGTGGCGATGACCTGGCCATCGCGCAGGATCACCGCACCCACTGGCACCTCGCCGACCAGCCACGCGTTCTGCGCCTGGTCCAGCGCCAGGCGCATGCCGGCTTCGTCCTTGCGGTGCTGTTCTTCGCTCATCGATGGCGGGTCCGTGCGCCGAAGGCGCCTGCCGCATTCTGCCCTTTCGATGGAGACGGCCGGCGCTCAGGCAGGAAACCAGTGCCGGGTGCGGTTGGCAAACGCCACCAGCGACAGCATCACCGGCACCTCGACCAGCACGCCCACCACCGTGGCCAGCGCCGCGCCGGAGTTCAGGCCGAACAGCGAGATCGCCACCGCCACGGCGAGTTCGAAGAAGTTGGAGGTACCGATCATGCACGCCGGCGCCGCAATCGAATGCGGCAGCTGCAGCCTGCGCGCGGCGATATAGGCGATGGCGAAGATGCCGTAGCTCTGCAGCACCAGCGGCACGGCGATGAGCGCGATGATCAGCGGCTGCTCGACCAAGGTGCGCGCCTGAAAGCCGAACAGCAGCACCACCGTGGCGATCAGGCCGAACACCGACCACGGCTTCAATGCCGCGACACCCTGCGTGACCCGCTCGGTACCGCCGCGACGCAACCACAATTGGCGCGTGGCCACGCCCGCGAGCAGCGGCAGCACGACATACAGCACGGTGGACAGCACCAACGTCTGCCACGGCACCGCCACGTCGGTCACGCCGAGCAGGAAGGCGGCCAGCGGCGCAAAGGCGAAGACCATGATCAGGTCGTTCACCGACACCTGCACCAGCGTGTAGTTCGGGTCGCCCCGCGTCAGCTGACTCCACACGAAGACCATCGCGGTGCACGGCGCCACGCCGAGCAGGATCATGCCGGCGATGTATTCGCTGGCCGATTGCGGATCGACCCAGCCGGCAAACACATGCTCGAAGAAGAGCACGGCCAGGCCCGCCATCGTAAAGGGCTTGATGAGCCAGTTGACCACCAGCGTGAGCCACAGCCCGCGTGGCCGCTCGCCGACATGCCGCACGGCGGCAAAGTCGATCTGGATCATCATCGGATAGATCATCACCCAGATGAACACCGCGACGACCAGGTTGACATGCGCCAGCTCGATCGCGGCAATGCCCTGGAACAGCCCCGGCATCCAAAGCCCCAAGCCGACGCCGGCGACGATGCCCAGGCCGACCCAGAGACTGAGGTAGCGCTCGAACAAGCCCATCGTCAGGTCTCGTTAATGCGGCACATGGCGGCGCCGTGCGCTCGGCGCACCGGATGGCGAGTCATGGCCTTCAGGACGTCGATCGACCGATGCGGTCGACCTCGCGCTGCAATGACATGCCTTCCAGGCGTTCCAGCGGCAGTGCCAGCATCAGCTCGATGCGCCGACGCAGCGCGACGGCCGTGTCCTTGAAGGCACGCGCTTTCAGCGCGTCGTCACCCTCGACCTCGGCCGGGTCGGGCAGGCCCCAATGCGCCGTCATCGGCTGGCCCGGCCAGAACGGGCAGACCTCGCCGGCGGCGTTGTCGCAGACGGTGAAGACGAAGTCGAGCTTCGGCGCATCCGGCTGTGCGAATTCGTCCCAGCTCTTGCTGCGCAGGCCCTGCGTCGGGATGTGCAGGCCTTCGAGCGTCGACAGCGCGAAGGGATTGACCTGCCCTTTCGGGTGGCTGCCTGCCGAGTAGGCCTTGCAGCGGCCCGCGCCGAGTTGATTCATCAGGCCTTCGGCCAGTATCGAGCGCGCGGAATTGCCGGTGCACAGGAACAGCGCGTTGAAGATGCGATCACTCATGTTCAAGCTCAGCAACAGCGCTTGGCCGCGCTCACCTCGATGGCCATCTCCTTGCCACGTGTGGCGATAGCGGAGGGAAGCTGCTTGGCGCTGAACACGGGGATGTCGCCCAGCGTATGGAAGTGCTCCCAGGCCACGCCCTGCGGATCGGTGACCCAGTGCTTTTCGCTGCGGGCATAGCAGCAGGTGGTCTCGCCTTCGTCCAGCAGCGCCATCTCGGCCTGCTCGGCACGTGCCTTGAGCCCGGCGAGTTCGCTGGCGTCGTCGGTCTGGATGCCCAGATGGTCGATGCCCGCGCGTTGGCCGCGCGTGGAGATGGCGAAGTTGAGCGGCGGATCCTGCAACATCCACTTCGCGTAGTCGCTCTCGATGCGCGTCGGCGCGGCGTCGAAGAGCTTCGAATAGAAACCGATGCTCTGGTCAAGCTCATCGACATGCAGGTGGACGTGAAAACGCTTCATCTCGGTTCTCCTTCAGCAGGTCTTGCGCCCGGCCGCCGCGCCGATTTCGCATTCGGCGCCCTGGCAGCAGTGGGCAGTGAGGTAATCCAGCAGCTCGTTCATCTGCGCGAGCGCCGGGCGGTAGATCAGGCTGCGGCCATCGCGCTCCTGCGACACCAGGCCGGCATGCATCAGTTCCTTCAGGTGGAAGGACAAGGTAGAACCGGGAACGTCCAGGATCGCGCCCAGTGCGCCGGGCGTCATGCCAGAGGGGGCGGCACCGACCAGGGTGCGAAAGATGCGCAACCGCATGCCCTGCGCGAGCGCGGCAAGCGAAACAACGGCTTCGTGTTCTTCCATGTTTCGATTATGCTCGAATCATGGAATACTTTCAAGTGTCCTGTCATCTGCCGCGAAGGCGGCTCACTCCCACTCGATCGTCGCCGGCGGTTTGCTCGACACGTCGTAGGTGACACGGTTGACGCCGCGCACCTCGTTGATGATGCGGCTGCTGACCTTCTTCAACAGGCCGTAGGGCAGCTCGGCCCAGTCCGCCGTCATGAAGTCGCTGGTGTGCACGGCGCGCAGCGCCACCACATAGTCGTAGGTGCGGCCGTCACCCATGACACCGACGCTCTTCACCGGAAGGAACACCGCGAAGGCCTGGCTGGTCAGCTCGTACCAGTTCTTGCCGCTGGCCTTGTCCAGCCAAGCGCGCAGTTCCTCGATGAAGATGGCGTCGGCACGGCGCAGCATGTCGGCGTACTCGGCCGTGACTTCCCCGAGGATGCGCACGCCCAGCCCCGGGCCCGGGAAAGGGTGCCGGTAGACCATGTCATGCGGCAGCCCCAGCGCCACACCGAGTTCGCGCACCTCGTCCTTGAACAGGTCGCGCAGCGGCTCCAGCAATTTCAGCCCCAGCGTCTCGGGCAGGCCACCGACGTTGTGGTGACTCTTGATGCTGGTGGCCTTCTTGGTCTTGGCGCCGCCAGACTCGATGACATCGGGGTAGATCGTGCCCTGCGCCAACCATTTCGCATTGGCCAGCTTCTTTGCCTCGCGCTGGAACACCTCGACGAACTCGCGGCCGATGATCTTGCGCTTGGCCTCGGGATCGGCCACGCCCTGCAACTGGCCCATGAACTGCGCGCTGGCATCGACGTGCACCACCCGGGCATGCAAGCGGCCGGCGAACATTTCCATCACCAGGCGTCCCTCGTCCAGGCGCAGCAGGCCGTGGTCGACGAACACGCAGGTCAATTGCTCACCGATGGCGCGGTGGATCAGCGCCGCGGCCACGCTGGAATCGACGCCGCCGGACAGGCCGAGAATCACCTCTTCGTCGCCCACCTGTTCGCGGATATTCGCCACCGCCTCGGCGACATGGTCGCGCATCACCCAGTCGGGTTTGGCGCCGGCGATGTCGAGCACGAAGCGTTCGAGCAGCGCCCTGCCCTGCAGCGTATGCGTCACCTCGGGGTGGAACTGCACACCGTAATAGCGCTTGTCCTCGTTCGCCATGCCGGCGATCGGGCAGCTCGGTGTGCTGGCCATCAGCTTGAAACCGGGCGGCAGCGCGGTGACCTTGTCGCCGTGGCTCATCCACACCTTGAGCATGCCGTGGCCATCGGCGGTGCTGAAGTCCTCGATGCCCTGCAGCAGCCGCGTGTGGCCGTGCGCGCGCACCTCGGCATAGCCGAACTCGCGCTGGCTGCTGGCCTCGACCTGCCCGCCCTGCTGCACCGCCATCGTGAACATGCCGTAGCAGATACCCAGCACCGGCACACCCAAATTCCACACAGACTGCGGCGCGCGCAGTCCATGCGACTCGTAGGTGCTGGCATGGCTGCCGCTGAGGATGATGGCCTTCGGCGCGAACTCGTGCACAAAGGCATCGCTGACATCGTTGGCGTGGATCTCGCAATAGACATGCGCCTCGCGCACGCGTCGCGCGATCAGCTGCGTGACCTGCGAGCCGAAGTCAAGGATCAGGATCTTGTCGTGCATGGTGATGGTGCCCTTTGCGGGCGCGACTACTCCATGCGGTAGTTCGGCGCTTCCTTGGTGATCTGCACGTCGTGCACGTGGCTCTCGCGGATGCCGGCGGCGGAGATCTCGACGAACTCGCAGCGCTCGTGCATCTCGTCGATCGAGGCGCAGCCGCAGTAATGCATCGCCGCGCGCAACCCGCCGGCCATCTGGAAAACGATGGCCACCAGCGAACCCTTGTAGGGCACCTGGCCCTCGATGCCCTCGGGCACCAGCTTGGCCGTGGTCGCCGTCTCGGCCCCTTCCTGGAAATAGCGGTCGGCGGAGCCCTGCTGCATCGCGCCCAGTGAACCCATGCCGCGGTAGCTCTTGTAGCTGCGCCCCTGGTACAGCACGACCTCGCCCGGTGCCTCTTCGGTGCCGGCGAAGGCACTGCCCATCATTGCGCTGTGTGCGCCGGCGGCGATGGCCTTGGCCAGGTCGCCCGAATAGCGGATGCCGCCGTCGGCGATCAGCGGCACGCCGCTGCCGGCGATCGCCTTGCTGACAGACTCGATGGCCATGATCTGCGGCACGCCCACGCCGGTGACGATGCGCGTGGTGCAGATCGAGCCCGGGCCGATGCCCACCTTGACCGCGTCGGCGCCGGCTTCGACCAACGCCAGCGCGGCCGCACCGGTAGCGATGTTGCCGCCGATCACGTCGACCTGCGGGAAGTGCTTCTTCACCCATCGCACGCGCTCGATGACGCCGTCACTGTGGCCATGCGCGGTGTCGACCACGATCGCATCGACGCCGGCCCTGACCAGCAGTTCGACGCGCTCTTCGGTGCCCTCGGCCACGCCCACTGCGGCGCCGACGCGCAGTTTGCCGAAGCCGTCGCGCGCGGCGCTGGGGAAGTTGGTCTGCTTGGTGATGTCCTTCACCGTCATCAACCCGCACAGCTCGAAGGCTTCGTTGACCACCAGCACGCGCTCGAGCTTGTGCTTGTGCATCAGCGCCTTGCCGTCCTCGATCGTGGCGTGCTCTCCGACGGTGACAAGCCTCTCGCGCGGCGTCATGATGTCGCGCACCGGCGCGTCCATGCGTGTCTCGAAGCGCAGGTCGCGCCCGGTGATGATGCCGACCACGGCCTTGCCCTGCAGCACCGGAAAGCCCGAGATGCCATGCCGGCGCGACAGTTCCACCACCTCGCGCACCGGTATGTCCGGCGTCACAGTGATCGGATCGCGCAGCACCCCCGATTCGTAGCGCTTGACCAGCGCCACCTCGGCGGCCTGCTCCTGGGCCGACATGTTCTTGTGCACGATGCCGATGCCGCCCTCCTGCGCGATGGCGATCGCCAGGCGCGCCTCGGTCACGGTGTCCATCGCGGCGGACACCAGGGGCAGGTTCAAGGGGATGTTGCGGGACAGCCGGGTGGCCAGCCGCGTATCGCGTGGCAACACCTTGGAATGGGCGGGCACCAGCAACACATCGTCGAAGGTGAGCGCTTTGCCTAAAAGGCGCATGAAACAAGCTCCGGACGCAAAAATGAATTATACGGACCGGCGCACGCGCGGGCCCGGCGCGTGACGCTTTGCACACCCCTTGCCCCGGGGGCCGCCACTACACTTGGGCCATGCAGATCACCCCCCGTCCGTGGCGCCGGTTTTCGGGCTTGGCGCTGGCCGCGCTGGCCATCGCGGCGATGTCGATGCCGGCGCAGGCGCAATGGAAATGGCGCGACGCGCGCGGCCAGATCACCGTCAGCGACACACCTCCGCCTCGCGACATTCCTGCCAAGGACATCCTGCAACAGCCCGATGCGGCGGCGCGCAAGCTGGCGTCAGTGGCGCCGGCGTCAGCAGCACCGGCGTCAGCGGCGTCGGCGCCCACGGCCTCCGCGGCAGGCGCCAAGACGGCCGTCGATCCCGCACTGGAGGAACGCAAACGCCGCATAGAACAGGAAAAGGCGACGGCGGCCAAGGCCGAGGAGCAGAAGGCCGCCGCCGCCCGCCAGGACAACTGCCGGCGCGCGCGCGAACACCTCGCCACGCTGGACAGCGGTCTTCGCATGGCCCGCGTCAATGCCGCCGGCGAACGCATCGTTCTCGACGACGAAACACGGGCCATGGAAGCGCAGCGCGCACGTACCGTCATCGCCAGCGACTGCCGTTGACGCGTGGGTACGCGAGCCCTTCAGGTCGACTTGATGCCCTTGGCGCTCTTGTAGCGAAGCCGCCGGGCTTCCTTCGGATCCACCTGCAGGCCTCGATAGATCTCGACCCGATCGCGGTCACGCAACAGGGTGTCCAGCGGCTGCACGCGGCTCCAGATGCCAGCCCGCAACTCGAGCGCGTCGAGCCCATGTCGCTGCATCAAGCCGCTGGACCGCACCGCATCAAGCAGTGTGCCGCCCTCGGTCAGTTGCAGCGTGACCAGGTCGCAGTGGCCCGGCCGGGCGCAATAGACCACCTCGATGTGCAGCCGAGCGCCCTCATCGCGGGCCATAGACCGCTTCGGCACGCGTGACGAAGGAATCGACGAAGGTATTGGCCACCTTGTCGAACACCGGGCTCAGCACCGTTTCCAGCGCCTTGCTGGCGAAGGCATAGCGCAGATCGAACTCGATCTTGCAGCCCTGCGCCACAGCGGCCTCGGGCCCGAGGGGCAGGAAGGCCCAGGTGCCGTCGAGCAGCGAAAACGGGCCGTCGACCAGCTTCACCAGCACCGACGCGCCGGGCACATGCGCGTTGCGTGTGGTGAAGGTGTGCTTCACGCCGGCATAGGCCAGGCCAATGCGGGCGGTAACCCCGTCGTCGTGCTGCTCAACGACGTGGGCACCATCGCACCAAGGCAGAAACTGGGGGTAGTCGGGAACGGCCACCACGAGGTCGTACATCTCGCGCGGCGAATACCAAAGCAGGACCGACTTGTTCACATGCTTCATACAATGAAGCGAATTGTAGGGGCCGCCTTTTGCGGCCCCTTGTGCCATTCCCCCATGTCGAACATTGCCGAAAACCGTCGCGCGCGCTTTGAATATCACCTCGAGGAACACCACGAAGCGGGCATCGTGCTGCAGGGCTGGGAGATCAAGGCCGTGCGTGCGGGGCAGGTGCAACTGAGTGACGGCTACGTGGTCATTCGCGACGGCGAGCTGTACCTCATCGGCTGCCGCATCAATGCGTTGGGCAGCGCGTCTACGCATGTGCAACCGGAGGCCGATCGCACCAAGAAACTGCTGATGCACAAGGCCGAGATCAAACGGCTGGTCGGCAAGGTCGAGCAGCGAGGCTTCACGCTGGTGCCCTTGAACCTGCACTACAAGGGCGGGCGCGTGAAGGTCGAGATCGCACTGGCCAAGGGCAAGGCCGAGCATGACAAGCGCCATACCGAAAAGAAGCGCGACTGGGAACGTGAAAAGGGCAGGTTGATGAGACATAAGGTCTCATCCAAGCCGAAGGCTTGAGCGGCATGGCCGCACACCGGCCCTTTCGCGCG
>JAHECC010000144.1 GCA_024641965.1 Rubrivivax sp.
GGCTCTGCCCGGTCTGCGCGCCGATCGCCGAGTAGTTGCCGCCCACGTTGGCGCCCGGGCCGCTGGTCGGCGGGCCGGCGAGGTTGGCGAAGCCGAGCTTGACGCCCAGGCTCTGGCCCCAGTTGTCAGTGGCTTCGACGATGCGCGCTTCGATCAGCACCTGGCGCACCGGGATGTCGATCTTGGCGATCAAGCCCTGTATCTCCTCGAGCTTGGAGGGGATGTCGGTGACGAACAACTGGTTCGTGCGCTGCTCGAAGATGACGCTGCCGCGCGGCGACATGATGCGCCCGGAGTTCTGGCCGCTGGCATTGTTGACGGCCTCGGCCACCAGCGCCGAGCCGATCAGGCTCTTGGCAATGGTCTCGGCCTTGGTGTAGTTCAACTGGAACGCCTGGGTACGCACGGGTTCGAGTTCGGCAATCTTCTTCTTCGATTCCAGCTCGACCTGCTCGCGGTTGGCCAGTTCTTCCTTCGGCGCGATCCACAGCACGTTGCCGTTCTTGCGCACGCCCAGGCCCTTGCTCTGCAGGATGATGTCCAGCGCCTGGTCCCAGGGCACGTCCTTCAGGCGCAGCGTCACGTTGCCGGTGACGGTGTCGCTGGTGACGACGTTGAAGTTGGTGAAGTCGGCGATCACCTGCAGCAGCGCACGCACTTCGATGTTCTGGAAGTTCAGGCTCAGCTTCTCGCCCGAGAAGCCGGGGCCCTGCACCAGTTTGTTCGGGTCGACCTTCATCGGCCGCACTTCAAGCACGAACTGGTTGTCGGTCTGGTAGGCGCTGTGCTCCCACGAGCCCTTGGGCTCGACCACCATGCGCACACGGTCACCACTCTGGAAGGTGGAGATGGTCTGGATGGGCGTGGCGAAGTCCGTCACGTCCAGGCGACGGCGCAGCTTTTCGGGCAGCGTCGAGCGCAGGAACTCGACCACCAGCGTCTGGCCTTGCTGGCGGATGTCCACGCCCACCTGGGTACTGGGCAGGTCGACGACGATGCGGCCGGCACCATCGCTGCCGCGGCGGAAGTCCAGGTCGCGCAAGGCCATCGGCTGGTCGTTCTGTGCCGGCGCAAACTGCGTCGACGTGCCGCTGGCCGTAGCCGCGGGCCCGGCCGAATCGAGCATCACGATCAGGGCCTTGCCCTGCAGCTGCACGCGGTAGCTGGAGGCCTGGCGCAGATTCAGCACCAGGCGCGTGCGTTCACCCGATGACGCGACATTCGCCGAACGCACGTTGCCCTGGTTCAACTCCACCGAGTTCTTGCCCAGGCCGTTGCTGACACCCGGCAGATCGATGGCCACGCGAGGAGGTGCCTGCACGACGAAACCGCCGGGCACGGCGGCCAGCGGCTCGCTCATCTCGACGCGCACGACATCGGTGCCGGCTTGTTGCGAGGTCGTGATCGACTGGATCACGTTCTGCGCGAACGCGGCGACGGGAAGGCCGAGTGCCAGCGCCAACGCGGCAACTTTGGCGCGCCACTTGTGCATGATGCGGTTCTCCAGGGTGCTAGTCACTTGGCCTTCTCCTGCAATTGCAGGGTGCTGGCCCGCTCGATCCATTCGCCAGCGGCGTCCTGCACGATCTCGCGCAGCACGATCTGGGTCTCGGTGATCTTGTTGATACGGCCATAGTTCTGGCCGATGTAGTCGCCAGGCTTGACCTGGTAGAGCAGGTTGTCGACGCGCAGCAGCGCGAAGGGCTTGTCCTGCTTGGCAACACTGCCGACCATCGTCATGCTGTCCAACGGGTAGGCCTCCAGTGGTTCCTTGCGTCGATTCAATTCGGCGCCCAACATGGAGTTCGGCTGACGCGCTTCCATCTTGAGAGCAACGGTAAGTTTCTGGCTGCTGAAGGGCTCGATCGCCTGCAATGACGTATAGGGCTGCGCCTCGAATTTCTTCGGTGGCGATAGCGGCGATACGTTCGGCTTGGCTTCGCGCCGCTGGCGCTCCATCCATTCCTGAAGCTCTTCGTGTTCGGCGCCGCAACCGCCCAGCAGCGCCAACAGCAGCGCGCCGGTGGCGAAACGCATCAGTTCGTGCTGGCGCCTCATTTCTTCGCTCCTGCGGCCTTGGCCGCGGCGGCCTTCTTCTGTTCAGCCACCTCGTCGGCATCCAGATAGCGGTAGGTGCGTGCGGTGGCTTCCATCGACAGGTTGCCGCTGGCGTCCTTGGTCAAGGGTGTGATCGCCAGGTTGTGCAGCGTGACGATGCGCGACAGGTTGGCCACGTCGGCGGCAAAGGAGCCCATGTCGTTGTAGCGCCCGCTGACCTTGATGGCGATCGGCAACTCGGCGTAGTAGTCCTTGACCTCGACCTGCCCGGGGCGGAACAGCTCGAACTGCAGGCCGCGCCCCAGGCCGGCCTGGTTGATGTCCGACAGCAGCGCGTCCATCTCGGCCTTGCCGGGCAGCTGCTTCTCGAGCTGCGTGACGTACTCCTGCACCTGCAGCTTCTGCTTGCGCAACTCGCCCAGGTTGACCGCTTGCCCGAGCTTGTTGATGTATTCCTTCTTCAGCACCGGCTCACGCTCGCGCTCGGCCTCCAGCTCGTCGGTGGCACCGGACAACAGTGCAAACCAGCCGGCCGCGACCACGGCCAAGACCATGACCAGCCAGCTGGCAGCCTTGGGCAGCGTGGGCCATTGGCCTGGCTCCTTGGCGTTCAGACCACGAAACTGGGCGGCCATCTGCGCAAATGCGGCGCCGACGTCGATCGATGGGGAGGAAGACTTGGCGTTCATGGCAGTCTCACGGAGCCTTCTTGGCCGCGACGCTGGCGGCGCCATCCGGCGCAGAGGCAGCAGCGGCGGATTGCGGACGCTTCAGCGTCAGGCGCATCGAGAATTCGTTCAGTCGACGTTGGTCTCGCCCACCCCCACTCTGCGCGGCTGATGAAACGGCCACCGATTTGATCTCGACCAGTTCCGGTCGCTCCAGCCACGGCGAGTTGTAGAGCGTGTTGCGCAGGAACTCGGAGACACGCTCGTTGGTCTGCGCCATGCCGGTGACGAGCACGATCTGGCCGTTCTGCTTGATGCTGGTGAGGTACACACCCTCGGGCGTCTGCTTCACCAGTTCGTCCAGCAGGTACACCGGCATGTTGCGATCAGTCTGCAGGCCTTCCACTGCCTTCTGTCGTGCCTTCAGCGCCTCGATCTCGGCGCGCAGCGTGGCAATGTCCTTGATCTGCACTTCCAGCCGCGTGATCTCGGTCTTGAGGAACTGGTTGCGGGATTGTTGTGCCGAAGTCATCTGCTCCAGCACCATGAACCACGCGCCGGCGATGGCCACACCAACCAGGGCGCTCGCGGCGAGCGCAACGAAGTAGGCGCGCTTGCGCTGCTTGCGCTTTTCTTCGCGGTGCGGCAGTAGGTTGATCAGAATCACTGAACGAATCTCCGCATGGCCAACCCGCAGGCCGTGAGGTAAGACGGCGCTTCACGCCGCAGGCTGGACTCGCGCACCGCCGAGCCCAGTTTCATGTGGTCGAAGGGATTCACCACCTGCGAGGCGAAGCCAGTCAGTTCGGTGACCCGGTCCTTCAGGCCCGGTAGCGTGGCGGTGCCGCCGGCCAGCATCACGTAGTGCACCTTGTGGTGCGGCGTGCTGGTGAAGAAGTACTGCAGCGCACGGCCGATCTCCTGCGACAGGCTGTCGACGAAGGGGCCGAGGATCACCGAGTCGTAGTCCTCGGGCAGGTCGTTGGCGAGCTTCTTGGCCTCGGCCTCCTCGAAGGAGAAGCCGTACTGGCGCGAGATCAGCTGCGTCAATTGCGAGCCGCCGAAGGCCTGATCGCGGTCGTACAGCATCTCCTCGTCGCGCAGCACCTTCAGGCTGGTGGTATCGGCGCCAATCTCGAACAGCGCGACCAGGGCGTCCTTGCCTTCGTTCGGCAAGGCGGCGACGACGCGGCTCATCGCCAGGCGCGAGGCGTGCGATTCGATGTCCAGCACCACAGGCTTCAGGCCGGCGGCTTCGGCCAAACCCTGGCGATCCTGCACCTTGTCCTTGCGTGAGGCGGCGATCAGAACCTCGACGTCGCCCGCGGACGTGGCACTGGGGCCGATGACGCAGAAGTCGAGGCTCACCTCGTCCAGAGAGAAAGGGATGTACTGGTTGGCCTCGGATTCGACCTGAAGCTCCATCTCCTCGTCGCGCAATCCAGCCGGCAGCATGATCTTCTTGGTGATCACGGCCGACTGCGGCATCGCCATGACGACCTGCTTGGTGCGCGTGCCGCTCTTGCTCACGACACGCTTCACGGCATCCGCGACCTCGTCGAATTTCTCGATCTGACCGTCGGTGATCCAGCCCTTTTCGAAAGGCTCGGAAGCGAAGCGCTCGAGCACGATCTCGCCGCTGGCGGACTGGCCCAGTTCGACCAGCTTGACGCTGGATGAACTGACGTCCAAGCCGATCATTGCGGGGTGCTTTTGCCCCAGAAGCTGGCCCAGAAAGCTCACGTCCCTTGTCTCCCAACGCTCCCGGCAAAGGGCGCGGCGATGTTAAGAAATTACTTGAATCCTAGCAGCAAAGCCCTTGTGGCCCAATGAAAAACTGCCCACGAAGTCTCACTCTCGTTGTGATTCACCGACGCCCGGAACAACGCTTGAAACAACTCGCAATTGCGCTTTCCGACGCTCACCTTGCGCGCCGCGCAGCGGCCCGGCACCCGCGCGCCTGCGCTGGCTGCGCCTTTCTATAATCGCGGCTGTCCCAAACCGGATCTGCATGAGCGCCGCCGACCCGTCCCCTTCAGCACCCCCGTCCAAGCACAAGTCCACCCAGCCTGCATCGCGCGGCGGTTGGCTTGCTGTGCTGGGTCGGATCATCGTCTGGGTCCTTGGTCTGGCTGCGGCCAGTGTGGCGAGCGTGTTGATACTGGTGGGCATCGCGGTGGCGGTGGCCTATCCGAACGTGCCCGAGATCAGCGGCCTGACCGACTACCGGCCGAAACTGCCGATGCGAATCTACGCTGCTGACAGCGTGTTGCTCGGCGAATTTGGTGAAGAAAGGCGCACCTTCACGCCCATTGCGCAGATTCCGAAGGTGATGAAGGATGCCGTGCTGGCTGCGGAGGACTCGCGCTTCTATGAACACGGCGGCGTCGACTACCGCGGCATCGTCCGCGCGGCGCTCGCCAATCTGCGCGATGCGCGCAGTCAGGGCGCGTCGACGATCACGATGCAGGTGGCGAAGAACTTCTATCTGCCCACCGAGAAGACCTATACACGCAAGATCTACGAGCTGCTGCTGACGCTGAAGATCGAGCGGCTGCTCAGCAAGGAGCAGATCCTCGAGCTGTACATGAACCAGATATTCCTGGGGCAACGTGCCTTCGGCTTCGCCGCCGCCAGCGAGGTCTACTTCGGCAAGGCGCTGCAGGATCTGAGCGTGGCCGAGGCGGCGATGCTGGCAGGTCTGCCGGTGGCGCCATCGGCCTACAACCCGATCGTCAACCCGAAGCGTGCCACCTTGCGCCAGCGCTTCATCCTGGGGCGCATGGTCGAAGAGGGCTACATCACCCAGGCGCAATACGAAACCGCCCGCGCCCAGGTGCTGAAGTACAGGGCGCAGAGCCAGCCGCCGGTGCATGCGGAATACGCGGTGGAAACCGCGCGACAGCTGGTCTATGCCCATTACGGCGCCGAGGCCTATTCGCGTGGACTGGATGTCTACCTGACGATTCGCACGACCGACCAGGAGGTCGCCTACCGGGCCTTGCGGCGTGGACTGCTGAACTTCGAACAACGGCAGTTCTATCGCGGGCCGGAGGCCTATGTCGATCTGCCTGCCGCCGCCGATCAGTTGGACACGCGTATCGCCGAAGCATTGGCCGAGCACCCCGACAACGACGAGTTGCGCGCTGCCGTGGTGCTCGAAGCCTCGCCGCGCAAGGTGGTGGCCGTGATGCAGTCGGGCGAGAGCATCACGGTCAGCGGCGATGGCCTCAAGCCGGTTGAATCGGGGCTGTCGAGCAAGGCCGGCCCGAAGATCCAGATCCGCCGCGGCGCGGTGGTACGTGCTGTGCGCAACGCCAAGGGTGATTGGTCGTTGACGCAGGTGCCGGAAGTCGAGGGCGCCTTCGTGTCGCTCGATCCGCGCAATGGCGCCATCCGCGCGCTGGTGGGCGGTTTCGACTACGGCAAGTCGAAGTTCAACCACGTGACCCAGGCGTGGCGCCAGCCGGGTTCGAGCTTCAAGCCCTTCATTTACTCGGCCGCGCTGGAACGAGGTTTCACGCCCTCGACCATCGTCAACGACGCGCCCTTGTTCTTCGATGCCGGCGCCACCGGCAGCCAGCCCTGGGAGCCGAAGAACTACGACGGAAAGTTCGAGGGGCCGATGCCGCTGCGTGCCGCGCTGGCGCGCTCGAAGAACATGGTGTCGATACGCGTGCTTCAATCGATCGGGCCGGGCTTTGCCCAGGACTGGGTCACGCGTTTCGGCTTCGACGCAGACAAGCATCCTGCCTTCCTGACCATGGCGCTGGGCGCCGGGTCGGTGACACCGATGCAGATGGCCACGGCCTACGGCGTGTTTGCCAGCGGCGGCCATCTCACGCGCCCGGTCCTGATCGCCCGGATCACCGACAGCAAGGGCCATATGCTGGCCCAGGACAAGCCCGCCGTATTGGGCGAGTCGACTCGCGTCGTCGATGAGCGCAATACCTTCGTCATGAACACGCTGCTGCAGGAAGTGACGCGCTCGGGCACTGCAGCTTCGGCCAAGCGGGCCCTGGGGCGCGGCGACATCTACGGCAAGACAGGCACCACCAACGACGCGATGGACGCCTGGTTCGCCGGCTACAGCACCAGCGTGGTGGCGGTGGTGTGGATCGGCTACGACACGCCGCGCAAGCTGGGTGATCGCGAGACCGGTGGCGGCCTGGCCCTGCCGGTATGGATCGAATACATGGCACACGCGCTGAAGGGCGTGCCGGAACGGGAGTTCGCGCCGCCGGATGGCGTGATCTATGCCGACGGTGACTGGAGCTACGACGAATTCAGCAGCGGCGCCGGCGTGCGCAGCCTGGGCCTTGAAGATGTCATGCCGCCGCCGCCGACCACCGAAGAGCGCAGCGGCATCCTCGATCTCTTCCGCCGCTGAATGGGCCCACCCCCACTGCGGCTTCGCCGCGCCCCCTCAAGGGGGCGCCACTGGCGGTCCGGCAAAGCGGGCTCCGTGGTGTGCGCTTGATGGTGGTTCAGCCGCAGTTCAGGTCGGCGGGAACTGCAGCTCCCGCCCGCCTTGCGCGCTGGCGTGCTCAGACAACGCGTCGAAAAAGTCGCTGCCATTGCGCGTGTCGAGCCAGCGCCCCCGCACATGCCGGAAGTGGTAGCCACCCGCACGTGCGGCGAGCCAGATCTCCTGCAGCGGGGGCTGCGTGTTGACGACGATGCGGCTGTCGTCCGGAAACACCAGCTCGAGCAGCCCGCCGGTGCGCTGCGCATCGATGTCGATCACGTCGTCCTGCAACCAACGATCGGTCGCCGTCTCGATCGCGGCGAGCACTTGGCCCGACAGACGCTGGTACTCGGCGTCGCTCAAGGGCGTGGCTTCGGGACAGACACTCATCGTCGATAGAATCCGCAGCATGCATGCAAGGGGTCGAATGAGTGTAGCCGCGCCCGCCCGAACGGGCGCGTGGCGACGCGCCTCAACCCTCTTGTTGTGCTTGGGCATGGCCGCAGGCTGCGGCCAAAAGGGCTCCCTGATGTTGCCTGATGGCGTTGCGGCAACGGCTCCGGCCGCATCGGCCCCGGCTACCCGATGAGCCTGCCCGGCGCACCTTTCCTTGCACGCCAGGGCCGGGAGTTGAGGCTCGACGGTTGCTCGCTCGACGCGCTGGCACGCGAGTTCGGCACGCCGTTGTATGTGTATTCGCAGCGCGCCATGCTGGATGCGGTGGCCGCCTACCAAGGTGCGCTGGCGCAGCGGCGCCACCTGCTGTGCTACGCGGTCAAGGCCAACCCCAGCCTGGGGGTTCTGCAGACCTTTGCGCGCTCCGGCTGCGGCTTCGACATCGTCTCGGCCGGGGAACTCGAACGGGTGCTGGCCGTGGGCGTCGATCCGGCGCGTGTGGTTTTCTCAGGCGTAGGCAAGACACGCGCCGAAATGCAGCGCGCGCTGCAGGTCGGCGTGCGCTGCTTCAACGTGGAAAGCCGGCCGGAGCTGGAGCTGCTCTCGCGCGTGGCCACGGACAGCGGCCGATTGGCCCGCGTCAGCCTGCGCGTCAACCCGGACGTCGACGCTGGCACGCACCCCTATATTTCCACCGGGCTGAAGGACAACAAGTTCGGCATCGCCCACCATCAGGCACTCGACAGCTATCGCCGCGCAGCGGCGTTGCCAGGGCTCGATGTGGTTGGCATCGATTGCCACATCGGCTCGCAGATCACCCAGATCGAACCGTACCTGGATGCGCTGGACCGCCTGCTCGAGCTGGTCGAGGCGATCGAGCGCGAGGGCATCCCCATCGCGCACCTCGACCTGGGCGGCGGCCTCGGCATCCAGTATGCCGACGAAGTGCCGCCACCGGCCGACGCCCTGGTGACGCAGTTGCTGCGGCGTATCGATGCGCGCGGCCATGGCCATCGCGAGCTGCTGCTGGAACCAGGGCGCTCGCTGGTCGGCAATGCCGGCGTGCTGCTGACCGAGGTGCTCTATCTGAAGCGCGGTGATGCCGTGCACGGCTCGGCCAAGAACTTCTGCATCGTCGACGCGGCGATGAACGACCTGATGCGCCCTGCCCTGTACCAGGCCTGGATGGGCATCGAGGCGTGCGTTTTGCGCGACAGCAAGAGCCTAGTGTGGGACGTGGTCGGCCCGGTGTGCGAGTCGGGAGACTGGCTGGGCCGCGAACGTGAATTGGCACTGCAGCAAGGTGACATGCTGGCCGTGCTGTCGGCCGGCGCCTACGCCATGTCGATGGCCAGCAACTACAACAGCCGCACCCGTGCTGCCGAAGTCATGCTCGTCAATGGCCGCCCGGTGCTGATCCGTGAGCGTGAGCAGTTCAAGGATCTGATGATGCGCGAGCAACTATTGAGCTGCTGAACGGCATCGGGCCACGTGTTGGCACGGCGCCACCCGCGGTCGCGGACGCCCGCGCGATCTATCCAGAAGCCCCAAAAAAAAGGCCGCCCGAAGGCGGCCTTTGCTGTTCTCGAAGCTGCCCTCAGGCAGCCGCAAGATCAGAAGCTGTGACGGATACCGACTTCGCCGCCCGTCGAGCTCGTGCCAGCGGTCAATGCACTGGTGCCCGCGACACGGAAGGCGCTGTTGTCGTTGTTGTTGATCGACGACACGGTCGCGTACATCGCGGTGCGCTTGGACAGGTTGTAGTCCGCACCCAGCGCCCACTGCTTGGCACCGATCGCGTTGCGGGTGCCCGAACCGTCAGCCTGGCCCCAAGACAGCTTGAAGTTGGCTTGCCCGAAAGGCATCGACGCGCCGATATACCAGTTGTCCTGGCCCGCCTTGCCGAGCCCAGCGAATGCATCGGCTTCGATCTGGCCGTAGAACGCCGAGACCTTGATGATCTTGAAGTCCCACGAACCGGCAACGTTCCAGTTCGACACGCTGACGTTAGGCGTGACGTCGGTGCTGCTGTACGAACCGGCGACGTTGAACGGGCCGGCAGCGTAACCAATACGGCCGCCGTACATCTTGTTGCCGAAGTCGTTTTCACCAGCGGCCACCATCACCTGACCGTAAAGGCCCGGGCCGAACACGCCGTTCGGAAGGATGTACTGCACCGCGTTGTTGGCGCGCACCAGCGTGCCGTACGAACCGCCCGAGCCTTGTACGTTGCCGAGCTGGATGGCCAGGTTGGTGGCGGCGCCGACACCGTTGGTGCCGAACGGATCGAACACCGTCCAGTTCCAGAACTGCGGCGTGTAGTCGCGGCCGAGGCGCAACTCGCCCCACTTGTTGGACAGGCTCACGGTCGAGCGGC
>JAHECC010000331.1 GCA_024641965.1 Rubrivivax sp.
CCAGTGTCGGGTGGCCCGCGAAGGGCAGCTCGCCGCCCGGCGTGAAGATGCGCACGCGGTAGTCTGCCTGGGCGTCGGTGGGCGGCAGCAGGAAGGTGGTTTCCGACAGGTTCGTCCAGCGCGCGAAGGCAGCCATACGTGCATCGTCAAGGCCGGCGGCGTCGTGCACCACGGCCAGGGGGTTGCCGCGCAGCGCCCGGGCGCTGAACACGTCGAGTTGGTCGAAACGCCTTTTCATGCGGATTCCTTCATGGCCTGCGCCAGGACCTGCCCCAGCATAGCGATGCCACGGTCGATGAGCGGCGCGGCCACGGTGACGAAGCTCAGGCGCAAGGTGTTGGCGCGCACCGCCTGGCAGTAGAAGGGGGCACCCGGCACATAGGCCATGCCCGCGGCCACCGCCTGCGGCAGCAGTGCCGCGGCGTCCAGGCCTTGCGGCAGTTCGACCCAGAAGAACATGCCGCCGGCCGGCACGCTCCAGCGGCAGGGCGCCGGCAGGTGCTGCTCCAACGCCAGACGCATTGCGTCACGCTGCGCCTTGTAGCGCGCACGCACTTGCGGCAGGTGCTGGTCGAGGAATCCATTGCGGATGACCTCGTGGGCCACACGCTGGTTGAACCCCGGCGTGTGCAGGTCGGCCGCCTGCTTGGCCTGCAGCAGCTTGGGGTACAGCGCCGGCGGCGCCACCAGGTAGCCCAGCCGCAGGCCCGGCGCCAGCACCTTGGAAAACGAGCCCAGGTAGATCGCGCCCTGCGGCGAGGACGCGGCCAACGGCGGCGGCGGCGCGGCGTCGAACCACAGCGCGCCGTAGGGGTTGTCTTCGACCAGCGGCAGGCCCAGGCGCTCGGCCTGCAGCGCCACGGCCAGCCGCCGCGCCGCGCCCATGCTGCGCCCGGTGGGGTTCTGGAAGTTCGGCAACAGGTACAGGAAGCGCGCGCCTTGCGCGGCCTCCAGGCGCTGTGCGATCGGCCCCTGCTCGTCGCAGTCGACGGCGACGAACTCCGGCTCGTAGGGCGCAAAGGCCTGCAGCGCTCCCAGGTAGGTGGGCGTTTCCACCGCCACGCGGCTGCCGGCGTCGATCAGCACCTTGCCCACCAGGTCCAGCCCCTGCTGCGAGCCGGTGGTGATCAGCACCTGCGCTGGCTGCACCCGCAGGCCCTGTTCGCTCAGGTGTGCCGCAACCCATTCGCGCAGCGGGCCGAAGCCCTCGCTGGCGGCGTATTGCAGCGCCTCGTGCGGCGTGTCGGCGAGCACGCGCGCGCAGGCCTCGCGCATCGCCTGCACCGGGAAGCTCTCCGGCGCCGGCAGGCCGCCGGCCAGCGAGATGATGCCGGGGCGTTCGGTGATCTTCAGGATCTCGCGGATCACCGACGGGTTCAGTCGTTGTGCACGGCGTGCGAGCGTCCAGTCGGTGCGCTCGGTGAGGGTGGACATGGCGGGTCTCAGGGTGAATGGGTTCAGGCAGCCTGCACGCGCTGCACCGGCATCCTGCGTCCGACGAAGACGGTGCCGATCACCGCCAGCGAGAACAGCAGCGTCGTCGCGTCGAGCCGTTCGCCCAACACTGGCACCGCGAACAACAGCGCGAGAAAGGGTTGCAACAACTGCACCTGGCTGACGCGCACCGTGCCGCCCAGCGCCAGCGCGCGGTACCAGGCAAAGAAACCCAGCCACATCGAGAACAGCGTGACGTAGGCGAAGCCGCCCCAGGCGGCGGCGTTGGCCGGCTGCTGCGGCCAGGTCACCCAGGTCAGTGGCGCACTCAAGGGCAGGCTCAGCACCAGCACCCAGCAGATGACCTGCTCGGCGCTGAGCTGGCGCGCGGCGCTGGCACCGGCCACATAGCCGATGGCTGCACTCAGCACCGCCAGCAGCAGCAATCCGTCGGCGGCACTCAGAGCGCCGCCGCCCGCGAGCGCGGCAAAGCCCAGCACCAGCGAGGTGCCCATCAGCGCACAGGCCCAGAAGCCCCTCGAGGGGCGTTGGCGGAAGGCCAGCGCGGCCGCCACGGCGGTGGCCAACGGCAGCAGGCCGGTGACGACGGCGGCGTGCATGGCCTCCACCTGGCGCAGCGCCAGCGCGATGAACAAGGGGAAGCCGAGCACCGTGCCGGCCGCGCAGACGGCCAGCACCGGCCACAGGCGGCGCGCCGGCCAGGCGGCACGCGTGAGCAGCAGATAGACGATGCTCAGCGCGGCAGCCAACGACGCGCGGCCGGCCGTGACGAACAGCGGCGGCAGCTGCGGTGATTCCGCCGGGCCGACGGCCAGGCGCGTCATCGGCAGCGTCATCGCGAAGATGGCCACGCCCAGCAGGCCCAGCCACAGCCCACGCGTCTCGGCCGGCTTGGCGACATCGGCGGCGGATTGCGGGTGGGCAGGCATTGGCGCAGTGTAGAGTCGCGCAACCACACAGCGACAATACAGATAAGCACTACAGAAATCGATCTGTACTGATGAGCAGCACCACACACCAATCGTCCGCCGCCGGCGCGCTGCTGTCGCGCCACGCCGATCGCACGCTGGCCGAACAGTTGGCGGGGCACTATGGCGAGCGCATCCGCCAGCGCCTGTTGCCGGCCGGGGCACGCCTGCCGTCGGTACGCGAATGTGCACGCCGCCACGATCTGAGCCCGAGCACGGTGGTCGCCGCCTACGACCGACTGCTGGCGGCGGGCCTGATCGATAT
>JAHECC010000145.1 GCA_024641965.1 Rubrivivax sp.
CGGCCATCGGTCTTGGCCACCTTCTGGGTGGGGTCGATCTCGGTGCGCTTGTCCACGTCCGCGCCGGTGCCCAGCAGCGGATAGCGGGCGTCTTCGATGTTGTAGGTCAGCTGTCCGGTGGCGCGGTCCAGCCAGGTGTTGCCGATCATGCCGTGGATGGCCGGATGGGCGCCGGTGGCGAGCGTGGCATGGCCGACGATCGTCTCCGTGTTGGCATGCGCGTGATGGGCGTTGGCGAACACCGCGCCGTTTTGCAGCAGATAGCGAAAGCCCCCTTCGCCCATTTCCGCCAGGTAACGCCCCGGCAGATCCCCTCGAAGCTGGTCCACGGTGATCTGCAGGATGAGCCGAGCCGCAGGCTCGTTCGCGCGCGCAACGCTGAAGGCGAGTGTCAACGTACCGAGAAGTGCGGTTGCCAGGAAACGTCGGGTGGAGGCGGTGATCGTCATGGGTAGCTGGATTCCATTCTTCTCTTCGAGGATAGACGAGGCGGGCCGGCCCTGGCTGGCACGGCCCACGCTCGCGCGAGGGTGGGCTCAAGGCTGCCGCGTTGATCGAAGCGTGCAGCAGCCGGTCGCGGCCTGCAAATTCCCAGCCGGCCGTGTCCCGGCTGGCACTACGGTTGCGGCGGCAATCGCGCATTGGCGGGAGCTTCGTCCATGAGCTGCCCCCTGGTGACGATGAAGGCGTTTCCGCCAAGCCAGTCGCCGGGTTTTTCCAACCGGAGCAGGAGCGAGATCCAACTCGAGAGGCCATGGGCAATCGCCGATGCCGCCGTTCAGCTCAGGAAGCCCGGAAGAGCCGGGGCTGCTTGGCTGAATGCATGCGGCAGCGCTGAAACCGTGGGAACGGTCCGACGGCTTCCCGAGTTGCGCTAGTCTGTGCGACCCTGTCGCCGACGCTCGCCCTCATGACACCGTCCCCCCGCATTCCCGGCCACCGCTTCCTGCATTCGCCGGGGCCGACGCGGCTGCCCGATGCGGTGCTGCACGCGATGAGCCGCCAGCCGATGGACCTGGCCGATACGCGCCTGGACGACATCATTGCCGACTGCGAGACGGGTTTGAAGCGGTTGCTGGGCACGCGCGACGCCGAAGTGCTGATGTACGCCGCCAACGGCCACGGCGCCTGGGAGGCACTGATCGTCAACCTGCTCGCGCCCGGACGCAGCGCGCTGGTGCCGGGCACCGGCCACTTCTCCGAATCGTGGGCGATCCAGACCGAGGCGCTGGGCGGCAGGGTCGTGCGCACACCCTGGGTCGAGGGCCGGCCGATCGACGCGGGCGAGGTCGAGCGCGCGCTGCGCGCTGACACGAAGCGCGAAATCGCTGCCGTGTTCGCGGTGCACACCGACACCGCCAGCGGCAGCACCAGCGACCTGCGGGCGTTGCGCGCCGCCATCGACGTAACCGATCACCCGGCATTGTTCGTCGTCGACGTGGTCGCCTCGCTGGCGGTGGTGCCCTTCGACATGGACGCGCTGCGCGTCGATGCGGTCATCGGCGCGTCGCAGAAGGGCCTGATGCTGCCACCGGGCATGGGCTTCGTGGCGCTGAACGAGCGGGCGCTGGCGCTGGCGCGGGCCAACCCTGCGCCGCGCTTCTACTGGGACTTCGGCCGCCGCGTCGACGTGTTGTCGTATCGCAAGTTCTGCGGCACGCCGCCGATGAACCTGCTCTACGGCCTGCAGGCGTCGCTGGAGCTGATCTTCGAAGAGGGGCTGGAGGCGATCCATGCGCGCCACCGCCAGCTCGCCGGCGCGGTGCATGCGGCCGTGGAAGGCTGGAGCGAAGGCGGCGCGCTGCGCTTCTTCGGTCAGGTGCCCGAAGCGCGCTCGATGTCGGTCACCGCGGTGGCCGTGGCCGAAGGCGTGGACCCGGAGGCGCTGCGCCGCGTCGCGCGCGAGCGCTTCCAGGTGTCGATCTCCGGCGGCCTGGGGCCGCTGGCGGGGCGGGTGTTCCGCATCGGCCACATGGGCGACATGAACGCGGCCATGATCCTCGGCTGCCTGGCCGGCGTCGAGGCGGCGATGCATGTGCAGCGCCTGTCGATCGGCGCAGGTGGCGTGCAGCGCGCGGTGGCGTACCTGGCCCGCCAGTGAGCTGTTCGAGCGCAGGTCAGCGCGTTATCGAGTCGCTGGCCTCGACGTTCAGGTCAGCATCGTAGGCATAGCCCGGCGCGCTGACGCCCGTGACCGTGAAGACGAAGGTGCCGTACTTCTTGGTGTTGGGCGATTGCAGCTGGACCACGCCGTTGCTGCCGGTGAGGCCGCTCGAGTTGCCCGCGACCAGCCCGCTCCACTTGCCGGTCACGGTGGCGCCGGACACGCCGTTTCCGTTGCCGTCGCGCACCGTCACCGCAGCGGTGGCGCGCGCGTTGCGGCCCGCGGTAACGCTCATGGCGACGTCGGCCACACCCATTGGCAGGACGGCCACCGGGGCTTCGGCGGTGATGGTCACCGACTTCGTCGACGTCAAGCCGCTGTTGTCGGTGAGCTTGAGTGTCGCGGCGTAGGTGCCGGCGGCGGTGTAGGTGTGGCTGGCCGTTGGGCTCGTCGCCGTGCCCGATCCGTCACCAAAGCTCCACTCGTAGGCCACGATGGCGCCGTCGGGGTCCGACGAACCCGTGCTCGAGAAGCTGACGGCCAGGGGGACCGTGCCCGATTGCGGCGTCGCCGACATCGCCACCAGCGGCGGCTGCCCGGACAGTGCCGGCGCGGTGGCGCTCAAGGCGTACTGGCCGACACTGCCGTAATTCGTGTAGCCGGTGGTCAGCGGATCGCCCTGGCCGGTGCCACGCACGCCGACGTAGAAGCTGCCCGGCGCCGCGACGCTGTAGCTCAGGGACGCCGCCAGCGCGTTCAACGGGTTGGCGCTGGCCAGCAGCGTGCCGTTGCCGTCACGCAGTTCGAGCAGCACGTCCAGGTTGGCCGAACGTGCCGCCGGCGCCACGTTCACGGTGATCGTTCCCGCCGCGCTGCCGATCTTGAACAGGTCCACGTCGCCTGGCCTTTCGATCACGCCGCTGGCGCTGAAGCTGCTGAGCCCGTTCAGCGTGCTCGCATCCAGCGCCGTGGCCGTGGCGATGGTGTCGCCATGGTCGTCGACGCGCGCAGGTAACCCGTTGGCGTTCATCACCACGTAGTCGTCCTGGACGTTGTTGGCGGTGGCGTATTCGCCCTTGCTCCACTGCACCAGCGGCTGGTAATAGCCCACGCCCATGATCGGCGCCCAGCCGGTGGCGCCGCTGCCTTGCCCCTGGTAGTAGCTGCCGCCCGAATAGCCATCGTGGGTCAGCCCCATGTTGTGGCCGGCCTCGTGGGAGATCGCCTCGGCAACGTACTTTTCATTGCCGTTGCCCAGCGCGTCGTAGAAGACCAGCGCCGGCTTGTAGTAGTCGGTGGTCTCATCGAAGATGCCGATGTAGGCCACGCCGCCGCAGCTGCAGTTGTAGACACCGTTGCGGCTGGTGATGAGCACCGTGGTGCCGAAGATCTGGTCGGCCGACCCCGAGCGCGTGAGCAGGTCGGCACTCGGCGCTTCGGTGGTCACATCGACATCGAAGGGGGCGTAATCTTCGGTCACGCGTTGCCAGATGTACTGGATGCGCTGCAGTTCACTCGTCGAGAACGAATACGGCACGCCGTCGGTGTCGAACGGCAAAGCGGTGATCGTCGAGGTGCTGCCGTTCCATGCGGTGTTCGTCAGCATCGCGCCCTTGAAGTTCAGGTAGATGGTGCGCTTGGCGCCGGGCCGGCTGTGCAGGGAGAAGGTCTGTTCCAGCGGCAGCAACTCGCCGCTGAGGCTGCTTGATCCACCGCTCGGTGCCGATCCGGCGGGCAACGGCTCATCCAGCTCATCTTCGACGAACATTCGGCCGCGCTTGTCGATCTTCAGGCGCCGGTCGCGCAGCAGCATCTCCTTGAATTCCTCGGGAGACTTTCCATACCAGCGCGCCACCTCGGGCAGGCGGGAGCCCAGCAGGTCGATCGCGCGCTGGCCCCCCGACTTGGGGTCGGCCAGCTGCATCTGAGGGAAGGGCGGCTTCGCCGGATGCGGCCGGGACGCGGCGGCGGCATTGGCGGCCGCTGCATTGGGCTGTGCCGCACTTGCCGCGCCAAGCGAGGTCAGGGCCAGCAAGGCGCCGAGCCACAAGGTGATAGTTCGGTTCATGGTTCGGGCTCCAGCGGTGACGATGGCCCGGCAATGTCGGCGCCGGGCGGGCGTGGAGGTCCACGAACCCGAGCGCGACTCTAGGTGAGCTGCGTGTGACAAGGGGCAATGATTGGTAGCCAAACGTTCGGGTACGCCGCGCGACCGGCCGACCCCGCGGCGCGCAAGTCTGCGGCAGCTCCGTCGGCGTCACCTGCATGACGCGGATCCGGCTCAAGGGGTGCTACCGTTACCGGCTGAATCAGAACTTTGGAGAACGGCATGAACTACCGCTGCGCGCACCGCTGGGCGTTTCCGAAATGGGGTGGCGAACTGATCGAACACAGTGACGACCTGGCAGCGCCGGCCGGCCGCGAGGTGACGGTGCGCGTGACGCACTGCGGCATGTGCCATTCCGACCTGCACGTGCAGGCCGGCGGCTTCGACATGGGCGGCGGCAAGCTGTCGTCGCTGGAACGTGCCGGCACGAAGTTGCCGGTGACCATGGGCCATGAGATCGGCGGCGAGGTGGTCGAACTCGGGCCGGATGTGAAGGACGTGAAGCTCGGCGACAAGGTCATCGTCTACCCCTGGCTGGGCTGCGGCGAGTGCATGGTCTGCGAGCGTGGCGACGACCACCTGTGTCCGCGCGCCTCGCGCAACCTGGGCATCCAGCTGCCGGGCGGCTATGCCGACCTGGTGCGCGTGCCGCACGAGCGCTACCTGGTGCCGATCGGCAAGCTCGAGCCGGCGCGTGCAGCGACCTTCGCCTGTGCCGGCATCACCGCCTTCGGCGCGATCCGCAAGCTCGACCCGCTCGACGCCGAGGACCATGTGGCCATCATCGGCTGCGGCGGCGTCGGCATGACCGCGGTGGCGCTGTATTCCGCCACCGCATCGGCGCGCATCATCGCGATCGACCCCGACCCGGCCAAGCGCGAGGCGGCGCTGGCGCATGGCGCGACGATGGCCTTCGACCCCAACGAGGCGGGCGCGGCCAAGACCATCGGCAAGGCCTGCGGTTTCAACATCGCCGGTGCGGTGGACTTCGTCGGTTCGGAATCGAGCTCGAGCCTGGCGGTGAACCTGGTGCGGCGCACCGGGCAGGTGATCATCGTCGGCCTGTTCGGCGGCGAGTTCCGCATGCCGCTGCCGATGTTCGCGCTGAAGTCGCTGCGCATCAGTGGCTCCTACGTGGCCGGGCTGCACGAACTGCGCGACCTGGTGGCGCTGGCGCAACGCGCGACGCTGCCGCAGATCCCGCTCGACCTGCGGCCGCTGGCCGGCGTGAACCAGGCGCTGGACGACCTGACCAAGGGCCGCGTGGTCGGCCGTGTGGTGCTGCAGCCTTGACACACTGAAGCACTGACGCACTGAAGCCAGCCCACGGAACGCGGCCCGACGATGCGCCGCTTTCCCGCGCTGGCTGAAACGCAGTTCCGGCGCTACTTCATCGGCCAGTCGATTGCGCTGGTCGGCGGCTTCGCGCACAACGTCGCGCTCACCTGGCTGGCCTACCGGCTCAGCGGCTCGACGCTGGTGCTGGGCATCGTCGGCTTCGCGACGATGGCACCGACGCTGCTGGTATCGCCGGTGGCCGGGCTGTTCGCTGATCGGTTTTCGCGCCGGCGCCTGCTGTTGATCGTGCTCGGCACGGTGTGCCTGCAATGCCTGGTGCTCGCGGTGCTGGCCTTCGGCGGCTGGATCAACACCAGCGGGCTGATCACCATCGCGCTGCTGCGTGGTCTGCTGTTCGCCTTCGAAATCCCGGTGCGCCATGCCTTTCTGGCCGAACTTGTGCGTGATCGCAGCCTCTTGCCCAACGCGGTGGCGCTGCATTCCAGCGCGCTCAACGGTGCACGCTTCGTCGGCCCGGCGATCGGCGGGCTGATCATCGGCAGCGCCGGTGAGGCTTGGTGCTTCCTGCTGCATGCGCTGACGCTGTGCGCCACGCTCGTGCAGATCTGGCGCATCCATACAGTAGGCACGCCGCGTGCGGCCAGCGGCAAGAGCTTCTTGCACGACTACGGCGAGGGCTGGCGCTATGCCTTCGGTGACAAGGTCATTGCGCGGCTGCTTCTAGGTGTGTTCGTGCTCGGTTTTGCGGTCGCGCCCTACACCTTCCTGATGCCGGCGGCGGTGGCGCAGGCCTTCGGCCCGCACCCCGAACTGGTGGGTTGGTTCCTGTCGGCGGCGGGCTTCGGCGCGATGGCCGCGGCCATTGCCCTGGCCGTGCACCATGGAAGCCGCCGTCTGCAATGGGTGGCGGTGGCCGGCAGTGCGGTCGCCGGCATGGGCCTGTTGGTCTTCAGCCTGAGCCCCTGGGTCGGCCTGTCGCTGGCGGCGATGGTGCTGGTCGGCCTGGGCACCATCGCGCAGGCCGCCGCCACCAACATGACGATCCAGTCGCGCGTCGACGACCAGCAGCGCGGTCGTGTCATGGCCATCTATACCGCGATGTTCCTGGGCGCGATGCCGCTGGGCAGCCTGGCTTTCGGGCAGCTCGGGCAGGCCATCGGCGCCACCCAGGCGCTGTGTGCCGGCGCGCTGCTGGCGCTGGCCGGCGCGGCGCTAGGCGCGGGGCGATTGCGCCGTGCCGGCGTGGCGGACACTTCCAATCTGCACGGCGCGGCCGGGCCCTGATGGTCACGCAAGGCGCGGCGCCGAACCCGCTGCTCACGCAGCCGATCCTGCGCACGCTGCTGCGCCTGGCCGCGCCGAACGTCATGGCCACCTCGATGGCCGTGCTGGTGGGTCTGGCCGAGACCTTCTACATCGGACTGCTCGGCGTGGCGCCGCTGGCGGCGATGGGGCTGGTGTTTCCCTTTGCGATGTTGACCGGCATGCTCTCGGCCGGGGCCATGGGTGGCGGCGTGTCGTCGGCGCTGGCGCGCGCCTTCGGTGCCGGCGACGAGGCCCGCGCGCAGGCGGTGGCGCTGCACGCACTGCTCATCGGGGCGCTCGGCGGCGCGCTGTATTCGCTGATCTTCCTGGCGGCCGGGCCGCGGCTGTTCGTGCTGCTCGGCGGGCAGGGCGAGGTGCTGAACCAGGCCTTGGGCTATTCGACGGTGCTGTTCTCCGGCGCCATCGCGGTGTGGCTGTTCAACACGCTGGCGTCGATCCTGCGCGGCACCGGCAACATGCGTGTGCCATCGGTGGCGCTGATCGGCGTGTGTGCGCTGCAGATCGCGCTGGGCGGCGCGCTCGGCCTGGGCTGGGGCCCGCTGCCGCGGCTGGGTATGCCCGGCGTGGCGTTGGGGCAGATCGGGGCCATGGCGATCGGCAGCCTGGCCTTGTTCGTCTACCTGCGTTCGGGGCAGGGGCGGCTGCGGCTGGTGTTTCGTGCCACACCGATCCGCCGCAGGTTGTTCGGGGACATCCTGCGTGTCGGCGCCATCGCCTGCCTGTCGCCGCTGCAGTCGGTGGCGACGATGCTGCTGATGGCCGGCTTCGTCGCGCATCTGGGCGTCCTGCCGCTGGCGGGTTATGCCATCGGCCAGCGCCTGGAGTTCCTGATGAGCACGGTGGCCTTCGGCATCGGCCTGGCGTCGGTGCCGATGGTCGGCATGTCCATCGGCGCCGGCGACGTGGCGCGTGCTCGGCGTGTGGCCTGGACCGCCGGTGGATTGACCATGGCTGCGCTGGGTGTGGTCGGCGGCGTGGTCGCGTTGTTCCCGGACCTGTGGGCCACGATCTTCACCAGCGACGAACGCGTGTTGAAGTACTCGCGGCTGTTCTTGCACTGGGCCGGCCCGGCCTTCCCCTTCTTCGGGCTTGGGCTGACGCTGTACTTCGCGGCGCAGGGAGCCGGCCGCATGCTCGGCCCGGTGGCCGCGGCGACGCTGCGTTTGCTGCTCGTGGCAGCCGCCGGCACCTGGTTGGTGGCCAACGAGGCACCGGCCTGGCAGCTGTTTGCGCTGAGCGCGGCGGCGATGGTGGTCTACGGTGCCAGCTGTGCGGCGGCCTTGCACCTGGACCGCTGGGGTGGTGGGCGCTGAGGGTTCAGCCGCGCCGCCCGAGTGCGGCATCGATCTCGGTGCGGATTTCGTCGTGGCTGTTCAGCGGCCGCTCGGGTTGCGGCAGCGGCGTGACGGCGTTGCTCGCAGCGTCCCAGGCCACCGCGCCATAGATTGCCGGCCGGCCCGTCTTCAGCAGCACCTGCTCATAGGCGTCGCCGCTGCTGTAGTGCCAGAACTCGTAGGGGTAGTCGACGAAACCGTGGCGGCGCATCAGCGCGGTGATGTCGCGCCGGTTGCGCCGTGCCGCGTCCGACACGAAGGGTGAGCCCATCGGCGTCAGCGCCGACATCTCGAGATAGGGCGCGCCGCGGTCGACTTCGCGCGAAGGGTCTTCGAGCTGCATCACCGAGATGTCGATCGCGCTGCCCGACATGTGCGTGCCGAACTTGGGCACGCTGGCCACCAGCGCGGAGCAGCGGCGGAACATGAACTCGGGCGTCGGCAGCTCGCCGCCCAGTTCCCACATCACGCTTTGCAGCACCGCGTCGAAGACCTCGGGCGTGCGGCCCAGGTACTTCTGCATCTCGGGCGTGCGGTAGCCGTCCTCGACGCGCATCACCCAGCCGCGTTCATTCATCTCGGCCGCGGCGCCGATGAAGCCCGGGATCTGCCCGTCGCGCAGGTAGAACAGCCGCGGCAGGCCGCGCACATGCGGCCGGGTGGAGAACTGAACCGTCACGTCGGCGGCGCGGGCGGCGTCTTGCAGCGAGACCAGCGGCTCGCCGCATTCATCCACCGGGTAGGGCAGCACGGTGTCGAACATGAAGCGATGGGCGTCATCGAACTGCCCGGTCCAATAGGCGCGGCGTGTCGCCTCGGTGACGCTGTGGGGCATGAGGGTTCCCGTACTGTTGTCGTTGCGTGGCTTGCACCAGAATGCAGTTGCGAAGCCCTGCTTTCGGGGTGCACAAGGGGAATTGTCCATGGGAATGCTGGACGGCAAAGCGATCATCGTCACCGGCGCGGGTCGCGGCATCGGCCGCGACTTCGCCATCGCCATGGCCGCACAAGGCGCATCGCTGGTGGTCAACGACCCCGGTGTGTCCGAAACCGGCGCCGGCCACGACGACGGCCCGGCGCAGCAGGTGGTCGACGAGATCCGCGCCGCCGGCGGCAAGGCGGTGGCGAATACCGACAGTGTCGCCGAGTGGGCGTCGGCGAACCGCATCATCCAGTGCGCCACCGACAGCTTCGGCCGCCTGGATGTGGTGGTCAACAACGCCGGCATCCTGCGCGACCGGATCTTCCACAACATGTCGGTGGACGAGTGGAAGGCGGTGATCGACGTGCACCTGAACGGCACGTTCTACATGTCGCGCGCAGCGGCGTCGATCTTCCGCAGCGAGGAGCGGGGTGCCTTCGTGCACATGACCTCGACCTCGGGGTTGGTGGGCAACTTCGGCCAGGCCAACTATGCCGCGGCCAAGCTCGGCATTGTCGGCTTGAGCAAGTCGATCGCGCTCGACATGGCGCGCTACAACGTGCGCAGCAACTGCATCTCGCCCTTCGCCTGGAGCCGGCTGATCGGCACCATTCCCAGCGACACGCCGGAACAGCAGGCGCGGCTGGCGAAGATGAAGGCGATGGAAACCAACAAGATCGCACCGCTGGCGGTTTTCCTGGCCAGCGACCAGGCCAAAGACGTGAGCGGACAGATCTTCGCGGTGCGCGCCAACGAGATCTTCCTGATGGGCCAGAGCCGGCCGATCCGCTCGGTGCACCGTGC
>JAHECC010000332.1 GCA_024641965.1 Rubrivivax sp.
GACCTCACCGGCAGGCTGGACCAACGCGGCGTCCGGCACGCCCGCCGCCCGCAATGCCGCCGAAGTGCCCGGACCGGTCGAAGCGGCCAGAACCGTTGACGGCCACCGCATCCCTGGCGGTTGCTGGTGCATGAACTGCTGCACCGCATTGGTGCTGACGAACATCACCAGCGCAAAGTCGGGCAACTCGCGCCAGGCCTGTGCCAGTAGACGCGGGTCCGGCACCGGACGGATCTCGATCAACGGCAGCGCCACCGCATCGATGCCGGCGCCGCGCAGCGCCTCGACGAAGATTGCGGCCTGGGCTCGCGGGCGGGTGACGATGACGCGCATGCGCGTGGGCCGCCAAGGCGGCGCTCAGGCCGCGGCAGCCAGGTAGTCCTCGGCGCCCAGCGTGCGCAACTGGGCGGCGGCGCGAACGCCCAATGCATCGGCCTCGCTGTCGCTGGCTACCGGCGAGCTAAGGCGGGTGCGCAGCAGCGGACGCTGCAGCGCCTGGGCATGGCCCAGCGCGACATCGATGCACAGGGCCTCACCCTGCCACACTGCGTGCGCCGCCAAGGGCATGCTGCAACTGCCGCCCAGCGCGCGCGACACGGCGCGCTCGGCATGCACCGCCAGCCAGCTCGGACGGTGCACCAGCGTGGACAGCTTGCGTGACAGTTCGATGGCGTCGTCACGCAGCTCGATGCCCAGCGCGCCCTGCCCTGCCGCCGGCGTCATCGTCGCGGTGTCGAAGACCGAAGCGATGCGCGCGGCCAGACCAAGGCGTTTCAGCCCGGCCGCGGCCAGCACGATGGCGTCGTAGTGACCTTCGTCGAGCTTGCGCAGCCGCGTGTCGAGGTTGCCACGCAGCGGCTCGATGCGCAGGTCAGGGCGCAGGTTCAGCAATTGCGCCGCGCGGCGCAGGCTCGAGGTGCCGACGATGGCGCCTTGCGGCAGATCCTGAAGCGTGGCATGTCGCGGGCTGACGAAGGCATCGCGCGGATCCTCGCGATCGAGCACCGCGCCCAGCGCAAAGCCGGCCGGCAGCTCCATCGGCATGTCCTTCAGCGAATGCACCGCCAGGTGCGCGCGCCCGTCCTCCAGCGCAGCTTCAAGCTCCTTCACGAACAGGCCCTTGCCGCCTACCTTGGACAGTGCGCGGTCGAGGATCTGGTCGCCGCGCGTGGTCATGCCGAGCAGTTCGACATCGAGGCCGCAGCGCTGCGTCAACAGGTCGCGAACATGTTCAGCCTGCCACAGCGCAAGGCGGCTTTCGCGGGTGGCAATGATGGTGGTTTCGCTGCGGGTGTCGGGCATGGTGTTTGCATTATCACCAGGGCCGCTACTTAGGCTGGCTAACATCGCGTGCGCAAAAGGAGCAAGACACATGAGCATCGCCAAGCGGCCCGCACCCACCGCCAAGAGCCGCATCGGATCGACCCTGGCGGCGTCGGCAAGCGACGCCGCGCTGAAGAACCGGCCGCTGGTGGACGACATCCGGCTGCTCGGCCGCATCCTCGGCGAAGTGATCCGCGAGCAGGAAGGCAAGGAGGCCTACGAGCTCATTGAGCGAGTGCGCCAGCTGTCGGTAGGCTACCGGCTCAAGCAGGACGCCGGCGCGGGGCGCACGCTCGACCGGCTGCTGAAGAACCTGTCGACCGATCAGACAGTGAGCGTGATCCGTGCCTTCAGCTACTTCTCGCATCTGGCCAACATCGCCGAGGACCGCCACCATGTGCGCCGCCGCCTGGCGCACGAGCGCGAGGGCCACCAGCAGGAAGGCTCGCTGGCCAAGTGCTTCGAGCGGCTGCACCGCGCCGACCACCGTTCGGCCGACATCGCCGCCACGCTGAAGCACGCCTACATCTCGCCGGTGCTCACCGCGCACCCCACCGAGGTGCAGCGCAAGAGCATCCTCGATGCCGAGCGCGCGATCGCCGCCTATGTCGGCGCGCGCGACGACCTGGCGACGCAGCGCGAGCGCGACGAGAACGAAGAACTCATTCGCGCGAGGGTCACGCAACTCTGGCAGACGCGCATGCTGCGCACCGCCAAGCTGACCGTGGCCGACGAGATCGAAAACGCGCTGAGCTTCTATCACGCCACCTTCCTGAAGCAGATACCGCGCCTGTACCGCGACATCGAGAAGGCGCTGCCCGGTTTCGAGGTGGCGCCGTTCCTGCGCATGGGCCACTGGATCGGAGGTGACCGCGACGGCAACCCGAACGTCAGCGCCGACACCTTGCGCACGGCGCTGTCACGCCAGGCCGAGACGGTGCTGCGCCACTACCTGGTCGAGGTGCACCAACTGGGTGCCGAGTTGTCCACCTCGCACATGCTGGCGCCGGTCACGCCGGCGCTGCTGGAGCTGGCCGAGGCTTCGCTGGACCACAGCCCGCACCGCACCGACGAGCCCTACCGCCGCGCGCTGATCGGCGTGTATGCACGTCTGGCCGGCACCTTGCATGAACTGACCGGCACCGAGGCGCTGCGCCACGCGGTGGCGCCGCAGCCGCCCTACGCCGATGCGGCCGCGTTCGAGGCCGACCTGCGTATCGTCGAAACCAGCCTGCGATCGCACCACGCCCAGGCCTTGATCGGCCCGCGGCTGGCGCCGCTGCTGCGCGCGGTGCAGGTCTTCGGTTTCCACCTGGCCACCGTGGACCTGCGCCAGAGCTCCGACC
>JAHECC010000146.1 GCA_024641965.1 Rubrivivax sp.
CAGCTTCACCTGGCAGCCACTGACCTGCTGCCGTCCGCGCTTGAGAATCAGCACCACGTCGTAGGCGGTACAACCGCCGGTGCCGGCCAGCACGGTTTCCATCGGCCGCGGTGCCAGATTGCGGCCGCCGCCATCGGCCGCGCCGTCCATCGACAACAGGTGGCCGCTGCCTGTTTCGGCGATGAAAGCCATGCCTGCGTCGGCCTGCCAGTGAATCGTGCATTCCATGCCACCCATTTTGCGTGACAGCCAATGGGCAAGTGCCCGCCCGGGGCATTTTCTTGCGCGCGCGCTGCGGTCATGCCCGGTAACGCGTGGGGCCGCCCGTGCCCGGTCCGGCCGGCCGGGCCGTCAGCAATGCAATGACGATCTACCCCTAGACTCACTGCTGCCTGTCCATTCCGATCGACGCATGGCCGATTCAAACGACCCTGAAGGGGCGGCGCCGCGGCCCGCCATGGCGCCCATGCCGGACCTGCCCACGGCACTGGCGCTGCTCGATCACGCCCGCGTCGCCATCGCGTTGTGTGATGGGCAGGCGCGTATCGCCTGGTGCAACCAGTCCCTGCTTGGCGCTGTGGGGCGCGCGGCCCGCGACACGCTGGGCCAGCCGCTTGCGGCCCTGCTGGGGCTTTCCACTGCCGATGCACGGCAGCTCGAAGACACGGTACGCCGTGGTTTGGACGCTACCTTGCCCGACATGCAGTGGCATGTTTTCAATGGCGAAGCGAATGCCGACACCGCTGCCGACACTGCCGCCGAATGGTGGCGCGGCGATATGCGCATGCTGCCCGATGGCCAGTGCGCGATCACCTGGGTTTCCATCGATTCGCGGCAACGCCAGGGCGCAGAACTGCACCGGCTGAACGATCTGCTGAACATGTCGCACTCGCACGGCGAGACCGTGGAACAACTGGGTCTGGCACTCGAGCTGGGCCAGATCGTGGTCTGGCGGCACGACCTGCGCAGCGAGCGCGTGCGTTTCAGCAAGCGCGCCTTCGAACTGCTCGGCCTGACGCGCCTGGCCGACGACCTGAGCACGCAGGAGGTGCGCGAACTGGTCCATCCCGAAGACCGCGGCACGCTGCGCCAGTCGGTCGAGCAGGCGGTGGCCACCGGCGGCCCGGTGGACGTGGAAACCCGCTTCCGGCATACCGACGGCAGCTGGCGCCACATGCTGACGCGCCGCGTGCTGCACCGTGACGCCCAGGGGCGGCCGGCCGCGGTGCTCGGCGTCGGCATGGACCTGAGCGAGCGTGCTGCCGTCGCCAAGCGGCATACGGAGCTGATGCGCCAGTTCGAACTCACAGCGGGCAGCGCCGGCATCGGCTACTGGAGTGTCGAGGCCGGCACGCGCCTGACGCGCTGGAGCGCGCAGACCTTCGCGCTGCACGGCCTGCCGGCGGATGCGCCGGTGCCCGCGATGCACGATTGGCTGCATCGCTTCGTCGCCCCCGCCGACCGCGACGCCGTGCAACGCCGCCACCACGAGTGGGTGGTCAGCGGCACACAGTACCTGGAGGAGGAGTTCCGCATCCTGAGACGCGACGGCCAGCCGCGCCAGGTGCTGAGCTATGGGCGTCTGGAGGGGCGGCCGGGCCACTACGACCTGTTCGGCGTGTTGATGGACGTGACCGAGCGGCGCGCGGCCGAGGCCGCCCTGCACCAGGCCAGCCAACGTGCCGCCCTGGCCACGCGCGGCGCCGGCATGGGCACCTGGGAACAGGATCTGCTGAGCGGCGAGACCTTCTGGGATGAACAGATGTGGCGGCTGCGCGGCCTGCCGCCACGCGCGCGGGTGCTCAGCGTCGACGAACGCATGGCGCTGGTGCACCCGGACGATCGCGAAGCCACGCTGCGCAAGCTGAACGAGGCGGCCAGCGAAGGCAAGCTGTCGAACCTGGAGTTCCGCGTGCGCTGGCCCGACGGGCAGTGGCGCTGGATTGCGTCGCGCGCCGTGGCCGCGCGCGACGAACAAGGCCGGCTGACGCGCCGTATCGGCGTGAACTGGGACATCACCGACATGCGCATGGCGCAGATCGCGCATGAAGAACGCGCTCTGGCCCTGCGCGAGAACCAGGCCAAGTCGCAGTTCCTGTCGCGCATGAGCCATGAGCTGCGCACGCCCCTGAATGCGGTACTGGGGTTCACGCAGCTGCTGATCAACGATGGCGAGAAGATCAGCACCGAAACGCGCAAGCGACGCCTGGAACAGGTGCAAGCCGCGGGTCGGCACCTGCTGTCGCTGATCAACGACGTGCTCGACCTGTCCAGCCTGGAAGGCGGCGAGATGCGCATGGACAAGCGGCCGGTGCCGCTGGCCGCTCTGGTGGCCGAGACCCTGCCTCTGGTGGCCCGCCTGGCTCGACAGCGCAAGGTCAGGCTGCGGCAGGGCACGCTCGCCGGGGTGGCGAGCGCCGATCCGACGCGACTGCGCCAGGTGCTGTTGAACCTGCTGACGAATGCGGTCAAGTACAACCGCGAAGGCGGTCAGGTGGTGGTGGACAGCGAAATGCAAGCCGATGCGGTCGTGCTGCGTGTCAGTGACACCGGCCGCGGCATGGACAGCGCCCAGGTGCAGCGCGCCTTCGAACCCTTCAACCGGATGGGTGCCGAGCTCGAAGGCATCGAGGGCACCGGCATCGGACTTTCGATCGTCAAGGCACTGGTCGATCGCATGGGGGGTACGGTGCAGTTGCGCAGCACGCTGGGCGAGGGCAGTGTTTTCGAGGTGCGGCTGCACGCCGGTGCACCGGATGACGTGGCGGTACCGCCCGCGCTGGCGCCGGCGGCGGGCTCGCAAGCCGGAGTGCACGCGCTCGGGCGGCCGGCGCGGTTGCTATACATCGAAGACAACCCGGTGAATCTACTCATCGTGCAGGAACTGCTGGCGCGCCGCGCCGACCTGCGGCTTGACACCGCGGTCGACGGCCTCAGCGGCGTGCGCCTGGCCCGCAAAATGCGGCCCGACCTGATCCTGGTGGACATGCATCTGCCCGACATCGACGGCCACGAGGTGCTGCGCCGCCTGCGCGCCGACAGCGCGACGGCAGGCATCACCTGCATTTCGGTCTCGGCCAATGCCATGCCCGACGACATCGCCCGCGCCCTGAAAGCGGGCTTCGCCGACTACTGGACCAAGCCGCTGGACCTGGATCTGTTCCTGCGCTCCATCGACGCGCTGTTCGGCGCAGCCCCGGACAACAGCCGCTGAGCGTCAGGCAGGCACCAGCCCACGCTTGCGCAGCAGCGGCTCGACCTGCGCTGCTCGGCCGCGGAAGGCGGCATAGGCGGCACCGGGCTCCAGGCTGTTGCCGCTGGCGTAGATGAAACGGTGCAGCAGCGCGGCCACGCGCGGGTCGAATGGGTCGCCGGCCTCCTTGAAAGCCTCGAAACCATCGGCGTCGAGCACCTCGGCCCACAGGTAGACGTAGTAGCCGGCCGCATAGCCCGATCCCGAGAACAGGTGCTGGAAATGCACCAGCCGGTGGTTGATGCCGACACCCTCGGGCAGGCCAAGCTGCCTCAACGTTTCGTCCTCGAAGGCGCACAGGTCGGCCGGCAGTTGCTCGCGCGACAACGCATGCACCGCCATGTCGGCAAAGGCGCTGGCGCAGTAGCGCACGGTCTCGTAGCCCTGGTTGAAGCGGCGTGCGGCGTGCAAACGTTCGATCAACTCGTCGGGGATCGGCGCATCGGTCTGCCAGTGGCGCGCATGCTGCTTCAGCACCGCCGGCTCGGACATCCAGTGCTCGAACAACTGCGACGGCAATTCGACGAAGTCGCGCAGCACCTGCGTGCCCGACAGCCGCTCGAAGCTGACGTCGGACAGCATGCCGTGCAGGCCATGCCCGAACTCGTGGAACAGCGTGCGCACGTCTTCCTGCGACAGCAGCGTTGGCGCGCCGGGTGCGCCCTTGGCGAAATTGTTGTTGTTCAGCACCACCGGCAGCGCCGCACCGCCACCCGGCTCGTTGCGGTTCTGCATGCGCAGCGAGCTCATCCATGCCCCGCTGCGCTTGGTGGACCGAGCGAAGTTGTCCTGCAGGAAGACGGCCACCACCTTGCCGGCCGCGTTGTGCACCTCGTAGGCTTTGACGTCGGGGTGGTACACGGGCAGGTCCTCACGCGGCGTGAAGCGCAGCCCGAACAGCCGCTGCGCGCAGTCGAAGGCCGCCTGCACCATGCGCGGCAGCGCGAAGTAGGGCTTGATCTCGGCATCGTCGAGCGCGTAGCGCTGCTGGCGCACCTTCTCGGCCCAATAGCGCCAGTCCCAGGCTTCAATCGCTTCGCTGCTCAGCGCGCCGGTCTGCTCGCGCCGCACCGCTTCGAGTTCCTCGCGTTCGCGCGCCACGGCATCCAGTGCGCGTGGCCAGATCTCGTCGAGCAACTGCTGCACCGCCGCGCGCGTGCCGGCCATGGTGTCGGTGAGCACATGGTCGGCGTAGCTCGCGTGGCCGTGCAGCCGCGCCTGTTCGTTGCGCAGTTCGAGGATCTCGCGCGCCACCGGCCGGTTGTCGTGCTCGCCGGCATGCTCACCGCGTCCGACCCAGGCGCGCCATGCCTGCTCGCGCAGGTCGCGGCGCTCGGAGAAGGTGAGGAAGGGCACGATCAGCGAACGCGACAGCGTGATGACATGGGCGTCGGGCTGATCGCGCTCGGCAGCGGCCTGGCGCGCGGCGTCGCGTGCAAAGGGCGGCAGGCCCGCCAGATCGGCCTCGTCGCGCAGCACCAGCTGATACGACGCCTCGTCGTGCAGCACGTTCTGCGCAAAGCTCGTGGTCAATTCGGCCAGGCGCTCCATCACCTGGGCGTAGCGCGCCTGCGCCTGCGGCGCCAGCTTGGCGCCCGAGAGCACGAAGTCGAGATGCGTGCGCTCCAGCAGGCGCAGTTGTTCAGCCTCGAGCGACAACGTGTCTCGGCTGGCATGCAGCAGGTCGACGCGCTTGAACACGCCGGCATGCATGAACACCGCGCTGTAGTGCGCCGCCAGTGGCGCCGCCAGCTCGCGCTGCACCGCCTGCAGCGCCGGCGAGGTCTGCGACGCGGTCAGGTTGTAGAACACCGACTCGATGCGCGACAGCAGCCGCGCGCAACGGTCGAAAGCCGCCACCGTGTTGTCGAAGTTCGGTGATTCGGTCTGTGCGGCAATGGCATCGAGCTCGGCCATGTTCTCGCGCATCGCCACCTGCAGCGCCGGTGCGAAATGCTCCGGGCGGATCAGCTCGAAGGGCGGCAGGCCGTAGGGCGAGCGCCACTCGGCCAGCAGCGGGTTGGTCGATACGTCTGGTTTCGCTCGCATGTCCATCTTGATTCGGGCTCCGGCTGACCCAGGTGCCACTGCGCCTGCGCATCGCGGCCCTGGAAGGTGAATCATGCCACCGACCCGCCTCGGCCCTCGCCGCGGCGAGGGGCGGCACGCCGTCGCCACATCGGTCGGGATAATCGTTACTGGACCTTCGGAGCCCCCAATGCCGCAACTCGAGAGCTACAGCGCACTGGCCGCGCAACGCCAAAACACTGCACAGGGCGTGCAGTTCGTCGTCAGCGACGACTGGCTGCAGGGTCGCACCTGCTATGGCGGATTGATCTCGGCCATCGCGGTGCAGGCCATGCGTGACCGTGCCGGTGCCGCCTGGCCCGCCGACGTGAGCCTGCGCGCCCTGCAGACCTGCTTTGTCGGGCCGGTCTCGCCGGGTGCGGTCGACATCGAGGTGCGCGTGCTGCGGCAGGGCCGCAACGTGTGCCAGGTGCAGGCGCTGGTTCAGCAGGGCGAGCAGGTGGCGGCGGTGCTGCTGGGCATGTTCAGCGCCGATCGCCCGTCGACGCTTCCGCAGCGGCTGCCGCAGCGGCCGGTGGCACGGCGCGAAGCCGAGGACCTGCCGGTGCCGCCCGAGCGGCCGCAAGGCGCACCCGCCTTCCTGCAGCACTTCGACATGCGCTGGGCCGATGGGCCGACGCCCTTCAGCGGCGGCCAGGGCTGGAACACCAGCATCCACATGCGGCTGAAGCAAGCCGAGGCCGCCACGATGTCGAGCGAAATGCAGACCGTGCTGCTGGCCGACCTGCCACCCACGCCGGTGGTGGGGCAGTTGCGCCGGCCCTCGGCCAACAGTTCGGTGTCCTGGGCGCTGGAGCTGCGCCCGGTGGACGCGGTGCCGCCGGACGGCTGGTGGCGCACCGACAGCGAATCGCTGATGGTCGATGGCGGCTATGTCAACCACGCCGCCAGGCTGTGGGCGCCGGGCGGGCAGCTGGCGGCCTATGGCTATCAGGTGGTAGCGGTGTTCACCTGAGGCAGGTCGGTTGCCGCACTGCGCATACCATCGACAGGTGAACACCACACGACACCATGCACTGACTCTGCTGCTGTGCCGCGACGCGGATGCCAAGGCGCGCGACACGCGGACACTGGACACCACAACCGACCCCGGCGCCGCCGAGATCATCGCCGAGCCGTCAGGCATTCCTGGGCGACCGGCGCAACCGCTGCTGGTGGCGCACACGCGGCTGAAGCAGCGCTCGATGGGCAGCCGGCTCGGCCGCGCGACGCTGCTGCACGCGCTGGCGCACATCGAGCTGAATGCGATCGACCTGGCGCTGGACATCTGCTGGCGCTTTCACGGACTGCCCGAGGACTTCTATCGCGACTGGCTGGGCGTGGCGCGCGAGGAGGCCTTGCACTTCGAGCTGCTGCGCGACCATCTGGCAACGCTCGGCTTCGCCTACGGCGACTTCCCGGCGCACGACGGCCTGTGGCAGATGGCACAGCGCACGCGCCACGACCTGCTCGCCAGGCTGGCGCTGGTGCCACGTACGCTGGAGGCGCGCGGCCTGGACGCTTCGCCGCCGGTCAAGGCCAAGCTGGTCGCCGCAGGCGACCTTCGCGCGGGGGAAATCCTCGACATCATCCTGCGCGACGAGATCGGCCACGTGGCCATCGGCAACCGCTGGTATCGCTGGTTGTGCGCGCAGCGCGGCGTCGATCCGCACAGCACCTATGCCGACATGGCCGCGCGCCACGACGCGCCGCGCCCGCGTGGGCCCTTCAACCTAGAGGCACGCCGCGCCGCCGGGTTCGACGAGACCGAGCTCGCCGCGCTGGCTAACATCGCGGCCTGACTCCAGCCCCGGATACACCACCCCATGCGCATTTTCGTCGCCGGCTTTCAGCACGAGACCAACACCTTCGCCCCGAGCAAAGCCGACTGGCCGGCCTTCGAAAGCGGCTCGGCCTTCCCGGCCTTCAGTGCCGGCGAGGCCATGCTCGAACGGCTCGGGCCGACCAGCCTGCCGATGGGCGGCTTCATCCGCGCGGCGCGCGAGCGCGGCTGGACGCTCGTTCCATCGGCCTGGGCTGGGGCCAGCCCGTCGGCGCATGTCACGCGGGACGCCTTCGAGCGCATCGCCGAGCACATCGTCGGCGATGCCGCGCGCGGCGGCTTCGATGCCGTGTATCTCGACCTGCACGGCGCCGCAGTGGCCGAGCATGTCGACGATGCCGAGGGCGAACTTCTGCAGCGGCTGCGTGCGGTGATCGGCGCGACGATGCCACTGCTGACCAGCCTCGACCTGCATGCCAACGTCACGCAGAACATGTTGCAGCACGCCAGCGCAATGAGCGCATACCGCACCTACCCGCATGTCGACGGTGCCGACACGGGCGCGCGCTGCGCCGATCTGCTGGCCGAGATATGGGCGCATGGCAAGCCCTGGGCCACGCAGCAGCTGCGCCTGCCCTTCCTGCTGCCGCTGAACGCGCAGTGCACGATGATGGAGCCGGCGCGCGGCGTCTACGAGCGGCTGGCCGCCCTGGATGAACGCAGCGGCGTGCGCCTGAGTTTCGCGATGGGCTTCCCGGCAGCCGACTTCGATGAATGCGGCCCGGTGGTCTTCGGTCATGGGCCCGATGCCGAGGCCGTGCACAAGGCCGTGATGGAGGTTGCGCACGAAGTCATCGAACTGCGCCCTGACTGGGCCCTGGAGTTGTTCAGCCCGGCCGACGCGGTGCAGCGAGCGCTGGCGCTGGCCGAGCACAGCGACAAGCCCGTGGTCATCGCCGACACGCAGGACAACCCCGGCGCGGGCGCCGACAGCAACACCACCGGTATGCTGCACGCATTGCTGGCGGCCGGCGCGGGCCGGCGCTACCCAGGCCAGGTGGCGCTGGGCCTGTTGTTCGACCCAGCCGCAGCACGCATTGCGCATGAAGCCGGCGTCGGCGCGGCGCTGGACATCGCTATCGGCGCGGCGGTGCGCTGCTTCGATGGCCAGCTCAGCGATCCGCCGGTGCGCGCGCGCTTCAAGGTGCTGGCCCTGAGCGAAGGCGTAGTACCGATGTTCGGCCCGATGACCGCCGGCGGCACCATGCATCTGGGCAAGAGTGCCTGCCTGGAGATCGAGGGCATCCGCATCAATGTCGTCAGTGGCCAGTGCCAGATGCTCGACCTGGATCTGTTCCGCTTTCTCGGCGTCGAGCCCGGCGCCATGAAACTGCTGGTGAACAAGAGCTCGGTGCACTTCCGCGCCGCGTTTGCGCCAATCGCGTCGCACATCCTGGTCGCCGTGGCGCCGGGGCCGATGGCCGCCAACCCAGCCGCATTGCCGTGGACCAAACTGCCCGCGGCCATCGCGCGGCGGCCTTGAAGACGGACTTCACAGGAGGCAACTTCGCCATGTCCCGAATCTGGTTTTCGAAGGGCCTGCGCGGCATGATCGCCAAGCGCATCCAGGCCGACTTGCTGCGCGCCGGTTTCTTCGCCGGGCCGGTAGAGCAATTCGTCGACGGCGACTTCGGCGGCAACACCGAAACCGCGCTGCGTGCACTGCAGACGCGGCGCGGCCTGCCGGTGAACGGCGCGGTCGACGTCGAGACCTGGCAGCAGCTGAGCACCGACCCTTTGCCCACGCTGTTCGAACGCTGTCTGGGCATGACCGCGCAGTTCGAGGGCCACGGCTTCGGGTTGCTGCAGGGCAATTTCGACGGTGCCGGGCTGACTTGGGGTGTCATCGGCTTCACGCTGCGCAGCAAGGAAATTCAGGCGCTGCTGGCCGAGGCCGAAACGCAAGTGCCGGGCACGCTGACACGTGTGCTCGGGCCGCTGGCCGGCGACTGGCAACGCCTCGTGCGGCTGCCGCTGGCCGAGCAGGTCGCCTGGGCCGATTCGATCAGCAGCGGCGGCAGCAAGACCCGCGTGCCGTCGGACTGGAAGGACGCCTTCGCGCGCCTGGGCGACGAGCCGATCGTGAAAAGGCTGCAGATGCAGCGCGCCTACGACAAATACTTCCTGCCCGCCTGCCGCAGCGCGGTCACGCTGGATCTGCACACGGAACTCGGCATCGAACTGGCCTTCGACGTGCACGTGCAGAACGGCAGCTTCAAGCCGGGAGCGTTTGCGCTGGCCAAAGCCTTGCCCGCCAATACGCCGGAAATCGAGCGACGCCGCAAGCTGGCGAACGCCGTGGCCGAAAGTGCCAACCCTCGCTGGGTCGAGGACGTGCGCGAACGCAAGCTGGCGCTGGCCAATGGTGTGGGGCGTGTGCATGGGCGCAGCTACTCGCTCGCTGGCTGGGGCTTGAGCGAGGCGGCGGCGGCGTAGCAGCCAATGCTCAGCCCGCCTTGCGGTGGTCGAGTGCACGAACGCGCTCTTGTGACGCAAATCGCCCTTTCGAACCGTGCAGACGTCGGACGCGGACGGCCATAGGTGAATTCTGGAATTCGTTCTACGAGCGTCGGCAATCTGGCAGTTACCGGCTGGTCACCTTGCCGGGCTGGCTGACAGCCCGCGACCCTGACGCGACATC
>JAHECC010000333.1 GCA_024641965.1 Rubrivivax sp.
ACGCGCCGCCTCGGCGCGGGCGCGCAGCGTGGGGCCCAGCACGGCCGGCAGCGCCAAGCGCAACGGCTGCGCCAGCGCCGGGCCGCGGCGCTTGAGCACGCGCACCGACAACTGATCGATGCCAGCGCTGTGCAGCGACAGGCGCAGCGGCGCCGGGCTGGGCTTCAGGCGTGCGTCGATGTCGCGCAGCAGGAAGGCCGGCCCGTCGTGCGCCTGCGCCGCCAGTTGCAGCCGGCGCAGCGCATCGCCGCGCAGTCGTACCGGCAGCCAGGCCAGCACCGCGCCGACCTGGCCGCTTTTCAGCGCCTGTTCCAGCGCCCACAGCAGGTCGGCGCTGGGCAGCAGGTGGCGCGCACCCACCGCACCGTCGCGGCCGTGCACGACGATCAGGGCCTGCGCATCCACCCCCAGTTGTGCCAGTGCCCAGCCGCACAGCGGCGCCGGCGGGTCGAACAGCATCACGCTGCGCGCGCTGCCGACCGCGCCTGCGGCGATGCCGGCCAGCACCGGCGCGAGCAGCCGCATCTCACCCACGCCGGGGTGCGGCAACAGCAGTTCGGTGAGCACCTGGCGCGGCCAGCCACCGCCGGGCAGCTCGGCGTCGAGCGCGGCAAAGCCGCTGCCCAGCACCGCCGTGCGCGTGCGCGCCAGCTGGTGGGCGCGCCACAGCGCGGGGTGCAGGCTCTCGGGCGTGGCCGGCCGGGCGGTCACGGGAACAACGGAAACGGGGTCCATCTGACAACTGTACGTTTATACAGTTGTTTCGACAAGCCCAACGAGACATCAGGAGCGATCTTATACTTGCCAAAAGCAAGTATCAGCTTGCCAACACGCTGCCGGGAGCTCGCCCCGATGTCCGTCCCCGCCGAACGCATTGCCGCTCTGCGCGAGTTCAACCGCTTCTACACGCGCCGCATCGGCGTGCTGCACGAAGGCCTGCACGACACACGCTTCTCGCTGGCCGAATCGCGCCTTCTGTGGGAGCTGGCGCATGCCCACGACGACACCACCGCCACCGAACTGGCGCGCAGGCTCGATCTCGACGCCGGCTACCTGAGCCGATTGCTGCGCGGCCTCAAGCAGCGTGGACTCGTCAAGGCCAGTCGTTCGCCCACCGACGCGCGACAGACGCACCTGTCGCTGAATGCCGCCGGCCGCCGCGCCTTCTCGCCGCTGGACCGCCGCTCCCAGGCCGAGGTGTCGGCCCTGCTCGCCGCGTTGGACGATGCGCAACAGCAGCAGCTTCTGGCGGCGATGGCATCCATCGAAACGCTGCTCGGCGCGCGCCGCAAGACCGCCGCCTTCGTGCTGCGCGGCCATCGTCCCGGCGACATCGGCTGGGTCGCATCGCGCCACGGCGCACTGTATGGGCAGGAGTATGGCTGGGACATGCGCTTCGAGGCGCTGGTGGCGCAGATCGCCGCGCGCTTCATCGAGCAGTTCGATGCGCAGCGCGAAGCCTGCTGGATCGCCGAGCGCGACAGTCAGCGCATTGGCTGCGTGTTCCTGGTGCGTTGCCGCGAGGAAGCGACCCAGGCGGTCGAGCCGGGCATCGCACAGCTGCGCATGCTGCTGGTGGAACCGTCGGCGCGCGGGCTCGGCCTGGGCGTGGCGCTGGTCAATGAATGCGAGCGCTTCGCGCGCCAGGCCGGCTACCGATGCATCCGCCTGTGGACCAACAGCGTGCTGCTGGCGGCACGGGGCATCTACCAAGAAGCGGGCTACCGGCTGATGTCCAGCGACGCACACCACAGCTTCGGCAAGGACCTGGTCGGAGAGACCTGGGAGTTGAAACTCGACTGAGCGCACTGCACCGACATGCGTGATCGGGCCATTGAACAGGCCGGCCGGCCGCGCTGGCCAAGCTACGTCGCGCTGCGCACGTCACCGATGACTTCGGCGCCGAAATCGGCACGGTCGAGCCAGGCCAGCACCTTGATCGCCGCCGCGTCGGCACTGTCGAGCAGTCCGCCCTCCTTCAGGCCGACGAAGCGCGCGCGCTCGGCGAACAGCGCCGGATCGGCACCGCGCAACTGCACCTGCATGTCGGTGTCGATCACGCCCGGCGCCAGCGACACGACCTTCGCACCGTTCGGCAGCAAAGCCTGCTCCAGCGCGATGGCGCGGCTGAGGTGGTCGAGCCCGGCCTTGGTGGCGCAGTACACCGCACTGCCGGCCATCGCCTGGCGCCCCAGGCCGGAGGAGATGTTGAGCAGCTTGCGCGGCACGGTCAGGTCGTCGCTGGCCCGTAGGAAGGCCGCGCTGAGCAGCAGCGGCGCTTCCAGCCCGACGCGCAGCGCGGCGCTCATCTCGGCCGCATCGCCGACATCCAGCGGTGCCGGCGTGGACAGCCCGGCGGCATTGTTGATCAGCGTGAGCGAGGCGATGCGCTCACGCGGCAGCGCCGCCACCCAGGCCGCCAGCCGCACCGCGGCTTCGGCCGGCTGCGCCAGGTCAACGGCCCATTGTTCGACGCCGGGGCCATCGAGTGCGGGGTTCGGCCGGCGCGCCAGCGTCAGCAGCTGTACGCCCCTAGCGCGCAACTGCTGCGCCATGGCCAGACCGAGGCCGCGCGACGCGCCGGTGAGAATGCAGTAAGAGGTCGTCATGCGCCGAGCATAGCGGCCCGGCGCGGACCTGCAGGATCAGGCGAATT
>JAHECC010000334.1 GCA_024641965.1 Rubrivivax sp.
TCGAAGCGGCCGGCGGGGGTGTCGATCGTCCATTGCAGTGGATAGCGCGCACCGGTCGTCGGGCTGGCCCAGACGCGCCCGGGCGTGAAGCGCACGCTGCCGGCGTCGAAGCTCTGCATCGCCCCGCCGGCCGAACGAAAGCTGCCTCCGGACCACAGGCTGCTGCCGTCAGCGCGGCGCAGGCGGAAGGCGGTGAGGGCGCTGCCGTCGTCCAGGTTCATGCCGATCCAGTCCCAGCCGACCGCGTCGGGGTGCAGCAACTGATCGCTCCATTCGTGGTCGAGCCAGGCGCGTCCCTGCACGGCCTGGCCCCGGCCGGTGCGCCGCAGTGTGCCGGTCACCGCCAGTTGCGGCTCGCTCAGGTAGTGGCTGGCCTGGGCTTCTTCCGGCCCCTTGCGCGAGAAACCGGCATCGCCCTGCAGCAGCACCGCCTGCGTGGCGTGCAGCTGAAGGGCGAGCGCAGTGTCCTTCGCGACGTCGAATCGCGCGTCGTACAGGCTGCGGCCATCCACGTCGCGGCGCCGCAATGACCAGCCCCCCATGCGCAAGTCGGTATCGCGCAGCGCGGCGCGTGCCAGTGCCGTGCTTTCGTCGCCGGACCAGCGCGCGATGCGCTGCGTGTGCAGATGGCGCTGCGTCTTCAGCTCCGTCAGCGCGGCATGGGCGAAGAGCAGGTGGCGCGGTGCGAAACGGCTGTCCAGGTCTTCAGCCAGACCGGTGCGGCTGCGGAAGAAAGTGATCTGGAAGCCCAAGCGCTGCCCATCGTCGGCACGCAGGTCGCCCGTGACGTACCACCACTCGATCGCTGCGCCCAGGTGCGCGCCATGGTCGCTCGGGAACTGCAACACCCGGCCGCGACGCACCGCCTCGTCCTCGCCGGCGCGCGCCGCAGCGGGCCAGACGCCGGCAAGAGCAAGACCTTTGAGCAACGTGCGGCGTCGCGTCACCAGTCCTCCTTGACTGACAGCAGCGCGCTGCGCGATGCCGCGGCACGCGCGCTGTAGGCCGCCGTGCCGATACCGGCCAGCAGCACCGCCGCGCACAGCGTCAGCAGCTTGCCCCAGGGCAGCAGCAGCTGCATCGTCCAGTAAAAACTCTGCGGGTTGACCACGTGCACCAGCACCACGCTGATCGCCAGCCCAAGGCCCAGCCCGATCAGCGCGCCGGCGGCCAGCCATGCGGCGCCTTCGCCGGCGACCACGCCGATGACCTGCGCGCGTGTCAGCCCCAGGTGCGAGAGCAAGCCGAATTCCTTGCGCCGTGCCAGCACCTGCGCCGACATGCTGGCGGCCACTCCGACCAGCCCGATGGCGATGGCCACCGCCTGCAGGTAGTAAGTGACGGCGAAGCTGCGATCGAAGATGGCGAGCGAGATCGCGCGCAATTCGGGCGTGGACGCGAACTCCAGCAACCCGCCATCGCCGCCCAGGTCGCGCAGCCGCTGCTGCACCTGCGCTGCGTTCGCGTCGGGCGCGAACCACAGCGCCAGGTCGTTGATGCGGGCATCAGCGGTCAATTGGCGGTATTGGTCCAGGTCGATGGCAATGGCGCCGAATTGGCGCGCGTAGTCGCGCCAGATGCCGAGCACGCGCACAGGCAAGTCGCTTTCGCCTGCGGCGCTGCGCAGTGGCAGGCGCAGCGTCTGGCCGGGCTGCAACCCATACAGCATTGCCGCCGCCTCGCTGAGGTACACGCCGGTCTCGCCCGGTGGCTCGGGTAGCGGCGCCTCGATCAGCGGCAAGGCCTTTTCCGCTTGCGGCAGAGGCCGCGCGATCAGCGCCACCGGCGGTCGCCCCGGTGCCAGCTGCAGCGAGCGCACGCGCGAGCCCTGCACACGTTCGACGCCAGGCAGCGCGGCCACGGCGTCGACGAAGGCAGGGTCCAGCCAGGCCAACTCGCTGGTCGCGCTGTTGCCGGCGCTGCGCGCGTACAGGTCGGCCGGTAGCACCTTGTCCAGCCAGTCGGCGACGCCGCCACGGAAGCTGGTGACCATCACCGTCAGCGCCACCGACAGTGCCAGGCTGGCGACCACGCCGGCCACTGCAGCGCTTGCCGTGTGGCGCTGGAAGCGCGCCCGCTGCACGGCCAGCATGCGCAACGGATCGTTGGACCCCGGCAGCAACACCAGCAGTGCCTGCACGGCGACCGGCACCAGCACCACGCCGCCGAAGAGCAGCGCTGCCACCGACAGGTAGGCCGCCAGCGGCAGGCCTGCCACCGGCGGCAGGAAAGCCAGCAAGACACCCAGGCCCAGCAGCGCCAGCCCAGGCCAGGCCGGCACTGCGTGCGCGCCGGCATCGCCCAAGCCCTTCAGCGCCATCGCCGGAGACAGCGCCTCGGCACGGCGTGCCGGCATCCAGCCGCCGACCAGCGCCGAGGCGGTGCCGAGCAGCGCGAAGCCGATGGCGGCTGGCGTGTCCCAGCGCAGCGCCGGGGCGACGCCCGGGAAGTAGCCCCCGCCCAGGTCGCCGCCCAGCCAGCGCAAGGCCAGCGCGGCGAGCAGCGCGCCGAGCATCAGGCCGAGCGCGCTGCCGGCCAGGCCCAGCGCCGCGCATTCGGCCAGCACCAGCGCGCGGCGCTCGCGCGCCGTCAGCCCGAGCACGCCGAGCAGCGCGAAGGCCGGCTGCCGCTGCGCCAGCGACAGC
>JAHECC010000335.1 GCA_024641965.1 Rubrivivax sp.
TGCGCCGCGCCGCGCGTCTGCACCACCACCTCGATCTGCGCCCGCTCGACCGACAGCGTGGTGAACGCGCGCTGGTGCTGCACCTCGTCGATGTTGGCGCCCAGCTCGCCCAGCGCCGCGGCCACGTCGGCCAGCGCGCCGGGCACATCGCGCACATCGAAGCGCAGGCGCACCAGCCGGCCCGACTTGACCAGGCCGCGCTGAATGATTTCGGCCAGCACCAGCGGCTCGATGTTGCCGCCGCACAGCACCAGGCCGACGTGCCGGCCGGCGAAGCGCTCGCGGTGCTTGCGCAGCGCCGCCAGAGCAACCGCGCCGGCGCCTTCGACCACCGTCTTCTCGATTTCCAGCAGCAGCAGGATGGCCTGCTCGATGTCGTCTTCACCGACCAGCAGCATGTCCTTCACCTGCTGGCGGATCAGCGGCAGCGTCAACTCGCCGGGCGACTTGACGGCAATGCCGTCGGCAATGGTGGCCAGCTCGAAGGGTCGCTGCTCGTCGTGCAACGCGTTCCACACCGCCGGGAAACGTTCGGTCTGCACGCCGAAGACTTCCAACTCCGGCTTCAGCGCACGCGCGGCCGTGGCCATGCCGCTGATCAGGCCGCCGCCGCCGACCGCGATCACCAGCGTGTCGATGGCCGGCTGTGCGGCCAGCATTTCGAGCGCGATGCTGCCCTGCCCGGCGATGACGTCCACATCGTCGTAGGGATGCACCAGCGTCAGCCCGTGTTCGCGCGCCAGCGCCAGGCCGTGCAGCCGCGCATCGTCGAAGGTGTCGCCCTGCAACACCACCGTCGCACCGAAGCGGCGCGTGTTGGCCACCTTGACCTCCGGCGCGAAGCGCGGCATGACGATGGTGGCCGGCATGCCCATGCGCTGCGCGTGATAGGCCACGCCTTGCGCGTGGTTGCCGGCCGACACCGCGAGCACGCCCTTGGCGCGTTCGGCCGGCGTCAGCTGCGCCATCTTGTTGAGCGCGCCGCGCTCCTTGAACGACGCAGTGAACTGGTGGTTCTCGAACTTCAGATACACCTCGCAGCCGCACAGCGCCGACAGCGTGCGCGAATGCAGGCACGGCGTGTCGACGACCTGGCCGCGCAGCCGCTCGGCCGCCGCGCGCACGCCGTCCAGGCTCAATGTGTCCGCCATCGCCTCACCATGCGGCCTCGAGGATCTGCACCACCTGCTCAACCTTGTCGATGCTGCGCGGGTTGGTGCGCACCCACGGGATCGCCATGCCTTTCTCGGCAATGGTGGCGAGCCGGCTGCGCTCGATGCCCAGCTGGCCGATGCGCGTGGGCAGACCCAAGCGCGAAATCAGCGCTTCGACCTGATCGGCTGCCGGCTGCTTCGCATCACCCAGCGCCGCCGCCACCTCGGCAAGTTGCGCCTTGCAGACCTCGGCGTTGTAGCGCATCACGGTCGGCAGCAGCACGCACGACGTAATGCCGTGGGGCACGCCCGAATCGGCGCCCAGCGAATGGCCCAGCCCGTGGCTCGCGCCGTACTCGGTGCGGCGGATGCCCATCGACGCCAGCCAGGCGCCGAGCTGCGCATCGAGCCGCGCATCGAGGTCGGCCGGATCTTCGGCATAGCGCGTCAGCGCCTTGCCCAGCAGCGCCAGCGCGCGCACGCTGGTGGCGTCGATCAGCGGCTGCGCGTTGATCGAGCAAAGCGATTCCACCGCGTGATCGACCGCTCGGATGCCGGTGGACAGCCACAGCCGCTCGGGCGTGTGCACGGTGATGCGCGGGTCGAGGATCACGGAGGCAGCACCGATCCAGGTGCCGGTGTAGGCCTGCTTGGTGCCGTTGCGCGTGTCGGTGCAGCCGCCGAGGTCGCTGAACTCGGCGCCCGACAGCGTGGTCGGCACGGCGATCTGGCGGCATGGCGGCTTGCGCGGCTGCGGCGTATGGCGGCTGCCGTCGGCGTTGACGCGCATGTGCCACAGGCTCATCGCATCGACATCGTCCACGCCTTCGGCCAGGCACACCAGGGCCACCTTCACCGTGTCGATGACCGTGCCGCCGCCGATGCTGACGATCAGGTCAGCCTGCGTCTCGCGCAGCTGACGGGTCAGCGCGATGACGGTGTCGCGCGGCGTGTGTTCGATGCATTCGTCGAACAGGCCGACCACCTTGTCGTGCACCGGCGCCAGCGCCTCCGTCACGGCCGTGGTCTTGCGGTTCAGCGATTTGCTCGTGACGACGAACAAGCGTTGCACACCTCGCTGCGCGACCTCGGCGGCGATGCCTTGGGCCGCGTCGATGCCGAAATGCACGCGCTCCTGCGCCAGAAAGTTGAAGACTCCGGTTTTCATTCGTTCCGTCCCTTCCGTGAATGTGTCCGCCAGAGGCCGTTCCGGCAAGCAGGTCGACATGCGCCGGTCGACTGCCTTCGCGCCTGCGAGGGCATGCGCGGCGCGGTGCGCAGCCGCTGGCAGATAGCCATGCCTGTGACTCTGGCTTCAACCGTTGGGTGGTGTGGTCAGGGTTCGAAAAGGCAAAACTTCTTGCCGCATACTGGCCTTGCCTGACATGTTATCCCGGCACGGCTCACCCGTCCGCGCCACGGCCGTAGAGTGGGTCGGGCACTGCCGAGGCGTGCAGGCTGGTGCCCGGGCT
>JAHECC010000147.1 GCA_024641965.1 Rubrivivax sp.
TCAAGATCCAGGCCAACATGGACCCGGCGCACCGCGACCGCATCGCCTTCCTGCGCGTGGCCAGCGGCCACTTCGAGCGCGGCATGCGGCTGAAGGTGGTGCGCTCGGGCAAGGAGCTGCGGCCGAACACCGTGGTGTCTTTCCTGAGCCAGCGCCGCGAATTGCTCGACGAGGCCTATGCCGGCGACATCATCGGCATCCCGAACCACGGCGTGCTGCAGCTCGGCGACACGCTCAGCGAAGGCGAAGCGCTGCAGTACACCGGGCTGCCCTTCTTCGCGCCGGAGATGTTCCGCTCGGTCGAGGTGGCCGACCCGCTGCGCACCAAGCAGCTCAAGGCCGGGCTGACGCAACTCGGCGAGGAAGGTGCGATCCAGGTGTTCCGCCCGCTGGCCGGCTCGGTACTGCTGCTCGGCGCGGTCGGGCAACTGCAGTTCGAGGTGGTGGCGCACCGGCTGGAGCATGAATACGGCGTCAAGGCGCGCATCCTGCCCAGCCGCTTCCAGGTGGCGCGTTGGGTCAGCTGCCCGGCCGACCAGGGCGGCGCGAAGGAACTGCAGCGCTTCATCGACGCCAACCAGCACCGCGTGGCCTACGACGCGGTGGACGCGCCGACCGTGCTGGTGGAATACGCGCCCGAGCTGCGCGCGATCGAGGCCAACTGGCCGAAGATCAAGTTCCACGCGCTGCGCGAGCATGCGGGGCTGGTGTTCCAGAAGCATCTGGACAGCTGAGAAGGCCAACGACATGACGGCGCTGCCAGCTCCGACATCGCGCCTGGCGCTGTACCTCGACCTGATCCGCTGGGACCGCCCCGCCGGCTGGCTGCTGCTGCTGTGGCCGAGCCTGAGTGCGCTGTGGATTGCGGCGGACGGCTTTCCGGGCTGGCATCTGCTGGCGGTGTTCGTGCTCGGCACGATCCTCATGCGCAGCGCCGGCTGCTGCGTCAACGACGTCGCCGATCGCGAGTTCGACCGCCACGTCAAGCGCACGGCCCATCGCCCGGTGACCAGTGGCGCGGTATCGGTTGCCGAGGCGCTGTGGCTCGGTGCCGGGTTGGCGCTGCTGGCCTTCGTGCTGGTGCTGAGCACCAATCCGGCGGCAGTCCAACTGTCGGTGGCGGGCTTGCTGGTGTCGATCGGCTACCCCTTCGCCAAGCGCGTGCTGGCCATGCCGCAGGCGGTGCTGGGCGTGGCTTTCAGCTTCGGCATTCCGATGGCCTTTGCCGCCGCGCTCGGCGGCAGCGACTGGGGCGGGGCCGCCGTTGGCGCAGCCGTACCGGCTCAGGCCTGGTGGCTGCTGCTGGGCAACTTGTTCTGGGTGCTGGCCTACGACACCGAGTACGCGATGGTCGACCGCGACGACGACGTGCGCCTGGACATCAAGACCTCGGCGCTGACGCTCGGCCGCTTCGACGTGGCGGCGGTGATGGGCTTCTACGCCGCCTACCTGTTGTCATGGGCTTGGTTGGGGCTGACGCTCGGCCTTGGCAAGGTCTATTTGCTCGGCATCGCGGCGGCCGGCTTGCAGGCGATCTGGCACTACACCTTGATCCACACACGCACGCGCGACGGTTGTTTCAAGGCCTTTCGCCAGAACCACTGGCTCGGCTTCAGTGTATTTGCCGGTGTGGTGCTGGACCTCGCGCTGCGCTGATCACGTCGCTTCGCCGAGTTCGCGCGCGCGCTGCTGGGCGGCGCGCAGCGCCTTGACGATGGACTCGCCCACGTCGTCGGCCTGCAGCGATTGCAGCGCGGCATGGGTGGTGCCGCCCTTGGAGGTGACACGTTCGCGCAGCAGTTCTAGCGGCTCGGTCGATTGCTGCGCCAGTGCCGCCGCGCCAGTGAAAGTGGCCAGGGCCAGCGTGCGCCCCTGTGCCGGACTCAGCCCCATGGCCACCGCGGCTTGCACCATGGCCTCGGCGAAATAGAACACATAGGCTGGGCCCGAGCCGGACAGGGCCGTCACGGCATCCAGATCGTCCTCGCCCGCCACCCACATCAACGCGCCGGTCGGCGCCAGCACACGTTCGACGGCGACACGCTCGGCGTCGCTCACCACATCGCGCGCAAACAGCCCGGCAATGCCCTGGCCGATCAGTGCCGGCGTGTTCGGCATGGCACGCACCACGCGCTCGCTGCCGGTGGCTCGCTGAATGGCGTTGCTGCGCACGCCGGCCATCACGCTGAGTTGCAGCGCACCCGACACCCAGGCCTTGCAGGGCGCGGCGGCCTCGGAGAAGAACTGCGGCTTGACGGCCCAGACCACCAGATCCGCATCGGCCAGGCTGGCATCGGCTGTTGCACTGGCGTTGATCTCGAACAGTTCCGCCAGTCGCTGGCGCTGCGCTTCGAAGGGCTCGACCACATGGATCGACTTGGGCGCTCGCCCGGCCTCGAGCAGCCCGCCGATGAGCGCCCCGGCCATGTTGCCGCCACCGATGAAGGCAATGCGCGAAGGGTTCATGCGGCGAGTGTAGCCAGCCCGCGGCCACCGGGGCGAACCCGCGCATTCCACCTTTGTCCTTAAGATGCGCGACTTGATCGATCAACGAAAGACACCATGCAACGCCGCCATCTCCTGTCCGTCGCCCTGCTGGCTCTGGCCGCGGGCACCGCCGTCGCCCAACCCGCCTGGCCGACCAAGCCGGTGAAGATCGTCGTGCCCACCGGGCCGGGCAGTTCGCTCGACCTGATCGCACGCCTGATGAGCGACAAGCTCGCCGCGCGCTGGGGCCAGCCGGTGGTGATCGAGAACAAGCCCGGTGCGGGCGGCATGCTCGGTCTGGACGTGGCCGCCAAGTCCACCGACGGCCACACCATGGCCATCGGCTTCAACGGCCCCATCGCCTTTGCGCCCTTCCTGTACAGCAAGATGCCCTACGACCCGGCCAAGGACCTGGTGCCGGTGATCATGACCACCAGCCAGCCGAACGTGCTGGCCGTGAGCGTGGACAAGGTGCAGGCCAAGACCGTCGCCGACTTCGTCACCTGGGCCAAGGCGCAGGACGGAAAGATGAACTATTCATCGCTTGGCAACGGCAGCTCCGCGCACCTGACGATGGAGCTGTTCCTCAGCGAGGCCGGCCTGAAGGCCACGCATGTGCCCTACAACGGCTCGCCGCCGGCCGCCATGGCGGTGGCGCAGGGCGAGGCCGATGTCACCTTCATGGTGGCACCCGCACTGCTGCCGCATGTGCGCAACAACAAGGTGCGGCTGCTGGCCGTGAGCAGCGCGCAGCGGCCCGACAGCCTGAAGGATCTGCCGACACTGGCCGATGCCGGTTACAAGAACGTCGAATCGTTGGCCTGGAACGGCTACGTCGTGCCGTCCAGCACGCCCGATGCGGTGGTGCAGAAGATCAATGCCGACGCCAACGCGGTGCTGCAGGACCCGGCCGTGCAGCAGGCACTGGCCGCGCAGGGCCTGACCGTCGTCGGTGGCAGCAGCACCGATTTCCAGCGTGCCATCGACGCCGACGTCAAGCGCTGGGGCCCGGTGATCACCCGGCTCGGCGTGAAGCTGAACTGATCGGCCTCATGCCGCCTCTTGTGCTGATCCCTACAACCCCGACATTCAAGGCATGAACCCACAATCGCCCGACACTGACCTGTCCTTCGACGTTACCGAAGCCGATTTCCGCCGCACCGTGCTAGAGCGCTCGCTCGATGTGCCGGTGCTGGTGGATTGCTGGGCTCCCTGGTGCGCACCCTGCCGCAACCTGAAACCCGTGCTCGAAAAGCTGGTGCAGGCCTATGGCGGCAGCTTCGTGCTGGCCAAGCTGAACACCGACGAGGCGCCGCAGATCTCGGCCGCGCTGCAGATCCGCAGCATTCCGCTGGTGGTGCTGTTCATCGGCGGCAAGCCGGTGGACCAGTTCATGGGCGCACTGCCGGAAGCGCAGGTACGCGCCTTTCTCGACAAGCACATCGGCGAGCAGATGTCCGAAGCCGAAGCGCTGCGCCGGGATGCCGCCGAGGCTCCCGATGCGGGCGCGGCCGAAGCGATGCTGCGTGACGCGCTGTCGCTCGAACCCGCCAACGCCGAGGTGGCGATTGACCTGGCCACACGCCTGCTCGACCGTGCCGCTTTCGACGATGCCACGCAGCTGCTCGAGGCGGTACCACAGGCGTCGCGCAACGACCGGCATGCCGCGCTGCTCAAGCGCATCCAGTTGGCGAAAAATCGGCCCGACGGCGACCCGAAGGCCCTGGCCGAACGCATCGCGGCGAACTCAAAGGACTTCGAGGCGCGCTTTGCGCTGGCCGCATTGCAGGTCTATGAAGGGGACTTCAACGCCGCTTTCGACCAGCTGCTCGAAGTGGTGATGCGCGACAGGGACGAATGGCGCGAGAAGGCACGGCTGCAGCTTGTCGAATGGTTCGATGTCTGTCCCGACGCGGCCGCGGTCAGCCGCGGCCGGCGCTATCTGGGCATGTACTTGAATTGACCCACCCCGCAGCGGCCCGGCAACGGCGGTTCCGCGCTGGCCGCTCGAAGGCTCGCGGGGCGCTGACAGCTAAAGCTGACGATGGCCGAAGATCGCGGTGCCCACGCGCACGATGGTTGCGCCTTCGGCCACCGCGGCGTCCATGTCGGCGCTCATGCCCATCGACAGCGTGTCGAGCTTCAGGCCGGTGTCGATCAGGTCTGACAGCAGTTCACGCAATGCCCGGTGCGGGACTCGCTGCGACTCGGAGTCCGCAGCCGGTTCCGGGATCGCCATCAGCCCGCGCAACACCACCTTGTCGCGCGGCAGCGCCGCCACGGCCTGCGCTACTTCCGCCACTTCCTCCGGCAGCAGGCCGCTCTTGCTGGCTTCGCCGCTGATGTTGACCTGCAGGCACAACTGCAGCGGCGGCAGGCCGGCAGGGCGCTGTTCGGCCAGCCGCGCCGCGATCTTCAGGCGGTCGACCGAATGCACCCAGTCGAAGTTCTCGGCCACCACGCGGGTCTTGTTGCTCTGCAGCGGGCCGATCAGGTGCCATTGCATCTCGGCGCGCAGCGGCGCCAGTTCGGCCATCTTGGCCAGTGCTTCCTGGACGTAGTTCTCGCCGAACTCGCGCTGCCCGGCATCGAAGGCCTGGCGCACATATGTTGCGTCGAAGGTCTTGGTCACCGCCAACAGCGTGACGCTTTGCGCGCTCCGGCCCGCGTCGTGACAGGCCCGTGCGATGCGCTGTCGCAGTTCCTGTAACTTCGCTTCGATGCTGGCCATAATGCCCCGAGCTTATCGCTTTCGAGGGCGCCCCCACACCCATGGACATCACGCAACTGCTGGCCTTCTCGGTCAAGAACAAGGCCTCCGACCTGCACCTGTCTGCCGGCCTGCCGCCGATGATCCGGGTGCATGGCGACGTGCGGCGCATCAACATCGAGCCGCTCGAGCACAAGCAGGTGCATGCGATGGTGTACGACATCATGAGCGACGGCCAGCGAAAGCACTATGAAGACGTGCTGGAGTGCGACTTCAGCTTCGAAATCCAGGGACTGGCGCGCTTTCGCGTCAACGCCTTCAACCAGAACCGGGGCGCCGGCGCGGTGTTCCGCACCATTCCGAGCAAGATCCTGTCGCTGGAGCAACTCAACGCGCCCAAGATCTTTGCCGACCTGTCCCTGAAACCGCGCGGCATCGTTCTCGTCACCGGGCCCACCGGCTCGGGCAAGAGCACCACGCTGGCGGCGATGGTGAATCACCTCAACGAAAACGAATACGGCCACGTGCTGACGGTGGAAGACCCGATCGAATTCGTGCATGAGAGCAAGAAGTGCCTGATCAACCAGCGTGAGGTCGGCCCGCACACGATGAGCTTCAACAATGCACTGCGCTCGGCGCTGCGCGAGGACCCGGACGCGATCCTGGTCGGTGAAATGCGCGACCTGGAAACCATCCGCCTGGCGCTGACCGCCGCCGAGACCGGCCACCTGGTGTTCGGCACGCTGCACACCAGCAGCGCGGCCAAGACCGTGGACCGCGTGGTCGACGTCTTCCCCGCCGCCGAGAAGGACATGGTGCGCGCCATGCTGTCGGAGTCGCTGGTGGCGGTGATCTCGCAGTCGCTGTGCAAGTTGAAAGACGGCTCGGGGCGCGTGGCCTCGCACGAGATCATGCTCGCTACCTCGGCCATCAAGAACCTGATCCGCGAGAACAAGATCGCGCAGATGTACTCGTCGATCCAGACCGGGTCCAACCTGGGCATGCAGACGCTGGACCAGAATCTTTCCGACCTGGTGCGGCGCAACATCATTTCGCCGATGGAAGCGCGGTCGAAGGCCAAGTTCCCTGAGAATTTTCCTGGGTGACCCGGAACGCATCACCAGAACTTCCCTGCCTGACCGAATAAAGGACGCCGCATGGAACGCGATCAAGCCTCGAAGTTCGTCAACGACCTGCTGCGTCTGATGCTGGCGCGCAGTGGCTCCGACCTGTTCCTGACGGCGGAGTTTCCACCGGCGATCAAGGTCGACGGGCGCATCTCCAAGGTCAGCCCCCAGGCACTGACCGGACAGCACACGCTGCAGCTTGCGCGCGCGGTGATGAACGACAAGCAGGCGGCCGAGTTCGAGAAGACCAAGGAGTGCAACTTCGCGATCTCACCGCAGGGCGTAGGGCGCTTCCGTGTGAATGCTTTCATGCAGCAGGGTCAGGTGGGCCTGGTGTTCCGCACCATCCCGGCGACACTGCCGACGCTCGATGGGCTGAACCTGCCCAAGGTGCTGAAGGACGTGGCCATGACCAAGCGCGGGCTGGTCATCTTCGTCGGCGCCACCGGCTCTGGCAAGAGCACCTCGCTGGCGGCGATGGTCGACTGGCGCAACGAACATTCCTACGGCCACATCATCACGATCGAGGACCCGGTGGAGTTCGTGCACCCGCACAAGAACTGCATCGTCACGCAGCGCGAGGTCGGCATAGACACCGACGACTGGGCGCCGGCGCTGAAGAACTCGCTGCGCCAGGCTCCGGACGTGATCCTGATGGGCGAGATCCGCGACCGCGACACGATGGACCACGCCGTGGCCTTCGCCGAGACCGGCCACCTGTGCCTGGCCACGCTGCACGCCAACAGCACCAACCAGGCGCTGGACCGCATCATCAATTTCTTCCCCGAGGAACGCCGGGCCCAGCTGCTGATGGACCTGTCGCTGAACCTGAAGGCGCTGGTGTCGCAGCGGCTGTTGCCGCTCCAGGAGGGCAAGGGCCGCATCGCCGCGGTGGAGGTCATGCTGAACACGCCGCTGGTGGCCGACATGGTCTTCAAGGGCGAGGTCGGCGAGATCAAGGAACTGATGAAGCGCTCGCGCGAGCTCGGCATGCAGACCTTTGACCAGGCGCTGTTCGACCTGTACGAGGCCAACTCCGTGAGCTACGAGGATGCGCTGCGCAATGCCGATTCGCTGAACGACCTGCGCCTGCAGATCAAGCTGCACAGCAATCGTGCGCGCAACCCCGACCTGGCTTCGGGAACCGAGCATCTGCAGATCGTCTGATCGCTCCCGCAGCGGCATCGCCGTCCCCCCAGGGGGAGACACCCGCGGCCCGGCAAAGCCGGTTCCCGGGCGAACGCTTGATGGGTTCGGCATACTTCGCCCATGAGCGAAAAAACCTACGACTCCATTCCCCCGCGCCGCGTGGCCTTCCTTGGCCTGGGCGTGATGGGCCATCCGATGGCCGGCCATCTGGCCCGTGCCGGCCACCGCGTCACCGTCTACAACCGCAGTCCGGCCAAGGCAGCCGAATGGCAGGCCACCTATGGTGGCGAGCGCGCTGCGACACCGGCTGCGGCGGCTGCGGGTGCCGAATTCGTGTTCGCTTGCGTCGGCAACGACGACGACCTGCGCAGCGTGGTGCTGGGCCCCGACGGCGCCTTTGCCGGCATGGCCGGCGGCGCCGTGTTCGTCGACCACACCACCGCATCGGCGGCGGTGGCGCGGGAACTGCATGCCGACGCCAGGGAGCATGGCCTGCACTTCATCGACGCACCCGTCTCCGGCGGCCAGGCCGGCGCAGAGAATGGCGCGCTCACCGTGATGTGCGGCGGCGAGCAGGCCGCGTTCGACGCCATGCGGCCGCTGGCGATGGCCTTTTCGCGCGCGGTGACGCGGGTCGGCGACGCCGGCGCCGGTCAGCTGGCGAAGATGGTCAACCAGATCTGCATCGCCGGGCTGGTGCAGGCCCTGGCCGAGGCCATCGCCTTTGGCGAGCGGGCCGGGCTGGACATGAAGCAGGTGCTGGAGGTCATCGGCAAGGGCGCGGCGCAGAGCTGGCAGATGGACAACCGCGGCCCGACCATGATCGAGGACCGCTTCGACTTCGGCTTCGCGGTGGACTGGATGCGCAAGGACCTCGGCCTGGTGCTCGACGAGGCGCGGCGCAACGGCGCCACGCTGCCGGTGACCGCCCTGGTCGAGCAGTTCTACGCCGACGTGCAACAGGCCGGAGGCGGCCGCCTGGACAGCTCCAGCCTGATGCGGCGGCTGCGCCGCTGAGCCCGGCGCGCGCTACTTCTTCGCTGCGGGTGCGCTGGCCGGCGTGTCCACCGGCGCCAGCGGCATGGCGGCCAGCTCGGCCGGCGTGATGATCTCGAACACCTTCACCACCTTCTTCACGCCGCCGACACTGCGCGCGACATTGGTCGCCAGCGCGGCCTCGGCGTCGGTCACGCGGCCCATCAGGTAGACCGCGCCACGATCGGTGACGACCTTCATCGACGCGACCTGCAGTTCGGGCGTGTCGATGAAAGCGGCCTTGACCTTGCCGGTGGTGATGCTGTCGGTGGTGATCTGGCTGATCGACACGTTCGGCATCACGGCCAGTTCGTTCAGCACCGCGCGCACATTCTCGATCTTCGCGGCCTTGGCGCCGGCCTTGGCGCGATCTGCGTCGGTGGGCACCTCGCCGGTGAGCAACAGCACGCGGTTGTAGCTGGTGACCGAAATGTTGCCCTTGTCGCCGATGGCCCCGGGTACCTCCGTCGAGGCGCGCAGCTCGATGCTCTGGTCGTCCACCTGGGTGCCGGTGGTGCGGCGATCCACCGCCAGCAGCGATCCACTGACCATCGCACCGCCCATGGCTGCCACACAGCCGCCAAGCACGCCGCACAGCGCCAGGCTGGTTATGACGATGCGGCCGAAGCGCAGTCGCGCAGCCCGTGCAGCGGGCAAGTTCTGAGTTGTCATGTCGGGTCCTGTTCTCCCATAAGTTGCAGATCCACTGCGTCGCACAGGCAATGCAGTATCAGCAGTTGCATTTCAATCACGCGTGCCGCGCGGTCGTGCGGCACCGCAACCAGCACGTCGGCCTCGCCCAGCACGTCGCGCAGCGTCGGCGCACTGCGTGCGCCCAGCACGACGACGTTCATGTCCCGCGCATGGGCTGCCTCGATGCAGGCTTGCAACAGACCTTCCTGCGCCAGCGGATCGATCAACACGAGCACGTCGCCTTGCTGGCCGAGCGCCTGCACTTGGCGCGCGAAGACGTCTTCGCGCGCCTCGTTCGTCAATGCCAGCGCTGCCAAGCCGGGGCGGTCGCGCTCGAACTGGCCGACGAGAATGGCACAGAAATGCTGTGCCAATGCCGCACCTCCACCGAGCCCCCCCACCAGCAGCTTGCAGCCCGCCGTGATGCCGCCGGTCAATGCCTGCGCAGCATCGGCGATCG
>JAHECC010000148.1:0-8705 GCA_024641965.1 Rubrivivax sp.
CGGCAGCGCTTGGCGATAGGCACAACCTACGCGACCTTGAAGGAATCGTCGCCTGGCAGCAGACGCCAGAGCAACCCGGTGCCCTGTGACCAAGCCTCCAATTGAAGACGACGGCTGCGTCCCAGCAAGTGGTGTAAGTTCTTCGCAGTGCGGCAAGACGCGTAGGGCGTAGCCCGAAGCGGCTTGCCGCGCTGCGGCGGCCATCCTGTTCGGGGTGGTCATCGTGATTCCGGGATAGGGTTGAGGTGCGAATCACAACCTTGATCCACGAATTGGAGTTCACGATGACCAACGCAACTATGGCACTGGCCGAGCTGGCCGACAAAGGCGCCGACATCGACGTGCTGCGTCAGATGGTGCAGTTCGCCGCGCAGCGGCTGATGGAGCTGGAGACCGACACGCTGTGCGGTGCCGGTTACGACGAGAAGAGCACCCAGCGCGTCAACAGCCGCAACGGCTACCGCGACCGGCCCTGGGAGACCCGTGCCGGCACGCTGGAGCTGAAGATCCCCAAGCTGCGCCAGGGCAGCTACTACCCGGCCTTCCTGGAGCCGCGGCGCATGGCCGAGAAGGCATTGGCTGCCGTCATCCAGGAGGCCTACATCCACGGCGTGTCCACCCGCTCGGTGGACGATCTGGTCAAGGCCATGGGCATGAGCGGCATCTCCAAGAGTCAGGTCAGCCGGCTGTGCGCCGAACTGGACGAGAAGGTGGGGCAGTTCCTGAACCGCCCCATCGAGGGCGACTGGCCCTACCTGTGGATCGACGCGACCTACGTGAAGACGCGCGAGGCCGGCTCGATCGTCAGCGTGGCCGTGATAGTGGCGGTGGCGGTCAATACCGAGGGCCAGCGCCAGGTGATCGGCATGAAGGTCGGCCCCAGCGAGGCCGAGACCTTCTGGACGGAGTTCTTGCGCAGCCTGATGCGCCGCGGCCTGCGCGGGGTGCGCCTGGTGATCTCCGATGCCCACGAGGGGCTGAAGGCGGCCGCGGCCAAGGTGCTGAAAGCGACCTGGCAGCGCTGCCGGGTGCACTTCATGCGCAACGCGCTGGCGCACGCCAACAAGACGCAGCGGCGCATGGTCAGCGCGGCCATCGCCACGGCCTTCGCCCAGGAAACAGCGAAGGCCGCTCATGCGCAGTGGCGTGTCGTGGCCGATCAGTTCCGAACGTCGATGCCCAAGCTGGCGAAGTTGATGGACGGTGCCGAGCACGAGGTGCTGTCGTACATGGACTTTCCCAGGGCGCACTGGCTGCAGATCCACAGCACCAACCCGCTGGAGCGGTTGAATGCCGAGATCAAGCGGCGCACCAACGTCGTGGGCATCTTCCCCAACGACGCGGCCATCACAAGACTCGTCGGCGCCATGCTGCTGGAGCAAAACGACGAGTGGAGTCTGAACCGGCGCTACATGCAGCTTGAAGGCTTGCAAAGCTTGACCGAGAATGCACCGACTCGGATGTCTGCAATCCAGCGCTGAGTACCGCGTGCTTCAGCCCTCTCGGGCTCACAGAGTTACACCACTCCGCGGGACGCAATCCGGACGCATGCGGTGTGCCCTACTCAGCAGGGTTGAAAAGGCGCCGGCCTGACCTGCATCAAGTGGCAGCCTCGTGCAGGGCTGCATCCTTTTCGGGTGTTCTTCGTCTCCATGAGGAAGGACACATCAAATGACCGAACTGAGCATGAAGCTGCCCCGCCGCAATCCGCGGCTGTTCCTGTTGCTGGCAGCCGTCGTCTGGCTGCTACTGTACGAATCGCTGTTGCCCGGTGCGAAGGCGCTGGTGGCGCTGCTGCCGGTGGACCCGGCCAGCCATCTCGGCGGCGCGCTCGAGTTCTTCTTCTACGACACGCCCAAGGTGCTGCTGCTGCTCACCGGCATCGTGTTCACGATGGGCATGGTCAACTCCTACTTCACGCCCGAACGCACGCGCGCGCTGCTGGCCGGCAGGACGCAGGGCGTGGCCAACGTGATGGCGGCCGGCCTGGGTATCGTCACCCCTTTCTGCTCGTGCTCGGCGGTGCCTTTGTTCATCGGCTTCGTGCAGGCCGGTGTGCCGCTCGGCGTCACCTTCTCGTTTCTGATCGCGGCGCCCATGATCAACGAAGTGGCGCTGACGCTGCTGTTCGCCCTTTTCGGCTGGAAGATCGCGCTGCTGTACATGGGCCTGGGCCTGTCGGTGGCCATCGTCGCGGGTTGGGTCATCGGCCGGCTGAGGATGGAGGCCCACCTCGAGGATTGGGTGCGCGACATGCCGCGCGTGCAGGCCAGCGCAGCCGAGGGCGGCATGAGCCTGGCCGAACGCATCGAAGCCGGCTTCGACAGCGTGCGCGAGATCGTCGGCAAGGTCTGGCCCTACATCCTGGCCGGCATCGCCATCGGCGCGGGCATCCACGGCTATGTGCCGCAGGACTTCATGGCCAGCTTCATGGGCAAGGAAGCCTGGTGGTCGGTGCCGCTGGCGGTGCTGGTGGGCATTCCGATGTACACCAATGCGGCGGGGGTCATCCCCATCGTGCAGGCGCTGCTGGTCAAAGGTGCGGCGTTGGGCACCGTGCTGGCCTTCATGATGAGCGTGATCGCGCTGTCGCTGCCGGAGATGATCATCCTGCGCAAGGTGCTGAAGCTGCGGCTGATCGCCACCTTCATCGGCGTGGTCGGCGCAGGCATCCTGCTCGTCGGCTATGTCTTCAACGCCGTGCTGTGAGCGCAAAGTCAATCAAACCTGAACTGGAGGAACACCATGGACATCAAGATACTCGGCAGCGGTTGCACCAAATGCAAGACGACCGCGGCGCTGATCGACCAGGTCGCCAAGGACAAGGGCGTGCCGATCAATTTGGACAAGGTCGAGGACATGCGCCAGATCGCGGGCTACGGCGTGATGAGCACGCCGGGTGTGGTCATCGACGGCAAGGTGGTGCACGCCGGTGGCGTGCCCAGCCGCGAGAAGGTCGAACAGTGGCTGTCGGCCTGAACTTCGGTGCCCGACACCGCCGTGTCGCACAGCTTGACCGTGCCGCGCTGGGGTGTCGTCCGTGACTGCCGGGCATGGCCACGCGCACGACGGCGCGAGCGTCGACTTCAATGCCGCATTCGGCATCGGCATCGCGCTGAACATCGCCTTCGTCGCGGTCGAGGCCTTTTACGGCTGGAAGATCAACTCGCTGGCTTTGCTTGCCGATGCGGGTCACAACCTCAGCGATATAGCAGGCCTGGTACTGGCCTGGGGCGGCGCGCTGGCCGGCAAACTGCGACCGGATGCGCGACACACCTATGGCTGGAAGCGCGGCTCGATCATGGCTGCATTCGCGAACGCCTTGCTGCTGCTGGTGGCGATGGGCTCACTGGCCTGGGAGGCGGCCCACAGGCTGCAGTCGCCTGAAGCCACCGAAGGGTGGACCATCATCGCGGTGGCCGGCGTGGGCATCGTCATCAACACGGCCACCGCGTTGCTGTTCATGCGCGGACGCAAGAGCGACCTCAACATCCGCGGCGCCTTCCTGCATATGGCGGCCGACGCGCTGGTGTCGCTGGGCGTGGTGATCGGCGGCGCGCTGTACCTGTGGTCGGGCTACCTATGGATCGACCCCGTCATGAGTCTGGTCATCGCCGTGGTGATCGTGGTCGGCACGTGGAACCTGTTCAGGCAATCGCTACATCTGCTGTTCGACGGTGTGCCCGAAGGCATCGATCCCGAAGCGGTGCACAGCCTCTTGCTCGGCCTGCCGAACGTGAGCGGCGTGCATGACCTGCACATCTGGGCCATGGGCACCTCGCAGGTCGCGTTGACCGCCCACCTGGAGTTGATCGACCCGACCGCAGCCATGGCCGCACTGCTAGGCCGGGCGGAAGACGAACTGCACGCGCGGTTCGAGATCCGTCACGTCACCCTTCAGCTCGAGCCTCCCGCCTACGCGCAGCGATGCAGGTTGTTGGGAGAGGTGATCTGTGGCCAGCCTCGCCCGCAGATCATGGCGCCGCCGTAGCAATCGGTTTGGGCGCACGATTAGCTGTCTCACGCCGCAAAGGCCCATCAAGCGTGCCTACGAGTAGCGGATCGAGGCGGTGCCGCAGTGGCTTAATCAGGAGTACCCCGCGATCGAGCGTCGCGCCAAGGCCAAGAGCGGCGAGATCCACTGGAGCGATGAGACGGCGCAGGTCAGCACCGACGTGCGCGGCAGAAGTCATGGCCCGCGCTGCAAGACGCCGGTGGCGATGCCTGTGGGTGACACGCGCGAGAAGCTGTCGATGATTTCCCGCGTCACGAACTAGCCAGGAATTGGCCTGCGGCATGGCGTGAAGGCCCTGCACGCCGGGCATCCACAGCGCGAAAGCAACTGTGCGTGGGGTCGCTCCGAGTCGCATATCGAGCCGCAGTGTTGCAGTTGCGGTTCGATGCACACGACCGGCGAGCCACCGTGGTCACTGCTTCTGTGCCCTGATCCATCGCGCAATGACCGGCCAGTGCTCATTCAGCGTCCGTGCCCCCATGAACAGCCCGATATGGCCGCCCGGCACTGTCTTTCGCACGATCCGCTCGTTCGGCGTACCCAGGTATTTGGCGGCATCGAGAACCTGCTCGGGCGTCGTAATGTCGTCGTCCGCGCCCGCCAGTAGGTAGACCGGACACTTGATGTCACGCAGATCGAGCTTTCGGCCCAGTCCGACAAACTTGCCTTTCGCCAGGCGGTTCTCCTTGAACAGCTGCGTGATGACCTGAAGATACCAACGCCCCGGCAGGTCGATCGGGTTCTCGTACCAGCTCTCAAAAGCCTCCTGCTTGGCAATGTAGACGGGGTCGTCGATATGTTCGTAGAGGTCCACGTGATCCTGGACATAGCGCTCTTCAGAGTGCATGTTCTTCCAGCCCTGGAGCATGAACTTGCCCTTCATCAGACCGCCGCCGAGATCGACCAGTTCGTTGTAGAAGGATACGGGCGATGCATGCACCATGCGCTTGATGGGCCCGTCGCCGGCATCGGTGTCTATGGGCGCGCCCGCCAGCACGAGCGAATGCACCTTTTCGGGAAAGCGTGCCGCAATCATCGCGGCGACCCAACCACCCTGGCACAGGCCCACGAGGTTCACGCGCCCGCCGAGGTCGTCGATGGCGACGATCACCTCGGCCAAGTAGTTGTCGATTTCGAGATCCTTCATGTCAAGGGTCGCCGCCTTCCAGTCGGTCAGCGCAACTTGGCCGATGCCATTGGCCAGCAGTGTCTCGATCAGGCTCTGTCCCTTGTGGTAGTCGGCGATCATGGCCGTGTGACCGGCATGCGGTGCATCGACGAGCGTGGGAATGCCACCTGGCTTTCCGTAGTCGCGTAACACCATGGTGCGCAGATCGAGCCGCACCGTGTTCGGCGTGGCCAGCTTCGGCCGCAGTTCCGCGTGGATCTTGATGTCCTCTTCGACGAACTTCAGGTTCTTCACGAGCAGTTCCGCCCCCTGCTCCCACAGCGCAGCCGCCATGGCCATCGGCCAGAACGCCGGCACGCTTGCGAGAGACAGATCGGCCGTCCTTGCCGGCGCCGACTTTGACATGATCGTTCCTCCCGTTGGCCGCTTGCCGCGTCGCCGCGGTCCGGTTCAGACTTACTCGTCGGCTATTGGCGCCCAGCGCGCCTCCAGCTTTGCACGTCCACCTTCGTCGGTGACGAGAACCACCTCGTCGCCGACTTTCAGGATACTGCCGTCATCAGGCAATGCGAAGCGGTCGCCACGATAGAGGCAGACCACGCGCGTGTGGGCCGGCAGGGCCAAATCCTGCAGTGCACCGGCCTCGTTCCCCTTGACGACGAAAGAAAACAATCGCGCATCGCCGCGGATCTTGGCAGACAGGTCGCCGGGGTCTTGCCCCTCGAACATGTCGGCCAGGTTGCGGCCGATGGTCTGCGACGGGATGATCAGATCCTCGAGCCCCAGTTCGATGCACAGGTGAATCAATTCGGCATCCTGGATCTTGCACACCACATGCTTGAAGCCGAGCGTGCGGCCGACCAGGCTGGCCAGGATGTTCGACTGGTCGTTGTTCGTCAGGCAGAACAGCCGCTCGGTGTGCTCGGGGTCGGCCTCGCGAAGCACCAAGGGCCGGCTGCCGTCGCCATGCAGGTAACCGCAATCGAGGGTCTCGGAAACGCTGTCGATCTTTTCCTTGACGCACTCGATGATCACCACCTCGTGCCCACGCTGCAGCAACATCGCCGCGGTCGCCTGTGTGGTGCTGCTGGCACCGACGAACACTGCCCTCATGCGTTCCTCCTTTTGCCGAACCATGTGTGCGGATACACCAGCACCAGCGCAGCGATGAACTCGACGCGACCCATCAGCATATCGATGCACAGCACGGCCTTGAGCGACGGGTGCAGTTCGGGACCGGTCAGGCCAGACGACAAGCCGACCGTGCCGACCGCCGAGACCACCTCGAACAGTGAGCGCATAGGCGCTTGGCCCGCCACCAAGAACGCGAGCCACGACAACATGACGGTGGCGGTGAATAGCAGCATCATGAACAGTCCGCCGGCAAGGTCTTGCTCGCTCACCACGTGCTGGCGCATGCGGATGGTCTCGACCGCGTGCGGCGGGGTCGCGGTACGCCGCAGGATCAGCCGCGCGGTGCGCCACAGCAGCAGCACGCGCAGCAGCTTGATCCCGCCCGCCGTCGAGCCAACGCTCCCGCCCACCGCCATTGCCACGATCAGCACCCAAAGCGACGCATCGTCGAGCTGCGCCGGCGGCAGGCTGGCGAAGCCGCTGGTGGTTTGTGCCGACACCGCCATGATCAGCGCATCCGCCGCCAATGACGGCGTCACGCCGCCCAGTCGTGCAGACATCGACAGCATCAGCAGAAGGCTGCCGACAGCACAGGCCCCTAACAGCAGCCGCAGTTCCGGGTCCTGCACCACGTCGCGCAAGCGCCGACGCCACAACAGGTGGTACAGCGGCAGCGACACGGCGCCCATGAAGGCCAGCGCCATCACGGCCAGCCGCGCCGTCCACAGTGGCGTCGCCGCGAGACTCTGGTCATACGGGGCGAAGCCGCCCGTCGAGACGGCCGACATCGCCAGCACCAGCGCGTCGAAGCCGGACCAACCCGCCGCCCAGAGCATGACGATGCCGAAGCTCGTCAACAGGGCATAGATGACGAAGCTTCGCCGCGCGTGCAGGCGCGAACTCGTCTCCAGTGTGTCCGGGCTGACAGGCGATTCGACCAGTCGGCGAGCCGCCAAGTCGTCGCCGGCCAGCAGCGCGACCGACAGCACGACGATGCCGAGCCCACCGAGCCATTGCATCCATGCCCGCGCGAAGAGGAATGAAGCTGACCGGCCCGACACAGTCGGCAGCGTCGACAACCCGGTGGTGGTGATACCCGAAACGGACTCGAACAGCGCATCGCCAAAGCCGATGCCGCCCGCCATCAGCGGATACGCCATGGCCAGCGGTGTCAGGGTGAAGGCCAGCATGCCGATGACCAGCGCTTCGTTCATCTGGATCGATCGCGGCGCCGGCCGCCGGGCCAGCCACAGGCCCCCCGCTGCCAGTGCAACGATGACGATTCCGTAGCGCCACGCGGCAACGGCGTCGCCTGCCAGCAGCGACACGGCCCAAGGCAGCACGGTCATGCCCGACAGCAACAAGGCGAGCTGACCCATGCGCTGCGCAATCACGATCGTGCGGACCGCGTAGAGCAGGGTCGAGGTGGCTGGAAGACTCATGCCGGAGGGCCGCAATCGGTACTGCGGCAGACTGCAAGCATCCGACGCAGCACAAGCATAGGGAGTCGCGCGTCGCGAAAGCCGGGCCCCTGCCCTGTGCGACATGTCAGTATTGATTTGGCTCAACTCGTGCGTCGCACATCAGGAAGCATTGTTTCTACACTCGACCGCAAAGGGATGAACGTGCCTGATCCAGTTCAAGACGAGGTCGTGCTGACGGCGGCTCATGGGGCCGCAGCGCCGAACGTCGGCACGGTCGTGTCGGTGCGCGGCAGTGTTGTCGATGTCCACTTCGACAAGCGCCTGCCGCCGATCAACACGATGCTGCGCACCGGCGCCGAAGGCAGCATCGTCATCGAAGCGCTGGCACAGCGCGACGCGCACCATGTCCGCGGCGTCGCGCTGACCCCGACGCAGGGTCTGGCTCGCGGCATGGCGGTGCAGGACACCGGCGCAGCGCTGATGGCGCCGGTCGGCAGGTCGATTCTTTCGCGCATGTTCGACGTGTTCGGCAACACCATCGACCGCGGGCCGGCACTCGCGGACGTGCAGCGGCGATCGGTCCACAGCATGCCGCCCCCGCTGTCACGCCGGTCGACGAAGTCGCAGATCTTCGAGACCGGCATCAAGGTGATCGACTTGCTTGCCCCGCTGGAACGCGGCGGCAAGGCCGGATTGTTCGGCGGCGCGGGGGTGGGCAAGACGGTGCTGCTGACCGAAATGATCCACAACATGATCGGCCACCAGGAAGGCGTGAGCATCTTCTGCGGCATCGGCGAGCGATCGCGCGAAGGCGAGGAACTCTATCGGGACATGAAGGACGCCGGCGTGCTGCCGAACATGGTGATGCTGTTCGGCCAGATGAACGAACCGCCGGGTGCGCGTTTCCGCGTCGGCCATGCCGCGCTGACGATGGCCGAGTATTTCCGCGACGATGAACACCGCGACGTGCTGCTGCTCATCGACAACATCTTCCGCTTCATCC
>JAHECC010000148.1:8715-9642 GCA_024641965.1 Rubrivivax sp.
GCCTGCTGGGGCAGATGCCGTCGCGGCTCGGCTACCAGCCCACCATGGGCACCGAGCTTTCGGGGCTCGAGGAGCGCATCGCCAACACCGATGCAGGCGCCATCACCAGCATCCAGGCGGTGTATGTGCCGGCCGATGATTTCACCGACCCGGCGGCGGTGCACACCTTCTCGCACCTGTCGGCGTCGATCGTGCTGTCGCGCAAGCGCGCCAGCGAGGGGCTGTTCCCGGCGGTCGACCCGCTGCAGTCCAATTCCAAGATGGCCACGCCGGGTGTCGTCGGTCAGCGCCACTACGCATTGGCGCAGCAGATCCGGCGCACGCTGGCGCAATATGCGCAGCTCAAGGACATCATTGCCATGCTCGGGCTCGAACAACTGTCGCCGCAGGACCGCAATGTGGTCGATCGTGCCCGGCGGCTGGAGCGATTTCTCACGCAGCCCTTCTTCAGCACCGAACAGTTCAGCGGCCTGGCCGGCAAGCTGGTGAGCCTCGATGACGCGCTGGACGGCTGCGAACGCATCCTGAACGACGAATTCAAGGACTATCCCGAAAGCGCTCTGTACATGATCGGCGCTGCCGACGAGGCGAAAAAGAACGACCCTGGGGCGCCGGCGGCGACCCCAAAGCGCACCGCAACGCTCGTAACGAAAAGCGAACAAGCTGTCGACGCGAATGAACCTTAAGGTGCTGCTCCCCTTTCAGGTCTTTGCCGAGAAGACCGGCGTCTTGCGCATCGTGGCGGAGACGAGCCAGGGCTCGTTCGGCCTGCTGCCGCAGCGGTTGGATTGTGTGGCCGCGCTCGTGCCCGGCATCCTCATCTTTGAGACCGAAGCGCAGGGCGAGGTCTGCGTGGCAGTGGACGAAGGGGTCCTCGTGAAGGCCGGGTCCGAGGTGCTCGTCTCGGTGCGCCGCGCCTACGGCGGT
>JAHECC010000149.1 GCA_024641965.1 Rubrivivax sp.
CTCGAGCACATGCCGCAGCAGCAGCGGGATGCCGAAACCGGGGCCCGACACGGTGCGCCCGCCGAAGGACAGCGCTGCCGCCAGGCTGGCTTCGTTCACACCGTCGAGTGCGCCCCACAGGCAGTCGCCCAGCGCCGCCACGCGTGGGCCGGTCCAGCGTGTGGCCAGCCAGCTGCCTTCCAACAGCAGCGGCGCGAAGTCGTAGTTGCGCAGCAGCGCCGGCTCTTCGTGGCCGCGGGCGTCGAACCACACCGCCTGCGAGCAGCCGCCGATGTACGGTGGCGGGCACCACATTGAAAGAAAACGCGATTCGACATCGCCGCCGCCGGCCAGCTCCACCAGCGCCTGCCAGGTGGGCACGAGCTGCGGCATGTGCTTGCGCAGCGCTCTTCGACACTCGACATAGCTGGGCAGGCCGACGCCCCCGCTGCGCAGGAACCAGGCGCGGTAGGCCGGCCAGTGGCGCTCGAACAGCGCACGCCAGGCTTCGCCGGGCTGGTCTTCGATGAGCGTGCGAAAAGCGACCTGGATCGACATGCGCGGATTGTCAGGCCCGAAGCGGATCTACAGGATCTTGAACGCACCCGGCTCCGGCGCCACCTCGTGCTGGGTGGTGACGATCGGCTTGCCGGCGTAGTGCTTCTTGATGCCGCGGATCCAGTCGCGAGCGCGGATGTTGAGGCGGAAGTTGTCGTCCATCGAACGCCCGCGCGTGATCAGGATGCCCAGGTCGGCACCTTCGTATCGGTAGTCGCCGGGGCCGGTGATGCGCATGAAGAAGGCCTCGCGCTCGCTGTCGATGGCGCGGCGCTCGTAGTCGAAGCGCTGGTAACCCACCGTGCCGTCCTCGCCCATCCGGTAGATGCCTGTGGCGGGGGCGTGCGTCACCTGATCGACCTTGTCTTCGGTGTACTTGATGACCAGTTGCGACCAGTTGTCGATGAAGTGCGGCTGCGCCCAGCGGTCGTTCAGCTCGCGCACGTTCAGATCGAAGGGCACGCCCGAGAACTCCAGCAGGTGGAACATGAACAGCGGCGCATCGGCATAGGCGAAGGCGGCGTGGTTCGTCATCGGGCTGGCGCCGCAGATGCGCGGGTTCAGCTCGCCGAGATACACCTCGCCCGAGTCCTGGTCGATCAGGAAGTCGACGTCGAAGTAGCCGCGGTAGCCTTCTTCGAGCAGCTGGTTGCCGAACTTCTCGGCCATCGCCCGGGCCTTCAGGCGCACGCCTTCAGGCCAGGCCCCGGGGAAGACCTCGTTGCCGCACCAGCCGCCCTTGTAGGGCGTCAGTTCCTTCGCGCCCACCACCTCGGTGAGCAGCGGGCCGACCACGGTGCCCGACTGCGTGGCGCAGGCTTCCAGCGTGGCGCCGCGGCAGTTGATGCGCTTCATGATCTTGACTTCAGGGTCGTTGACGATCTCGTCCTTGTGCTTGTTGAAGTCGTCCTCGTTGGCGATGAAGAAGGTGGTGTGGCCCGAGTCACCATAGGCCGACTGGATCACCAGGTCGTGGCCCAGACCGGCGCGTTCGCAGATCTGGCGCAGCGCGGCGTAGCTTTCCACCTTCTCCAGCGCGTTCGGCACCGAAGGCACGCCGGCCTTGTCGCCGATGCGCACCGTTTCCATCTTGTTGTCGCAGCGCTTGCGCAGCTTGGCCGGCGGAAACCAGATGTCCAGGCCGATCTCCTTGGCCAGTTCTTCGGTCTTCTCGTCGAACATCAGGAAGGTGCCCACCGGCTGGCCGCCGCGGCGCTCGATCATGTCGACCACGTCCTTGTGCTGCAGCAGGTAGTTGGTGATGTCCTCGATCGACTCGAACTCGTCGTGCGGCCCTTCGGGCGGCACGAACACGTTCGGGTGCCGGCCGTCGAAGCAGTCGATGTAGCTGATATAGCGGAAGCGGTTGATCCACCGGTCCATGCCCAGCAGGTTGAAGTTGGTGGCGCTGATGAAATAGATCGGCCGCTCGTTGCGGTGGAACATCAGCTTCATGTCGGAGACGTTGGTGACCTTGTGGGTGCTCATGATTCGATCCTCGTGGTGGTGGCGGCGGTGGCGATCTCGACTTGCACGGCGGCCGGTTTGGAGACGGTCTGCGAACTGCGCTCGACCGGGAACATGGACTTGCCCGCCTCGGCTGCCGCCGAGCGTGCCGCGAAGGCGGCGCCGACACGCTCGAGCGCCGCGTCGTTGAAGATGCGGAAACCCAGCTCCGGGCGGAAGCCGTGGATCTCGCGCACGTCCAGCGCGGCCATGAATTGCAGGATGTCGGCACTGATGATCTGCCCCGGCACCAGGATCGGGAAGCCCGGCGGGTAGGGGATGACGAACAACGCCGACACCAGCTCGCGGCCGGCGCCGATGGCGTTCGCAGCGTCCGCCATGTCGATGTATTCGCAGTTGTCGTCGTCGTAGGACAGGAAGAAGGCGCTGCGGATCTGGCCGTCGCGCGTCGGCGTTTCCTCGCCGATGCTGACGCGGAAGGCCGAGTGAAAGGCAGAGAAGTCGGGCAGCGGGGGTTGTTCCAGCGTCAGCGAGCGCACGCGCTTGTCATGGATGCGCCGCTCGATCGCGCTCATGTCGGCCACGCGCTGGTCGACGTCGCGCGCGATCTTCACCAGCACCTCGAGCAGGTAGGCCACCGCCGAGCGCGTGCTGCCGATGTTGGTCATGAACAGCACGGTGTTGCGCGAGGTCTTGTTGATCTGGATGCCGTACTTGTCCATCAAGTACTTGTTCTTGAAGGTGTCGCCGTCCACGCCGGTGGCGCCGATGGCCAATGTGGCACGCGACGGATCGAGCGCGAACTCGTCGGTGCGCCAGGCGGCCTCCATGTTGTTCCAGCCGGTCTCGGTGTTGTAGTAGCTCTCCACGCCGCTCTCGCGATATTGCGCCGGCACCAGTTCGCCGACACGCAGGAAGCGGAAGTACTTCTTCAGCAACGGGTGATGGAAGACCTGCTCTCGCAAGGTCATCGCCAGTTCCAGCTGGCGCTGCACCAGCTCGTAGCCTTCGAGCTCCACCTGGCGGCGGCCGACGTCGAGCGACGCCAGGATCTGGTAGTTCGGCGACGTCGAGGTGTGGGTCATGTAGGCCTCGTGGAAGGCCTCCTCGGCCTTGTCCTTGAAGTCCTGGTCCCACACATGGATCATCGAACCCTGGCGCAGCGAGGTCAGCGTCTTGTGCGTCGATTGCGTGGCATACACGCGCACGCGCGCCTTGGCCGGGTCGGGCATGAGGCGCGTGTCGAGCAGCTTCTGGTCGTCGTTCCAGCCGTCCGCGCCCAGCTCCTCGATGAACTTGCCGTAGCGCTTGGCATAGCCCTCCGAACGCATGGCATCGCGCAGCCGCTTGGCGCTGGCCATGCCGGTGCGCTGGCGGTAGATCGGGTGGCATACGGCGAAGGCGAACCAGGCCTCGTCCCACAGGAACACCAGGTCGGGCTTGATTGCCAGGCATTCCATCATCACGCGCTCGACGTCGTAGACGATGCCGTCGAAGGTGCAGTTGGTGAGCAGCACCAGGCGCACGCGGTTCAGCTTGCCGGCCTTCCGAAAGTCGAGCAGCGTCTGCTTGATGTGGCGGATCGGCACCGCGCCATACATCGAGTATTCGTCCAGCGGGTACGAATCGAGGTAGGCCACCTGCGCGCCTGCCAGAACCAACCCGTAATGGTGCGACTTGTGGCAGTTGCGATCGACCAGCACGATGTCCTCGGGCCGCACCAGTGCCTGCACGACGATCTTGTTGGCGGTGGAGGTGCCGTTGGTGGCGAAGTAGGTGCGCCGCGAGCCGTAGGCGCGCGCGGCGTATTCCTGCGCCAGCTTCAATGGCCCCACCGGGTCGAGCAGTGAATCGAGCCCGCCCGAGGTGGCCGAGGTCTCGGCCATGAAGAGGTTGGAGCCGTAGAACTGCTGCAGGTCGCCGATCCAGTTGCTGTTCATGATCGACTTGCCGCGCGCCAGCGGCAGCGCGTGGAACACACCGGTGGGTTGCTTGGCATATTCCCGCAGCGCGTTGAAGAAGGGCGTGCGGTGGCGCTCGCCCACACCCTTCATGATCGAGCTGTACAGCTCGGTGTGGTCCTCCTCGCGGAAGAACACGCGCTTGAAGGTCTCGCCGGTTCGCGCGGCGATCTCCTCGACGTTGACGTCGGTCACCAGGTACAGGTCGAGCTCGGGGCGCAGCACCGCGATCTGCCCGCCGAGCAGCGGGCCGCGCTCGGATTCGGGCATCTGCTCGATGCGGTCGTCCACGCTGTCGAGGAAGCGGCGCAGCATGTCGTTGTGGTACAGCGCGCGGAACGGGAAGCCATGGCGGATGACCACCGCCTGCAGGTTGAAGTTGACCAGCGTGGCGATCAGCGCGTCCTCGAAGCTGGGCACCACCACCACGTCGAAGATGAAGTCGTCGTCGGGCATGCGCTTGCGCTGCACGCGGCGGCGCAATGCGTCCTCTTCGCTTGCGCTCATCTCATCGACGATCAGCACCTCGAAGTAGGGCCGCGCCAGCTGCGCCTGGCGCTCGCTGTCGGTCTCGATCTGCGAAGGGCCGTCGCCGTCGACATCGAGCGTGCCGCTCTCGTGCCGGTAGGTCTGCGCGGCGAGCATGCGGTGGATGCGCCGCGCCGCCTGGTGCGCGCGTGCCAGTTCGCCGCGCTCGATCCACACGCCGAGCTCATTGAACACGCGTCCGCCCGGAAAGGCCCAGTAGCTCTCGATCGGCGCCAGCACACTGACGATCTCGCGCACGCGCGCCAGCCTTTGCTCGAATTCGGGTTCTTCGCGGCGCAGGGCCACCAACCGGCCCAGGTCATCGACCAGGCTGATCCAGCCATCGGCGCGTAGTTCCCAGACGCTGCGGTGCTGGCTCAGCGAGGCAACCTTCGTCAGCGCACTGCTGCGGGCATCGTTCTTCATGTCTGTCTCCAAATTTGCTTTTGTAGTCGGTCGTGGCGCCGGCGACATCGAAGTTCGCGCCCGGTTGCGATCAGCTTGGTTTTGTCAGCGCGCCCAGTGTGTGCAGGTAGGTGCCGAGCTCGCCGTCGCGGCGATAGACGTCGAAGTCGACCTCGCGATCGCGAAAGCTCTTCAGCGGTTGCCCCAGGTTGCTGCGCAGGCCCTGCACACGCTGGCGCCGCACGAGATCGAAGTCGACCTCGATGGGCATGATCTCGGCGCCGGCCGCGGCCTGGTGCAGGACATAGCCCGAGGGGTCGATGATGATCGAGCGGCCGACGCCGCCGTCGCCGACACCGTTGACATCGAAGAAGTAGACCTGGTTGGTGACCGCCGAGGCCCGCGCGATCGACAGTTCGACATCGCGGTCGATGGTGTCGGTCATGGTCGGGTGCAGGATCACCTCGGCGCCCATGGCCACCAGCGTGCGCGTGGTTTCCGGGAACCACATGTCGTAGCAGATCGACACGCCGAAGCGGCCGACCTCGGGCACGTCGAAGACGCAGAACTCGCTACCGGCGGCCACGTCGCGCTCGTAGGGGCGGAACGGGAACAGCTTGCGAAAACGCCGCACCACGTTGCCCTGCGGGTCGATCACCGACGTGGTGTTGTAGACCAACAGTCCGTGCGGCCCCTCGACGCGCTCGAACATCGAGCCGGGGATCAGCCACAGGCCGCTCTCGTGCGCCAGCGCACGCAATCGCTCCTCGGCGGGGCCGGGCATCGGCTCGGCCTCGTGACGCGGGCCGAGCGGCGCCAGTTCGGAGAACAAGACCATGCGCACCCACGGAAAGCGCGCACGGATATGGCGCAGATAGCCGTGTATGTGATCGACGTTGTCCTGGTAGGCGGTGACGTGCATCTGCACGCCGGCAATGCCGAAACTGGTCATGACGACCCCTCGCCCGACGGGTACATCGGCCGATCCCCCAAGGGGATACGGTCCGGCTTGGGAGCGGCCCGGCGCTCGGCCCGTCTCATATCCCGCCCAGGCACACGTACTTGATCTCGAGGAAGTCGTCCAGGCCGTACTTCGAGCCCTCACGCCCCAGGCCCGATTGCTTGACGCCGCCGAAGGGCGCCTCGGCGGTGGAGATCAGGCCGGTATTGACGCCGACCATGCCCGATTCCAGGCGCTCGGCGACACGCATCACGCGGCCGATGTCGCGGCTGTAGAAGTACGCCGCCAGGCCGAACTCGGTGTTGTTGGCCGCGGCGATGACCTCGTCCTCGGTGTCGAAGGCGAAGATCGGCGCCAGCGGGCCGAAGGTCTCCTCGCGCGCCACCAGCATGTCGGCGGTGGCGCCGCTGATCACCGTCGGCTCGAAGAACTGGCCGCCGAGCGCGTGGCGCTTGCCGCCGGTCAGCACCTCGCCGCCCTTGGCGCGCGCATCGGCGATGTGCTCCTCGATCTTGGCCACGGCCTTGTCGTCGATGAGCGGGCCCTGCGTCACGCCGGCATCGGTGCCGGGGCCGACCTTCAAGGCCTTGACCTTGGCCACCAGCTTGTCGTTGAAGGCCTTGAGCACGCCCTTCTGCACGTACAGGCGGTTCGCGCACACGCAGGTCTGGCCGGTGTTGCGGTACTTGCTGATCATCGCGCCCTCGACGGCCGCGTCCAGGTCGGCATCGTCGAAGACGATGAAGGGTGCGTTGCCACCGAGCTCGAGCGACAACTTCTTGATGGTGTCGGCGCTTTGCCGCATCAGCAGGCGGCCAACCTCGGTGGAGCCGGTGAAGCTGAGCTTGCGCACCAGCGGGTTGCGGGTCATCTCGCCGCCGATCTTGCTGGCCGAGCCGGTCAGCACCGACAGCAGGCCCTTCGGCAGCCCGGCGCGCAGGCCGAGTTCAGCGAAGGCCAGGGCAGAGAAGGGCGTCTGCGTCGCCGGCTTGACGACCATCGAGCAGCCCGCCGCCAGCGCGGGGCCGGCCTTGCGCGTGAGCATCGCGGTCGGGAAGTTCCACGGCGTGATCGCCGCAGTGGTGCCCACCGGCTGCTTCAGCGTGATGATGCGCTTGTCGCCCTGCGCGGCCGGAATGGTGTCGCCATAGACGCGGCGCGCCTCTTCGGCGAACCATTCGATGAACGAGGCGGCATAGACGATCTCGCCTTTCGATTCGGCCATCGGCTTGCCCTGTTCGCTGGTCATGATCAGCGCCAGGTCGTCGGCATTGGCCAGCATCAGGTCGTTGAGCTTGCGCAGCACGGCAGTGCGTTCCTTGGCCGGCAGCGCGGCCCACGATCGTTGCGCCGCATCGGCGGCCTTGATGGCGCGCTCGGTCTCGGCCGTGCCGCACATCGGCACGGTGCCAAGGGTTTCACCGTTCGCCGGGTTGGTCACGGCGACCGTCTTGCCGTCGTCGGCGTCGCACCACTCACCGGCCACCAGCACTTGCTGCTTGAACAGACTGGGGTCTCTAAGATTTAGCATTTGGGAATTCCCTTTCAAGCTTGCATCGCATCGGCCAGCTTGGCCAAGGCTTCATCGAACACTTCGTCCTGGATCGTCAACGGGTACAGGAAGCGGATCACGTTGCCATAGACGCCGCAGCTCAACAGCAGCAGGCCGGCCTTCTGCGCATGCTGCTGGATGCGCTTGACGCGGTCGGCGTCGGGCGTGCCATCGGGCTTGGCGAACTCCACCGCCAGCATCGAGCCCAGGCCGCGGATGTCGCTGATGCCAGGATCCTTGGCGCGCTGCTTTTCCAGGTGCGCCGTCAGCCGTTGCCCCAACTGGGCTGCGCGCTGGCACAGCTTTTCCTCGTCGATGACATCCATCACCGCATGTGCCGCCGCGACGGCCATCGCGTTCGCCGCATAGGTGCCGCCCAAGCCGCCCGGGGCGGGCGCGTCCATCAGATCGGCGCGACCGCACACGGCCGACAGCGGCATGCCGCCGGACAAGCTCTTGGCCAGCGTCATCAGGTCGGGCATGACGCCGCTGTGCTCCATCGCGAACATCTTGCCGGTGCGCGCGAAGCCGGTCTGGATTTCGTCGGCGATGAAGACGATGCCGTGCTCGTCGCACAGCGCGCGCAGCGCACGCAGGTATTCGGGCGGCAACACGTAGAAGCCGCCTTCGCCCTGGATCGGCTCGACGATGATCGCCGCCACCTGCTTCGGCTCGATGTCGCACTTGAACAACTGCTGGATCGCACGCAGCGAATCCTCGACCGACACGCCGTGCAATGCGATCGGCGCCGGCACGTGGTAGATGCTGGCCGGGAAGGGGCCGAATCCGGCCTTGTACGGCGCGACCTTGCCGGTCAGCGCCAGCCCCATGTAGGTGCGGCCGTGGAAGGCGCCACTGAGAGCGATCACGCCCGGCCGGCCGGTGGCGCAACGGGCGATCTTGATCGCGTTCTCCACTGCTTCGGCGCCGGTGGTGAAGAAGGCGGTCTTCTTGGCATGGTTGCCCGGCGTAGCCTGGTTGATGCGTTCGGCCAGCGAGACCACGCTTTCATAGGGCACCACCTGGTAGGCCGTGTGCGTGAACTTTTCCAACTGCTGCTGCATGGCCTTGATCAGCCGCGGATGTCGATGGCCGGTGTTCAGCACGGCGATGCCCGAGCCGAAGTCGATGTGGCGCTTGCCTTCGACGTCCCACAGCTCGGCGTTGAGCGCGCGTTCGGCGTAGACCGAGAAGCCGATGCCCACGCCGCGCGGCGTGGCCGCAATGCGGCGTGCATCGATCTGGGCGTTGTCCTGGGCCTTGGCGGCGGCGCCGACTTGGGCGGTTTCGGACCGGGTGGTGGTGTTCATGGCAACCTCGCAGACGAGCCGGCAACGGCCCGTGATGACTTGACAGGGGCTCCAGTTTAGGACTAAGTTGGTCCTATCGATAGAGCCAATTACGAATGATCATTAGAACCAATACAAGCACCGCGAAGGCGCGCGCGGTGTCCGGTGAGGGCGCCGTTGTCGGCGTCGTTGCCCATCGTCGGCAGTCGCCGGCGAGGGCGCTGCAGGCGCTCGACGTGGCCGATTTGATGTTGCGCCGATTCGACCCCTCCAGCGGCGAATTCGACCATCGACAGTTGTATCGCATCGTGCAGTCCGCGATCGGCGATGCCACGTTGCCGTCAGGGCTGAAACTGCCGCCGTCGCGCGAGCTGGCCAGGGCGTTGGGCATCGCGCGCAACACCGTGGTGCATGTCTACGAACAGCTGGCCCTGGAAGGTTATGTGCGCGCCGGTGTCGGCCGCGGCACCTTCGTGGCCGAGGCCGGACGGCGGTTCGACGACTCGCCGCAGCGGCGCGCGCCAGCGGCCACGCGCCGCGCGCTGCTGTCGAAGCGTGGCAGCCAGCTGGTCGACGAAGCCGGCGCCGGGCGTCAGCAGTGGGGTGCGTTCACACCCGGCGTGCCCGAGGTGCGGCAGTTTCCGGTGCAGGTTTGGAGCCGGCTGCAGGCGCGGCTGTGGCGCAAGACCACCCCTGCGCTGCTAAGTTATGCCGCCGGCGCGGGTGACGCCGGATTGCGCAGTGCCATCGCCGAGCACCTGCGCATGGCGCGCGACGTGGACTGCGCCCCAGAGCAGATCGTGCTGACCAGCGGCACGCAGCAGTCGATCCGTTTGCTGGCGCAACTGCTGTGCGACCCGGGCGATGCGGTCTGGCTCGAGGAGCCGGGCTACTGGGGTGCACGCAGCGTGT
>JAHECC010000336.1 GCA_024641965.1 Rubrivivax sp.
ACACGACGCTGTCGATGGTCATGACGCGCGACGTGCGCTTCGTCTCGCCGACCACACCGGTCGAAGCCGCCTTGGCGCTGATGCATGTGCAGCGCCACCGCCACCTGCTGGTCATCGACGGCCCGCGCGTGCACGGCCTGGTGTCGATGGGCGACATGGTGCGGCAGATGCTGCAGCACGGCCAGGGCCGCTTCGAGGCAGCCGTGCGCGATGCCAAGACAAGCGTGCCCGCCAGCGTGCCGAAACCCTCCACAGGAGCCGAGAAATGAACGCCAGGACCCATCTCGACCGACGTGCGCTGCTGGGCGGCGCACTGGGTGCCTTTGCCTGGCTGGCCACTGGTTGCGACGGACGCAGCAGCTTGAGTACGCTGCCTGCGCATGGCGAGCAAGACTTCGGCGGCTTGACGATGGGCACCAGCTACACCGTCAAGATCGCCGATGCGCGGCTCGACCCCACGCAGCTTGACGCGGCAAGAACGGCCGTTCGCGCGGCACTGGCCGAGGTGGTTTCGAGCATGTCGCACTACGACGCGAGTTCCGAACTGTCGCGACTGAATCGGCAGGCCCTTGGGCAGCCGCTGCAGGTGTCGGCGGCGCTGTCTCAGGTGATCGAGTCGGCGCTGTCGGTACACCGCGCCTCGGCCGGCGCCTTCGACATCACCCTCGGCGAGACGGTGAACGCCTGGGGTTTCGGGCCGGCACAGGCGGCGCAGCGAATTCCCGACAGCGATCGTCTGCGTGCGCTGCAACGCCCCGTTGGCGAAGACGCGCTGCAATTCGATTCAATCTCCGGCATGGTCACTCGCACCGCACCGGTGTCACTCAACCTGTCCGGCATCGCCAAGGGCTTCGGGGTCGACCGGGCAGCCCTGGCACTGGACGGCCTCGATATCGGCAACTACATGATCGAAGTCGGCGGCGAGATCCGGACCCAGGGACGAAACGCCCAAGGCAGGGCCTGGCAACTGGCCATCGAGCGGCCGGACGTGCTGCCGCAGCGCGCGCTGCACGTCCTGCCGCTGCAAGGCAAGTCGTTGGCAACCTCGGGCGACTACCGCAACTATTTCATGCACCAGGGCCGGCGCTACTCGCACGAGATCGACCCACGCAGCGCCACGCCGGTGCAGCATGCACTGGCGTCGGTCAGCGTGGTCGCCGACAACTGCATGCAGGCCGACGCCTGGTCGACCGCACTGTTCGTGCTGGGGCCCGAACGCGGTCTGGCCGCAGCACAGCAGCAGGCGATGGCGGCACACTTCATCGTGCGCCGTGGCGACGGCGGCTTCGACGAACTACAGACGCCGGCCTTTGCGGCGCTCGGCGGAAAACGCCTGGCCTGATTCGCCGCCGATGATGGAAACCTGGCTGTCGGTGTTCCTACTTGCGCTGGTGGCGATCGGAATTGCCGTGGCCGCCATGGCCATCGGCGTGATGTTCAAGCGGCCCTGCCTGCGTGGCTCTTGCGGCGGCACCGCCGTGCTCGGGCCGGACGGCGAAAAGCTGTCCTGCGCCACCTGCCCGAACCGGCAACGCCGGCCGTCCACGCCAGAGACGGCGGCCACATCGGAGTCCTGAAAGTGAGGCGGCCGCACAAGGCGGCCGCTTCTTGACGCCGAAACGTAGTGCTACTTCGAGGCTTGCGCCTTGCCGGACTGCACGCCCCGCTCATAAGCAGCCTGCTGTGCGGCCTGCTGCTTCTGCCGCTCTCTGTCGGTGAGGTAACCGGCTCCGGCGCCGATGGCCGCACCGGCCGCCGCCCAGGCCCAATCACCAGTGATGGCACCCACCGCCACGCCTGCGGCCGTGCCGATGCCGGCGCCGGACAGCGTGCTTTGCTCACTGCTGCTCATGCCGGCGCAGCCGCCTATCGCCAAAGTCGCGCAAAGCGCGGAACTGAGAATCAGCTTCGATTTCATTTCTGGAACTCCGTATGTAGGTAGCAGGCGCTCAGCGCTTGCAGGGAAAGGTCTCTGCAGCAAAGCGGAACAGCGCGTCGATGGCTCCGTCGTTGTTGCGCTGCGGATGGGCCTTGAGCCAGTCCACGAAGCCGGTGGCCACCTGTGCACGCGTCGGCGGCGGGTTGGGCGCACACACGAAGCGGTCTGCCGCGGGAACGGTGGCCTCGAAGTAGCCGTAGGCCCCCGCCAGCACGCCGTGGCAAAAGGCGACCGCAGTGGCGGCATCGCTGGCCGAGGCCGGTGTGCTGCAAACGGTTGCCAGATGGGCCGCCGTGCTGAGGCGGTATTGGTCGGGTCCGGCCGCATGGGCCGAAAAAGCCAGCAGGGCACCGGCGGCGAGTAGTGCGATTTTCATGAGCAAACCTGTGAAGTGTGGGGGTCGAACGGGATCGTACCAAGACTCGGCGACCGACGAATCCAGCGCCATCGCGGCACGCCGGCTATTGGCATTCGGCACTCGCCTCAGGCGCTTTCGCCGTCGACGATCACCTGCAGCCCGACCGGGTCGATCACCTTGATCTGCCGATGACGCACAAACAACAGGCCATTGGCCTGGAATTTCGAGAAGGTGCGGCTGACGGTTTCGATCTTCAGGCCGAGATAGCTGCCGATTTCTTCGCGACTCATGCGCAGCAGGAGCGAAGACCCCG
>JAHECC010000020.1:0-35690 GCA_024641965.1 Rubrivivax sp.
GTCGCGGCACCGGCACCGGCACCTGCACCCGTGGCCGCACCGCCCGCGCCACCAGCGCCCGCGCCGGCAGCACGCGTCGCGGCGCGCAAGCCGGGCGCGACCAACCTGCAGGAGTGCAGCCCGACCTCAGCCGACTATCCGCGCGCAGCGCGGCGCGCCCAGGCCACGGGCACGACGCGGGTGCGGCTGGACATCGATGCCGCGGGCAAGCTGCTGAATGCCGAGGTTCTGGACGGCGCCGGCACGTCGCGCGAGCACCGGCTGCTCGACCGCCTCGCACTCAGCAAGCTCAGCACCTGCAGCTTCAAGCCTGGAACCGACGAAACCGGCAAAGCCGTGGCCGGATCCTTCGAAGTCGAGTACGTCTGGAAGCTGAGCGATTGACCCCCTCGTCCCATTGCCCCGCGCCTCGCGGCGCATGCCGCATGTTCACTGGAGCCGCCATGTCCCTGATCACATCCACTCCGACACCGCGACGCGCCACCAGGCTGGCCGCGGCGCTGCTGGCTGGCATGACGCTGGCCTTGAGCCTGCCGAATTGGGCGCTGGCCCAGGTCGCGTCAGCGCCGCCGTTGCCGATGCCGGCGGTGGCGCTGGAGTCGGTGGCCAACCCCTACGGCCTCGAGGCGCTGTGGGTGCAGGGCGACTGGGTCTCGCGTGGCACGCTCATCATCATGGCCATCATGAGCATGGGCAGCTGGTACATCATCTTCACCAAGCTGTTCGAGCAACGCAAGCTGATGACATCGGCCAAGGCCGCGAGCAAGAGCTTCTGGACGGCCGGCTCGATCAAGGCCGGCATCGACACGCTCGAAGCCGGCAGCGCCTTCCGCTACATCGCCGAAAGCGGCGTCAAGGCCAGCGAGCACCACGAAGGCACGCTGGTCGAGCAGATCGACCTGAACACCTGGGTGTCGATGAGCGTGCAGCGCGCCATGGACAACATCAGCAGCCGGCTGCAGGACGGCCTGGCCTTCCTGGCCACGGTCGGCTCCACCGCGCCCTTCGTCGGCCTGTTCGGCACGGTATGGGGCATCTATCACGCGCTCACCGCGATCGGCATCTCCGGCCAGGCGAGCATCGACAAGGTGGCCGGCCCGGTGGGCGAGGCGCTGATCATGACGGCCTTCGGCCTGGCCGTGGCGGTGCCGGCGGTGATGGGCTACAACTGGCTGATCCGCCGCAACCGAAGCGCGATGGAGCGCGTGCGCGCCTTCGGTGGCGACGTGCACAGCGTGCTGCTGGCCGGCAAGAGAACATGAGCACCCCCGAAGCGCCTTCGGCGCTCCCCCTGAAAGGGGCGCAGCCCGCGGCCCGGCCAAGCCGGTTCCGCGGCTGCCGCTCGATGGCAACAGCGGCCTGCCGAGCACGGTGCGCGATGCCGGGAGATAACCCATGGCCATGAAGCTCGCGTCGGCGGACGGCGACGAAGACGAGATGAACTCGACCATCAACACCACGCCGCTGGTGGACGTGATGCTGGTGCTGCTGATCATCTTCCTGATCACCATTCCGGTGGTCACGCAGAGCATCCAGCTCGAGCTGCCGAAGGAGCGCAACCTGCCCACGCAGACCCGGCCCGAGAACATCGTCATCGCCGTCAATCGCGACGGCGAGATGCACTGGGGCATGGAACACGTGGCCGACATCGACACGCTGGTGGCGCGGCTGAAGCTCGAAGCCGCGAAGGAGCCGCAGCCCGAGGTGCACATCCGCGGCGACGCCGAGGTGCGCTACGAGAGCGTCGGCCGCGTGGTCATGGCCTGCCAGCGCGCCGGCATCCACAAGGTCGGCTTCATCACCGAGCCGCCGCCCGGCGCGGTGGCGCGCTGAGTCCGCAGGAGCCATTCACATGTCGATGAATCTGAGCTCGAGCGGCCACGACGATGAACCGATGGTCGAGATGAACATGACGCCGCTGATCGACGTCATGCTGGTGCTGTTGATCATGTTCATCATCACCATACCGATCCAGACGCACGCGGTGAAGATGAACATGCCGGTCGCGACGACCGCGCCACCGCCGCAGCCGCCGCAGACCGTGCGCATCGATGTCGACTTCGACGGCACCATCGTCTGGAATGGAAGCATCGTCGCCGACCGCAGCGAACTCGAAGCCAAGCTCGCCGCCGTCGCCACGATGACCGAGCAGCCCGAGTTGCACCTGCGCCCGAACAAGCTCGTGACCTACAAGGTGGTGGCGATGATCCTGGCCTCTGCGCAGCGGCTGGGCGTGACCAAGATAGGCATCGTCGGCAATGAGCAGCTGCTGTAGAGGACCACGATGACGAGCGCGCGCGCATGGGCCCTGGCCCTCGTGGCCGCCATGGCCTGCACGGTTGTCGCGGCGCAGACGCTGCGCCCCGAGGTCGGCAAGCCGTTGCAACAGGCCGGCGAACTGCTCAAGGCCGGCAAGGCCAAGGAGGCGCTGGCCAAGGTGCGCGAGGCCGACGCCGCGCGCAACAAGAACGCTGCCGAACAGCTGACCATCGAGCGCATGCGCGGGGCCGCGGCCCAGCGCGCCGGCGACCCTGCCACGACCATCCAGGCCTTCGAGGCGGTGATGGCCGGCGACAAGCTGTCCGATGCCGAGATGGCGCAGATCGCCGCATCGCTGGCCTATGCCTACACGCAAACGAAGGATTTCGCCAAAGCCCAGGTCTGGCTCGACAAGTCCCGGCACGCAGGCGGCGACAACGCGCAGTTGCAGCAACTGCAGGCCTACCTGCAAAGCCAGACGGGCGACTACGCGGCCATCGCGCGCGATGCCGCCGCCGCGGTGGCGGCGGCGGAAAAAGCCGGTCGGCGCCCGGCAGAGGACGACCTGCTGCGTCTGGCCGATGCCTACCAGCGTACCCACGACCCGGCCTACAACGCCACGCTGGAAAAGCTGCTGTTCAACCATCCGAAGAAGGACTACTGGGCGGCCTACCTGACCCGGCTGCCGCGCAAGAGCGGCTTTGCCGACCGTTACGCGCTGGACGTGATGCGGTTGAAGCTGGCCAGCGGTGTGCTCAGCAGCACCGACGACTACATGGAAATGACGCAGCTCGCATTGCAGGCCGGCTACCCGGCCGAAGCGAAGAAGATCGTCGAGCGCGGCTTCGCCAGCGGCGCGCTCGGCAGCGGTGCCGAGGCCGCCCGGCACAAGCGCCTGCGCGACCTGACGTTGAAGCAGTACGCCGAAAGCAGCGCCTCCCTCGGTACATACGCTGCCGAGGCCGCCGACGCCAAGGACGGCAACGCGCTGGTCCATGTCGGCTTCGTGTACGTGACCAGGGACGATGCCGACCAGGGCATCGTGCTGATCGAGCAGGGCCTGGCCAAGGGCGGGCTGAAGCGGCCCGATGAAGCGCGGCTGCGCCTGGGCATGGCGCAGCTGCAATCGGCGAAGGCCAGGGCCCAGGCCGTGCAGACGCTGCGCGGCGTGAAGGGCACGGACGGCAGCGGCGACATCGCGCGCCTGTGGGTGCTGTTGGGGAACAGTTGATGGCAGAACTGAAGCACGCCCAGGCGCTGTCCGACGGCCTTTATGCCATCGACACCGGCTTCCACCGGCCGCGCTTCGACGCCGCCTACCTGGTGGTCGACCACGGCCGCGCCGCCTTCATCGACACCGGCACGCATTTCGCCGTGCCGCGGCTGCTGGGCACGCTCGACGAACTCGGCCTTGCGCGCGACGCGGTGGACTGGGTGCTGCCGACGCATGTGCACCTGGACCATGCCGGCGGTGTGGGCAGTTTGATGCGCGAACTGCCGAGTGCTCGCTTGCTGGTGCACCCGCGTGGGTTGCGCCACATGCTCGACCCGAGCGCGCTTTATCAGGGCGCGCTGGCGGTATACGGCGAGGCGGAAATGGCGCGCGCCTATGGCCAGGTGATCGGTGTCGATGCGGCGCGTGCTTCGGCCACGCACGACGGCATGTTCGTCGACGTCGGCCGACGGCGCCTGCAGTTCGTCGACACGCCGGGGCATGCCTTGCACCACCATTGCCTGTGGGACGCGGCCAGCGCCGGCTGGTTCACCGGCGATACCTTCGGCCTGAGCTACCGCGAGTTCGACAACACGCGCGGGCCCTGGATCCTGCCCAGCTCGACGCCGGTGCAGTTCGACCCGGCGACCCTGCGCGAATCAGTCGCGCGGCTGATGCACAAGCGCCCCGAGGCCATGTACCTGACGCACTTCGGCCGCGTCGGCGATGTGGCGCGGCTTGCCGCGGACTTCCTGACGATGCTGCAGGGCATGGTCGACGTAGGACTGGAGCACCGGCATGCGAGCGAACGGCATGCCCGGCTGCGCGAGGGCCTGTTCGATCTGTACCTGCGTTCGCTGCGCAGGCACGGCAGCGACTACAGCGACGGCGAAGTCGCCGGGTTGCTGGAGATGGACGTGGAGCTGAACGCCCAGGGCCTGGGCATCTGGCTCGACCGCCAATGAAGGGGCGCCGCGCATGTCGAAAGTGAATTTCCAATTGGAAGGCATGGCTGTCGTGGTCACCGGTGCGGCGCAGGGCATCGGCGAGGCCTGCGCGCGGCGCCTGGCGCGCGACGGCGCGACTGTGGCGCTGTGGGACGTGGACGATGCGCGCGGCGCCGCCGTGGCCGCCGAACTCGCTGACGCCGGACAACGCGCGCTGTACCAGCACTGCGATGTGTCGCGCAAGTCCGAGGTGGATGCGGCGATGGCCGCCACGTTGGCCGCCTTCGGGCGTGTGCAGGGCCTGGTCAACAACGCCGGCATCTTCAAGGCTTGCGACTTCCTGGACATCGACGAAGCCGATTGGGACGCGGTCATTGCCGTCAACCTGAAGGGCGCGTTCCTGGTGGCACAGGTGCTGGCGCGCCACATGGCCGCGCAAGGCGGTGGCTCGATCGTCAACATGAGCTCGGTGAACGGCACGCTGGCCATCCCCAGCATCGCCAGCTACAACGTCAGCAAGGGCGGCATCGACCAGCTCACGCGCGTCATGGCGCTGGCGCTGGCCGACCATGGCATCCGCGTCAACGCGGTGGCGCCCGGCACGATAGCCACCGAGCTCGCGCGCAAGGCCGTGCTCACCAGCGACGACGCGCGCGCGCGCATCATGAGCCGCACACCGCTGCGCCGTCTGGGCGAACCCGAGGAGGTGGCCGAGGCGGTCGCCTTCCTGCTCAGCGGCGCGGCCAGCTACATCACCGGCGAGATCGTGTTCGTCGACGGCGGGCGTTTGGCGCTGAACTACACCGTGGCGTCGGCCTGATGCTCGAGGCCTTTGCGGTCTCGACCGGCGTCGTCGCACTCGGCGAGATCGGCGACAAGACGCAACTGCTGGCGCTGCTGCTGGCGGCGCGCTATCGGCGGCCGCTGCCGATCATCGGCGGCATCTTCGTCGCCACGCTGGCCAACCATGCCGGTGCCAGCGCGCTGGGCAGCTGGCTCACGCGCGTCGTCGATCCATCGTGGATGCGCTGGGTGCTGGGCCTGTCCTTCCTGGCCGTGGCGCTGTGGATGCTGGTGCCCGACCAGGCCGACGACATCGAGGGCAGCGGCCCCGGTGGGCTGGGTGTGTTCGGCATCACGGTGGTGGCCTTCTTCCTGGCCGAGATGGGCGACAAGACGCAGATCGCCACGGTCATGCTGGCGGCGAAGTACCAGTCGGTGTGGCTCGTCACCGCCGGCACCACGCTAGGCATGCTGCTTGCCAACGTACCGGCCGTGCTGCTGGGCGAGCGCGTGCAGCGCTGGCTGCCGGTGGCCTGGGTGCACCGCATCGCCGCTGCGGTGTTCGCCGCGCTTGGCGCGCTGGTGCTGGCCGGCGTCGGCGGCTAAGCTCGCGGGCATGACCGACACCCTTGACCCCTTGCACGGCGGTTGCCTGTGCGGCCAGGTGCGCTACGAAGCGCGGCCCTCGCACCGCGACGGCTACTACTGCCATTGCCGCATGTGCCAGCTGGCCTTCGGCAACACGCGCGCGGCCTACTTCAACCTGCGAAAGGACGAGGTGCGCTGGCTCACGTTGCCGCGCTTCTACGCCTCGTCGAAGATCGCACGGCGGGGTTTCTGCGACCGCTGCGGCACGCCGCTGAGCTTCGAATTCCTGGACGGCGAGCGCATGGACCTGTCGGTCGGCAGCCTCGACGAGCCTTCGCAGTTCCGCCCCGCCGAGCATTTCTCGATCGAGACGCGCATCGATGCCTGGCACGCCGACGACGGCCTGCCGGGCCAGCGCCTGGACAGCAATCAGCGCATCGGCGGCTTGTGGCGCGCGGCCTATGGCGACAAGGTGGTGCCGGGGCTGCAGGCGGCGCGCGAGGCCGCTACCATCGACGCATCCCCCTCCCCCCACACGAAAGCACCCTGATGAGACTGCTGCACACCATGCTGCGCGTCGGCAACCTGCAACGCGCGATCGATTTCTACACCCAGGCGCTGGGCATGCAGTTGCTGCGCACCACGCAGCGGCCGGAGCAGAAATACGACCTGGCCTTCGTCGGCTATGGCCGCAACCCCGAACAGGCCGAGATCGAGCTGACCTACAACTACGGCGTCGACACCTACGAGCCCGGCACAGCCTTCGGCCACATCGCCATCGGCGTACCGGATGTCGCCGCCACCTGCGAGTCGGTGCGCGCCAAAGCCTCGGCGCTGGGCGGCGCGATCACACGCGAGGCCGGCCCGGTGAAGGGCGGCAATACGATCATTGCCTTCATCACCGACCCCGACGGCTACAAGATCGAGCTGATCCAGCGGGATGCCTGATGTACCTGCCGAAGCACTTCGAGCAGACCGACGCGGCGGCAGTGGCGCGGCTGCTGGCCGCGCACCCGCTGGCCACGCTGGCCTGGCAATCGCCCGACGGCCTGACGGCCGAGCACCTGCCGCTGCTGCTCGACCAAGGGGCGGACGATGGCGAGCATGGCACCTTGCGCGGCCACGTGGCGCGTGCCAACCCGGTGTGGCGCGAGGCGGCAGGCGTGCCGGTGCTGGCGGTCTTCGAAGGCGCGCAGGCCTACATCACGCCGTCGTGGTACCCGAGCAAGGCCGAAACCGGCAAAGTCGTGCCGACCTGGAACTACGCGGTGGTGCATGTGCAGGGCACGCTGCGCGTGATCGAGGACGCGGCCTGGCTGCGCACGCTGGTCGGCCGGCTGACCGACACGCATGAGGCAGCGAGAGCCCAGCGCTGGCGGGTGGAGGATGCGCCGGACGGCTACCTCCAGAGCATGCTCGCGGCGATCGTCGGCATCGAGATCCCGATTAGCCGCATACAGGGCAAATGGAAGGTCAGCCAGAACCGCAGCGCCGCGGACCGCGCCGGTGTGGCCGAAGGGCTGGACGCACAGACCGCCGACGACGCGCGCCATATGGCGGCCCTGGTGCGCGGCTGATCAGATCACCAGCAGCGCGCGAAAATCGTTGACGTTGGTGAAGGTCGGCCCTGGCACCACCAGGTCGCCGAGCGGCTTGAAGAAGTTGTAGGCGTCGTTGCGGTCGAGGTATTCGGCCGCCTTCAGGCCGAGTGACGCAGCGCGCTGCAGCGTATCGGGCGTGACGATGGCGCCGGCGTTGTCCTCGATGCCATCGATACCGTCGGTATCGGCCGCGAGCACGTACACGCCCGGCTCGCCCTGCAGCGCGAGGGCGCAGCCGAGCAGGAACTCACTGGCACGCCCTCCCCGTCCGCCCTTGGACTTGACCGTGACCGTGGTCTCGCCGCCGCTCAGGATCACGCAGGGCTTCGCGAAGGGCGTGCTGCGCCGCGCCACCGCACGTGCCAGTGCGGCCTGCACCTTGCCGACCTCGCGCGATTCGCCCTCCATCTCGTCGCTGAGGATGTGCGCGTCGACGCCGGCCTCGCGCGCCAGCAGCGCCGCCGCCTCGAGGCTCTGCTGCGGCGTGGCGATCAGGTGCACCTGATGGCCGACGAAACGCGCGTCGCCGGGTTTCGGCGATTCGAAGGCACCGCTTTCCAGCCCGGCACGCGCCGCGTCCGGCAATTCGATGGCGTGGCGCCGCAGGATGCCCAGCGCGTCTGCGCAGGTGGTCGTGTCGGGCACGGTCGGCCCGCTGCCGATGACCTCGGGCGCATCGCCAGGCACGTCGCTGATCAGCAGCGTCACCACCTTCGCCGGTGCGCAGCGCGCGCCCAGGCGCCCGCCCTTGATTGCCGACAGGTGCTTGCGCACGCAGTTCATCTCGTCGATGGCCGCGCCGCTGCGCAGCAGCGCCTGGTTGATGGCCTGCTTGTCCTGCAGGCTGAGGCCGTCGGCCGGCATCGTCAACAGCGCCGACGCGCCGCCGCTGATCAGGCACAGCACCAGGTCGTCGGCGCTCAGCCCTTGGGTCAGCTCGACGATGCGCGCCGCCGCCAGCCGGCCGGCTTCGTCGGGCACCGGGTGCGCGGCCTCGACCACCTCGATGCGGCCCGGCTTCTTCTTGTACTCCGGCGGCACGTGCTCGTAGCGCGTCACCACCAGCCCCGACAAGGGCGCGTCCTTGGGCCACAGCGCATCGACCGCCGCGGCCATCGCGCCGCCGGCCTTGCCGGCGCCGAGCACCAGCGTGCGGCCCTTCGGCGGTGGCGGCAGGAAGGCCTGCGTGTTATGCGCGGGCAGCGCCCGCGCCACCGCCGCGTCGTACAACGCACACAGGAATTCGCGCGGCTGTCTGCGCGGGTCGGGTTCAGCACTCATGGACAGGTTCGGTGCGTCTGGCGCGATCTCGTCAGTTCGCGACAACTGGCTGCGCTCCGATCAAGCGGCCGCCGCGGATCCGGCTCCGCCGGTCCGCCAGCGGCGCCCCCTTGAGGGGGAGCGCCGAAGGCGCTACGGGGGTGGGTCACTTCGCGACTTCGTGGTTCGCCATCAATTCGAGTGCACGCACCAATGCCGAATGGTCCAGGTCCTGCATGCCATTGGCGGCACAGGCCTGCATCAGCTGCGCCGCGCCGGCGGTCTGCGGCAGCGCCACGCCCAGCGCGCGTGCGCCGGCCATCGCCAGGTTCAGGTCCTTCTGATGCAGCCCGATGCGAAACCCTGGCGCGAACGTGCGCTTGATCATGCGCTCGCCGTGCACTTCGAGGATGCGCGAGCTGGCGAAGCCGCCCATCAGCGCCTGGCGCACCTTGGCCGGGTCGGCGCCGGCCTTGCTGGCGAAGAGCAGCGCCTCGCCGACCGCGGCGATATTCAGCGCGACGATGATCTGGTTCGCCACCTTGGTGGTCTGGCCGTCGCCGTTGCCGCCGACCAGCGTGATGTTCTTGCCCATCAGTTCGAACAATGGCTTGACGCGGTCGAAGGCCGCCTGCGGCCCGCCGACCATGATCGTCAGCGATGCTGCCTTGGCGCCGACCTCGCCGCCGGATACCGGCGCGTCCAGGTAGTCACAACCGAGCTCGTTGATCTTCTTGGCGAAGACCTTGGTCTCGATCGGCGAGATCGAGCTCATGTCGACCACCGTCTTGCCCTTGGACAGGCCCGCGGCCACGCCTTCGGGCCCGAAAAGCGCCGCCTCCACGTCCGGCGTGTCCGGCACCATCGTGATGATGATGTCTGCCTGCGCGGCCACCTCCTTCGCGCTCTTGCACTGCGTGGCCGAACTCGCGGCCACCTCGGCGTTCAGCTTGCCCAATGTGAATACCGACAGCTGGTGGCCGGCCTTGATCAGGTGCAGCGCCATCGGCGCGCCCATGATGCCCAGGCCGATGAAGCCGATCTTCTGTGCGCTCATTCGTGTTCTCCTTGTGGTGGTCAGTTGGCCAGCTGTTTCAGCCAGCCCAGGCCGGCTTCGGTGCCGGCGGCGGGTTTGTATTCGCAGCCGATGAATCCCTTGTAGCCGATGCGGTCGAGGTGCCTGAACAGGAAGGCGTAGTTGATCTCGCCGCTGCCCGGTTCGTTGCGCCCCGGATTGTCGGCCAGCTGGATGTGGCCGATGCGCGCCAGGTGCTGGCTCAGGCGATTGGCCAGTTCGCCTTCCATCCGCTGCGCATGGTAAATGTCGTATTGCACATAGGCGTTGTCGGAACCGACTTCATCGAGGATGGACAGCGCCTGGTCGGTGTAGTTCAGGTAGAAGCCGGGAATGTCGAAGTGGTTGATCGGCTCGATCAGCAGCTTCAATTTCGCCTTCTTCAACTCGCCGGCGGCATGGCGCAGGTTGGCGACGAAGGTGCTGCGCAGCACGGCCGCATCGACGCCCGCCGGCGCCTTGCCGGCCAGGCAGTTCAGTTGCGGTACGCCCAGCGACGTGCCGTATTCGATGCCCTGCGCCACGCCCTTGCGGAACTCGTCGACCCGGTCCGGATGGCAAGCGATGCCGCGCTCGCCGCCGTCCCAGTCGCCGGCCGGCAGGTTGTGCAGCACCAGGCGCAAACCGTTGGCGTCGAGCCGCGACTTGATCTCGTCCACCGCGAAGGCATAGGGGAAGAGGAACTCCACGGCGCCGAAGCCGGCCTTGGCGGCACGTTCGAAACGGTCGAGGAAGGGGACCTCGTTGAAGAGCATCGTCAGGTTGGCGGCAAATTTAGGCATCGCATCTCTCCAGTCAGGGTCTTGCACAGGCCGTTGGCGACACCGCCAAGTGTTGCGTTCGGGCCCCTATCAATCGAGCATAGCAATTGCCGTCGGCGCATCCGCAATGCTGGCGGCCAGTTCCTCGAATTCGTTGACGGCATCGATCTCGGTGCCCATCGAGATGTTGGTGACACGCTCGAGCATCACCTCGATCACCACCGGCACCTGGAACTCGGCGATCCAGGCCTCGGCCTGCTTGACCGCGGGGGCGATCTCCTCCTGCTTGTGCACGCGCACGAACTTGCAGCCCAGCCCCTCGACCACGCGCTGGTGATCGACGCCATAACCCTCGAGCTGCGGCGCGTTGATGTTGTCGAAGCCGAGCTGCACGCAGTAGTCCATGCCGAAGCCGCGCTGGCTCTGCCGGATCAGCCCGAGGTAGCTGTTGTTCACCACCATGTGGATGTAGGGCAGCTTGAATTGCGCGCCCACCGCCAGTTCCTCGATCATGAACTGGAAGTCGTAATCGCCCGACAGCGCGACGATGCGCCGCTTCGGGTCGGCGGCACGCACGCCGAGTGCGGCGGGAATGGTCCAGCCCAGCGGCCCGGCCTGGCCGCAGTTGATCCAGTGGCGCGGCTTGAACACGTGCAGGAACTGCGCGCCGGCGATCTGGCTCAGGCCGATCGTCGACACATAGCAGGTGTCGCGGTCGAAGTTGTTGTTCATGCACTGGTAGACGCGTTGCGGCTTCATCGGCACCGCTTCGTAGTTGGTCTTGCGCAGCAGCGTGCGCTTGCGCTCTCGGCATTCGCCGACCCAGGCCGAACGATCCCTCAGCTTGCCCGCTGCCTTCATCTCGGTGGCCACCTGCACGAACAACTGCAGCGCCGCCTTGGCATCGCTGACCAGCCCCAGGTCGGGCGTGAAGACACGGCCGATCTGCGTCGGCTCGATGTCCACGTGCACGAACGTGCGGCCCTTGCAGTAGACCTCGGTCGAACCGGTGTGGCGATTGGCCCAGCGGTTGCCGATACCAAGCACGAAGTCCGACGCGAGCATGGTCGCGTTGCCGTAGCGGTGCGAGGTCTGCAGCCCGCACATGCCGGCCATCAGCTTGTGGTCGTCGGGGATGCAGCCCCAGCCCATCAGCGTCGGAATCACCGGCACGTTCACGGTTTCGGCAAACTGCACCAGCAGTTCGCTGGCGTCGGCATTGATGATGCCGCCACCGGCCACGATCAACGGCCGCTCGCTGGCTTGCAGCATGGCGATGGCCTTTTCCACCTGCTTGCGCGTGGCGACCGGCTTGTAGGCCGCCAGGGGCTCGTAGGTCTCGATGTCGAACTCGATTTCCGCCATCTGCACGTCGAAAGGCAGGTCGATCAACACCGGCCCGGGGCGGCCGCTGCGCATCAGGTGGAAGGCCTGCTGGAAGGCTCGCGGCACTTGCGCCGGCTCGCGCACGGTCACGCTCCACTTGGTCACCGGCTTGCTGATCGATTCGATGTCCACCGCCTGGAAGTCTTCCTTGTACAGCCGCGCGCGCGGTGCCTGGCCGGTGATGCACAGGATGGGAATCGAGTCGGCAATGGCCGAATACAGCCCCGTGATCATGTCGGTGCCTGCCGGCCCGCTGGTGCCAATGCACACGCCGATGTTGCCGGCCACCGCGCGGGTGTAACCCTCGGCCATGTGCGAGGCGCCCTCGACATGGCGCGCCAGTACATGCGCGATCGTGCCGCGCTCGCGCAGCGCCGCGTACAGCGGGTTGATCGCCGCGCCGGGCACGCCGAAGGCCTGCGACACGCCTTCCTTCTCCATCACCAGCACCGCGGCCATGATGGCCTTCATCTTTGCCATGGGTCGTCTCCTTGTCGAATCGCATGCATGTTCGGGCGTTGTGCCTCGTTTGGGAATGCCTTTGCCCGGATAAGTGCTATGCCGTCATGGAATACCAGTTCGAGCGATGGCCTCCTTGGGGGTTGCCAAGCGCGGCGCAGGGGTCTAGAACCCGTGGTCCCAGCAATGATGCAGAGGAGACATGTCATGCACAAGCGACTACCGTGGCGCGCCGGCCTTGCACTGGCCGCGTCAGCCTTGTTGGTGGCCTGCGGCGGCGGTGCCTTGCTGCTGCTCGGCTTCATCGGCTCTGCGGGCGGCAGCTGGTTGCAGGACGACAAGCCCGGCGAAGCGCCAGGTGAGATCGGCCTGCAGTTGCGAAGCAACTGCGGCGCCGGATCGAACGAGGATTGTTTCGTCAACATCCAGCCTGTCGGCGGGCAAGATCTCTTTTCCGCGAACTTCGACCTGAGCTTCACCAGCAACCTGCCCGACTGCGTGGCCAGCGGCACCGGTCAGGCGCGCGGCGATCGCCTGGAGTTGACCGGCTGCTTCAGCGGCCGCTACGTGAACATCAATCAGGCGGTGTCCGACAGCGCTGCGGTGCGCATGTTCTTCAACTTCACGCCACCGTTGGCACAAGGCGTATGGGTCGAACTGCAGAGCGGCCAGCGCCGCTTCGCATTCAGCGACAACAGCACCGGCTGCGAACTCGGCCCGCCGAAGGTGCCCGTCGCCGTGACGCTGCTCTCGGCCGACATCCGCAACCCCGCAGGCCCCTTCGAGACGACGATTTCATCATTCGTCATTCAAGGCGGCGGCGCGGCGTGGAGCGGCAAGTTCGTCGGCGTGTCGGGCATGCGGCTGACACGCGGCAACGAGGTGCTCGAGCTCGAACGCCGCCAGGGCGGCGACACCTGCTAACGCAGCAGCGGAAAGAAGCGCTCGCGCCGCAGCGCGACGCGCTGCGACGCCCGTTCGCGATAGACCTGCAGCAGCGTCGTGTCGCGGTCGGCCAGCGCCTGCCAGGCCTGCACCACCGTCCATTGGCGCGCGTCCACGCCATCGACGCCCTGTACCTGGTCGCCGGTCATCAGGCCGGCACGCGCCGCGGGTCCGCCCTCGATGAGCGCGCTGACGATCAACGAAGTCGTGAAGGCCAATCTGAAGCCGAAGCCGCCCGGCAACGGTGGCGTTTCAGGCAAGCCGGGCAGTTCGACGCGCAGGCTGTTGCCGGGGCCGTCCAGCGTGAACGCACCGGGCTCGAAGAGCGCCACGCCCAGGCTGCCAGCCAACCGGTCGAAGTGCGCACCGCGGCGGGCCGCGTCGCCCGATTCCAGCGCTGCCGGCACTTGCAGCGCCGCCCAGCCGGGCGCGCCGAGCCTTTCGATGCGCGCATAACGTACCTGCACCGTCCCGCCGATTTCGAGCACGCGCGTCTCGGGCAACGGCGCGGCCCCGTCGATCAGCGCCTGCGCGCGACGAGCGAACACCACCAGCGCTCCCGCGTTGCCGGTATCGAGCACGAACTCGTCGGCGCTGCGCGCACCGATGGCCAGGCGCAGCACCGGCAACCCGCCGTCCCAACGCAGCGGCAAGACTGCCGCGCCGCGCGCCAGTGTCGGCTGGCGCGACTGCCAGCGCAGTTCGCCGCGCGCGAAGTCGAAGCGCGTGATGTTGTCGCGCAACCAGGGGGCGCCCAACGCTCCGTCGACCTCCGCACCTGCGGCGCCTAGCAATTGCTTCAGGTCCAGCGCAAATGCGGCCGGGTCGCTGGGCGCGGCCACGCCGGGCAACGGCGGCAGCGCGAAACGCTCGAGCGTCTGCGCGCCGCCGGCCATGGCCACGCGCGCCGATGACAAGCGCTCGAGCTTCAGCCGGCCCGCCAGCGCCGGCGACACCACTGCGGCAGTGCTGCCGCTGTCCACGAGCCAGCGAGTGCGCGCACCGCCCAGCTCCAGTTCGATCCACGGCAGCGCACCGATGTCGCCGGTGCGCAGCAGGCGCAGTGGTACCACGATGTCCGCGCCGTCCTGGCGTGCGGCGGCGAGCGGCATGCCGCCGGCGCACAGCCCGATGGCCAATGGCAGCAAGTCGCGGCGGCGCGGCGCCATCGTCAGGGCTCCAGCTCGCGCTCCAGGTCGCCGACCAGTTCGGCCACCTGCTTGCTCATGCGTTCCAGCGCGGCGCGCGCGGCGTCGTTCAACGCATCCTTCTCCGCATCGAGCCGCGCGATCTCCTCGGGCGGCGCGCCACCCGCCGCGTCGAGGCGATGGATCGACTCGATCACCTCGTTGAGCCTGAACATCGCGCCCCGATAGACGTCGTTTTCCACCGACGCCAGCACGTCACGCACGTCTTCGCACAGGCTGCGCCGGTCGCGCCAGGCGGCGGTGATGCGGTCGCGGTGCAGGCCCAGGCGCGCAATGAAACGTTCACATACCGCGTTGTAGGCCGCCACACTGTCGCGCACATGGTCGAAGGCGGCCTGGTTCGCCGACAGCACCGCCAGGCTGTTGCCCATCGACGCCTGCCACCGGAAGGCCGCCTGCTTGAATTCGGTGAGCTCGTCGACCAGTTCGTCCAGCATCAGCCGCCGGTCGGCGCTGCGCAGCGTCTCGACCAGCACGCTGCAGTGCTTGAACAGCTCGTCGGCCAGCGTGCGCGCCGCGGCGGCAATGCCCTCGTCGCTGTGGTCGGTGGCCTCAAGATAGAGCATTTCCTCGGGGTCGATGCCGATCTCGGTCATGCGCGGCCCCAGGTCCTGCAGCAGCACCGGCAGCACATAGGTGCGTTGCAGGGCCAGTTGCCGCTGAAGCGCAAGTGCGGTCTCGCGCTTCACCCAGTCAGAGACCAGCGCGTGTTCATCGATGAAGACCAGCACGAAATCGCAGTCGCGCCGGATCGCCGCCTCGATGCGCGGACCGAAGCGGTGGCCCGGACCCATCATGTCGCGGTCCAGCCAGATCGACACATGCGGCGGCAACGCTTCGGTCAGGCGTCGCACCAGCGCCTTGCTCTCGCTGGCATGGCTGAGGAAGATCTTCATTGCCGCAGAGTCTTTGCGCGCACGGGCACGCTGTCAACCCTGCACCGCCTGAACTCAGCCCATCAGCACCTGCGGCAGCCAGGTGGCCAGGCCCGGAAACACACACAGGATGAGGATGCCGACGATCATGCACAGCATGAACGGGAAGGCGCCCTTCAGGATCGTCGGCAGGTTCACGTCGGGGGTGATGCCGTTGATGACGAACAGGTTCAGCCCGACCGGCGGCGTGATCAGGCCGAGCTCCATGTTGATGGTCAGGATCACACCGAACCATATCGGGTCGAAGCCGGCCGCGGTGATCACCGGCATCAGGATCGGCGTGGTCATCAGGATGATCGCCGCGGGCGGCAGGAAGCAGCCGGCCACCAGCAGCATGAGGTTGATTGCCGCCAGGATGACCCAGCGGTTCACCTGCATCTCGCCGATGGCCGTGGCCACGCTTTGCGTGACCTGCAGCGACGACATCATGTAGCCGAACAGGATCGAGGTGCCGATGATCAGCAGCAGCATGCCCGACTCGCGCAACCCGTCGCGCAGGATGGCCCACAGGTCGGCCGGCTTCCACACGCGGTAGATCGCCACCACCATCAGCAGGCACAGCGCGGCGCCCACGCCCGCGGCTTCCGACGGCGTGGCGATGCCGCCGTACAGCGCATAGACCACGCCGACGATGACCGCGATGAAGGGCAGCAGCTTGGGCAGCAGCTCGATCTTTTCCTTGATCGAGTAGATGCGGTCCTCGTCGATCAGCTTCGTGCCGCGCTTCCAGCTGATGAACAGCGCCCAGGCCATGAACAGGCCGGTGAGCATCAGCCCCGGAATGATGCCGGCGATGAACAGCCGCCCGATCGAGGTTTCGGAGGCGATGCCGTACAGGATCATCGTGATGCTCGGCGGGATCAGGATGCCCAGCGTGCCGCCGGCGGCGATGGCGCCGGTGGCCAGGTCGGCGTCGTAGCCGCGACGGCGCATCTCGGGGATGCCCATCTTGCCGATCGCCGCGCAGGTCGCCGGCGACGAACCGGTCAACGCCGAGAACAGCGCGCACGCGCCGATGTTGCTGATGACCAGCGATCCCGGCACCTTGTGCAGCCAGCGCGCCAGCGCTTCGTAGAGGTCGCTGCCCGCGCGCGAACTTGCCACGGCCGCGCCCATGATGATGAACATCGGCAGCGACACCAGCGTGAAGTCGCTCAAGCCGGCGAAGATCGTCTCGGGCACGTAGTGCACGCTGTTCCAGCCATCGAAGACGATCATGAACAGCAGCGCCACCGTGCCCAGGCCAAAGGCGATCGGCAGCCCGGTGGCCAACAGCGCCGTGGTGACGACAAAGATCAGCAGCCCGATCGCCAGCGGGCTCACAGCTTCGCCTCCGGCGACAGCCCGTAGGGGTCGGTGAGCTGCGCCGCGACCATGTAGATCTCGGCCAGCAGCTGCAGGCACAGCAGCGCCAGCCCCACCGGCACCGACAGGTACGGGATCCACAGCCGCGCGCGCCAGATCGACGGCGTGGTCTGGTTCAGCGTAAAGGCCTCGTGCCACCAGGGCACCGCGGCATAGAGGAAGAAGCCGCAGAACACCAGCGCAATCACGTGCCCCACCAGGTACAGCCTGCGCCTTCCCGGCGTGGACAGCATCAGCGGCAGCACGTCCACCGCCACATGGCCGCGCGTGAGCAGGATGTACGGCGCACCGATGAAGGTGGCCGCCACCAGCGAGAAGGTGACGAACTCGGTCTGCCAGATCGACGACTGGCCAAGCACCGCGCGCACGAACACCATCTGGCAGATCACGCCCACCGACAGCAGGATCAGCCCCGCGGCGAAAACGCCAAAGGCGCGCGACAGCGCCTGTACCACCGCCACCCACAGGGGCGGCGGCAGCGCGCTCCGCTTACTTGACACTCAGCGCCTTGTCGAGCAGTTCCTTGCCGCCCGGCACCTTCTCGGCGAAGTTCTTGTACGAGGTCTTCTGGGCCACGCCGCGCCAGGCGTCGAACTCGGCCTCGTTGAGGAACACCACCTCGGTCTTGTTGGCCTTGAAGGTCTCGACCAGCTTGTCGTCGAGCTTCTTCGATTCGGCCTCGAAGTAGTCCTCGGCCTTCTTCGACGCGGCCATCAACGCGTTCTTCTGCGCGTCGTTGAGCTTGTTCCAGCTCTTCATGCTGATCAGCACCGGCTCGTACATGAACCACAACGCGTTGTCGCCGGGCGCCGTCAGGCACTTCAGCTGCTCGTACAGGCGGAACGAGACGAAGCTGCCCGACGAGGTGTCGGTGGCCGTGGCCACGCCCTGCTGCAGTGCGTTGTAGACCTCGTTCGAGGGGATCGACACGATCGACGCGCCGGCGCCGGCCCACATCTGCGAGAAGGTGGCGCCGGCCGAGCGGAACTTCTCGCCGGCCGCGTCTTCGGGCTTCTTCACGCATTTGTTCTTGCCGCCGAAGCCGCCGGCCAGCCAGGCGTCCGCCAGCACCTTGACGCCGCCCTGCTCGATGATGCCCTTGATCTCCTTCAAGAAGGCCGAGTCGTTGATGCGCCGCGCGTGCGCGTGGCTCTTCACCAGCCCCGGCATCAGCGTCGCGCCGAACTGCGGGTGGAAGCCCGAGGCGTAGTCGAGCGGGAACGCGCTCATGTCGATCTGGCCGCTGAGCATGGCCTTCCATTGCTCCTGCGCCTTCACCAGGCTCGAGCCCGGGAAGACCTTGATCTCCAGTCCGACGTTGGCCGCGCCGACATCGCGCGCGATCATCTGCACCATCTCGTCGCGCACGTCGCCCTTGCCGCCGGGGAACTGGTGCGAGGCTTTCAGCACCACGTTGTCGGCCCAGGCCGAGGCCAATGGCATGGCGGCAAGCGCCAGTGCGGCGCAGGTCTTCTTCAGGATGTGTTGGGTCATCGTTGTCTCCAATTGGGTGGGATGGGCGCATGCCGCGTTCGGCAGGCCAGTGCATCGCCGACTTTAATGACAGACCCGCCGCAGGCCCGTCAGTGAATTCCATGACACGGGCCCACCCGCTGGCGCGATGCCGCACTAGCGGTACACGCCGTCCCAGGGGCCGGGCACCAGTTCGGCCGTGAGGCCATCGTCGCTGGCAATGGGACGGTTCAGGCTGAACATCGACTCCGGCGTGACCATGCTGAAGTCCATGTAGCCAAGCCGGGCGATCGGGCGCATCTGGCCGGTCTGCACACGCCCGTCGCTGATGAACGCATCGTCGATGTAGATGCCCACCACCAGGCCGAAGACCACGGTATAGCCCGGGCTCGACGCGCCCTCCGGCGCGGGCAGCGGCACGGTCCTCCACAGCTTGCATTCGAAGGCTGCCGGCGATTCGGCGACGCGCGGCGGCTTGACGAAACGCGAATCGGCGGGTGTCAGCCCGGCGAGCGCGAATTCGTCCACGGCGGGCGCCACCGCGGCCGAGCTCATGTTCATCGCATCGCGAAGATCCCAGGTGGCCAGCGAGCAGGTGAATTCGCCTGACGACTCGACATTGCGCAGGCTGTCCTTGGTACCGGCCGACGAGAACATCAACATCGGCGGCCGGTCGCTCACCGCATTGAAGAAACTATAGGGTGCCAGATTGCGCACGCCGCGATCGTCGAGCGTGCTGACCCAGCCGATCGGACGCGGCCCGACCAGGGCCTTGAAAGGGTCATGGCGCAGACCATGGTTTTTGCCGGTGGCGTCGTAGTGCATGGCCGAAGCTTAGTCGAGTGCAGCCGCTACAGTCGCTGCATGGACACCCTGGCGGGTTTGCAACTCTTCATCCGCGTGGTCGAGACCGGCAGCTTCAGCAAGGCCTCGGCCGATCTGGGCATCACACAGCCGACTGCGACCAAGCATGTGGCCGCGCTGGAAAAACGCCTGGGCGCGCGGCTGTTCCACCGCAGCACCCGCGGTGTCACGCCCACCGAAGTCGGTACGGCCTACTACCACAAGGCGAAGGCCATCGCACGCGAACTGGAGGACGCCGACAACCTGGCCGCGCTGATGCAGTCGCGCGTGCAGGGCACCTTGCGCATCAGCACCTCGGTGGCCTTCGGCCGGCGCGTGATGACGCCGCTGGTGCTGCGCTTCATGCAGCAGCACCCCGGGCTGCAGATCGACCTGAGCTTCGACGACCGCTACGTCAATCTGGTCGAACAAGGCGTCGATCTGGCGGTGCGCATGGGCCGGCTGGCCGATTCATCGCTGGGCGCGCGCTACCTGGGCCTGAACCCGTGGGTGCTGGTGGCTTCGGCCGCCTACCTGGCGCGTCGCGGCAGGCCCGACACGCCCGCGGCGCTGGCCGATCACGATGCGCTGATCTACAGCAGCGTGCAGGGCGATGAGCGCTGGCATTTCAGCGGCGCCGACGGCCGCAGCCTGCAGGTGCCGGTGAAGGGCCCGCTGCGCAGCAACAACCTGTCGGCATTGCTGGCCGCCGCGCGCGCGGGACTCGGTCTGGCCGCGCTGCCGAACTACGTGGCGCAGGCCTCGGTGCGCAACGGCGCGGTCGTGCCGCTGCTCGAGCAATGGTCACTGCCCTCGCAGGAGATCCACGCCGTGTTCAGCTCACCGCGGCTGGTGCCGACCAAGGTGAGCGGATTCGTCGACTTCCTGCAGCACCAGTTCGACGGCGATTGGTGGGCGGCCGACGCTACCATCGTCGAATGAACACACCCAGCACCCGCGCCCTGCCGCTGATCGAACGTCTGTCGGCCTGCTACACCGGCGCCGTGCACGACGTTCTGCGCGCCATGGGCCACGAACGCATCGTGCTGCCGCCCGAGATCAAGGCGCTGCAACCGGGACAGAAACTGGCCGGCCCGGTGTGGACCGTGGCCGGACACATCGACCGCAGCAAGAGCCGGCACGACTGCCTGCTCGGCTGGTGCACGCTGCTGGCCAAGGCGCCGGCGGGGCATGTGATCGTCTGCCAGCCGCACAACCACGAGGTCGCGCTGATGGGCGAGCTGTCGGCGCAGACGCTGGCTGCGCGTGGTGTGCTCGGCTACGTGGTGGATGGCGGCTCGCGCGACACCGAGCATGTGCTGGCGCAAGGCTTCCCGGTGTTCTGCTCGTTCCTGACGCCCTCGGACATCGTCGCACGCTGGATCCCGCAGGCCTACGGCGAGCCGGTGGACATCGGCGGTGTCACCATCCGCACCGGCGACTGGCTGCTCGGCGACCGCGATGGCGTGGTCATCATCCCGGCCGAGATTGCCGAAGAGGCGGTGACCAAGACCGAGGAAGTCGTCGCCACCGAAAGCGACATGCGCCGCGCGCTGGTGTCGGGCATGGACCCGGTCGAGGCGTACCTGAAATTCGGCAAATTCTGAGCAGGACCTGTCGACGTATGAAGCTCGCGATCCTGCCGGTCACGCCGTTTCAGCAGAACTGCTCGCTCATCATCTGCCCCGAGACGAAGCGCGCGGCCTTCGTCGACCCCGGTGGCGAGGTCGACCGGCTGTTCGAGGCGCTGAAGGAATCCGGCGCGACGCTGGAGAAGATCCTGGTTACGCACGGTCACATCGACCATTGTGGCGGTGTGGCCGAGATGGCTGAACGTGCCGGCGTGCCGATCGAAGGACCGCACCGCGACGACGCCTTCTGGATCGACCAGCTCGACGAGCAGGGGCACATGTTTGGCGTGAATGGCGCGCGCGGTTTCACGCCGGACCGCTGGCTGGCCGGCGGTGACAGCGCGACGGTCGGCAACATCGCCTTCGAGGTGCGCCACTGCCCCGGCCACACGCCCGGCCACGTAATCTTCGCCAACACCGAGCTCGGCATCGCCTTCGTTGGCGACGTGCTGTTCCAGGGCTCGATCGGCCGCACCGACTTTCCGCGCGGCGACCATGCCACGCTGATCCGATCGATCACGCAACAGCTGTGGCCGCTGGGCGACGACATCCAGTTCGTGCCCGGCCATGGACCGATGTCCACATTTGGCGACGAGCGGCGCAGCAATGCCTTCGTCAGCGACGCGGCGCTGGGTCGCGCCGGCGAATAACTCGGGCCGGGCCATTGGCGACCGCCCGGATGGTGGCGGCACCCAAAATATGCAACATTTGCCACTGGCAAGCTCCTCAGCGCGCCTGCCGGTCGCCTGCTGCGGCTGATGCGGCGGGCACTTCAAACAACAACGTCGGGATAGCCGGACTTGCGACCATCGCGGTAGTGGTCCACGAGGCGAAAAACAGTCGATGCACTGCCGTCATTGCCAGCGGGTCAATCGCGAAGATGCGCGCTATTGCGCGGGCTGTGGTGGCGCGCTCGGTCTGCGCTGTGCTGTCTGCCAAAAGGACAATGCCGTTGACGCCGGCTTCTGCGACGGCTGCGGCGCGGCCCTGCCCGGCCCTGCGCAGTCCACCGATGCGCAGAGGGCGCCCCAGGGCTACACACCGGCGCACCTGGCACAGAAGATCCTGACCCTGCGCTCTGCGCTGGAAGGCGAGCGCAAGCAGGTCACGGTGCTGTTCTGCGACATCGCCAATTCCACCGCGCTGGCGCAGCGCCTGGGCGCCGAGGCGATGCATCGCCTGCTGAACCAGTTCTTCGAGCTGGCGCTGCAGGAAGTGCACCGCGTCGAAGGCACCGTCAACCAGTTCCTCGGCGACGGCTTCATGGCACTGTTCGGCGCACCGCTGGCGCACGAAGACCATGTCAGGCGCGCCTTGATGGCCGCGCTCGGCATCCGGACCCGGCTGGCCGAGGCCGCCGCCGGCGACAACGCCGCATTCGCGCAGATCAGCCTGCGCATGGGCTTGAACAGCGGCGCCGTGGTGGTCGGCAAGATCGGCGACAACCTGCGCATGGACTACACGGCCGTGGGCAACACCACCAACCTGGCGGCGCGCCTGCAGAGCCTGGCGCAACCGGGGCGCATCTGCGTCAGCGACGCGGTGCAGGCCGTCGGGCAACGCCACTTCGACTTCGTATCGATCGGCCGGCACGCACTGAAGGGCATCGCCGAACCGGTATCGGTGTTCGAGCTGACACGCGCGCACTCGCGCGCCGACGACGACGCACAGGGCGAGCGCCTGGGCATCGGCTCGGACCTGGTCGGACGCGACGAGGAGATCGCGACCCTGCACGCCTTCATTGCGCGGCTGCACGAAGGCCAGGGCGGCGTGCTGATCCTCAGCGGCGAGCCGGGCACTGGCAAGTCGCGACTGGTTGCCGAGACGCGGCGCCACAGCGGCGGCTCGGACCTGCAGTGGCTCGAAGGTCGCGCGGTGTCCTTCGGGCGCAGCCTGAGCTACTGGCCCTTCATCGAAGTGCTGCGCGAATGCTTCGGCATCGAGGACGACGACGGCGAGGACCTCATCTGGCGCAAGCTGCAACAGGGCCTGGAGCGCATCGTCGGCGAGCGCGCCGGCGAGATGCTGCCCTACATCGCCACGGTGCTGAAGCTGCGCCTGCCGCCCGAACACGAAGAGCGACTGAAATACCTGGACAGCCAGGGCGTCGGCCGGCAGGTGTTCCTTTGCATGCGCCAATTGTTCGAGCAACTGGCGAGCCGGCAGCCGGTGCTGCTGTTGCTGGAAGACTGGCACTGGGCCGACAAGTCGTCGATCCAGTTGGCCGAACACCTGCTGCCACTGACGGCCAGCACCTCGCTGCTGATGCTGTTTGCCTCGCGGCCCGAACCCCAGGCCAATACAGAGGCCATTCGCCTGGCGCTGGCCGCGGGGCCGGCGATGGGCAGGCTGCACGAGATCGCGCTGACGCCGCTGTCCGAAGTGCACAGCCGCACGCTGATCGACAACCTGGTCGGCGCGTCGGGGCTGCCCGACGCGCTGGGCCAGCAGATCCTGCGTCGCACCGAAGGCAACCCCTTCTTCATCGAGGAGGTGGTCCGATCGCTGTTGACCGACGGTGTGCTCGCGCGCGATGAACGCAGCGGCTCGCTGCGGCTGGTCAAGCAGGTCGACCAGATCCATCTGCCGGAGACCATCCAGGGCCTGATCCTGGCGCGCATCGATCGGCTCGACGACGAAGTCAAGCAGGTGCTGAAGCTGGCCTCGGTCATCGGCCGCAGTTTCTTCAACCGCGTGCTGGAAGCCATCAGCGACGCGCAACGCGACCTGAAAGCCAGCCTGGACGAACTCGAGCACGCCGAGCTGGTGCGCCAGCGCCAGGTGACACCCGAGCTGGAGTACATCTTCAAGCACGCACTGGTGCAGGAGGCGGCCTACGGCAGCATCCTGGCCGAGAGCCGGCGCGGCGTCCATCGCCAGGTGGCGCGGGCCATCGAGAGCCTGTTCAGCGACCGGCTCGAGGAATTCACCACGCTGCTGGCCTACCACTACACGCTCGCCGAGGAATGGGACAAGGCGCAGGAATATCTGTTCAAGGCCGGCGACCAGGCCGGCCGCATGGCCGCCGACACCGAAGCGCTGGAGCATTTCAGCCAGGCCGAAGCGGCCTATTCGAAGGCCTTCGGCGACCAGCTCGGCGGCGTGCAACGCGCCGCGCTGGCACGCAAGACCGGCACCGCACTGTTCGGCACCGGGCAGTACGAGCGCGGGCACGAACAGATGCGCCGCGCGCTGTCGCAACTCGGCATTCACTACCCGACGAGCGCCTGGGGCGTGCGCGGTGCCTTCGTCAAGCACCTGGCATCGCATGCCTGGCGCCGCACGCGCAACCGTTTCGGCCGGCCGGTGCGGCGCGTCATGGATGTCGACGCGGCCGTCGAGATCTCGACCATCTGCCACTTCATGGCCTGGATGGACTACTTCCTCGACAAGGAGCGCATCCTGCTCGACAGTGTGCTCGAACTGCGCGTGGGCGAGACCAGCAGCCACGCGCTGGCCGAGGCGCGCGGCCTGAGCAGCCTGGGTTTCGGCTTCATGACCTTCGGCCTGCGCGGTCTGGCACGCCGCTACCACCTGCGCGCCAATGCGGTGGCGCAGCACTCGAACGACCGGTCGGCCATCGCCTTTGCGATCTTCGCGCTGGGCTTCCTGGACTTCTTCGAAGGGCAATGGGACGAGGCCGAATCGCGGCTGGCCAAGGCCGCCGAGCTGTACCGCGAAACCGGCGACATCCACCGCTGGGGCGGCGCGGCGCTGATGCGGACCTTCGTGCTGCACTTTCGCGGCGACTTGAATTCGTGCCATGCGATCGGCACCGAGCTGGTGCGCGCCGGCCAGGACGCAGCCGACCCGCAACTGGCCAGCTGGGGCTACCAGGCGCTGGGCTACCAGGGCCTGGCGCGCGGCCCGCTGGACGAGGTGGCGGCCAGCCTGGACCAGGGCCGGGAGCTGGCCGACAAGATCCACGCCTGGGACAACCTGCTGTACCTGAAATCGCTGCTGTGCAAGTGTCGGGTGCTGCAAGGCCGGCTCGACCTGGCGCTGGCCCAGGCCACCGAGGCGCTGGACATCATCCACGCGCAGAACTTCCGCATCGGCTTCGACCGTATCGAGGTGTTCACCGCAGTCGCCACCGTCCGCGTCGCGCTGGCCGAAAGCCGGGCCGGCGAGGGCGATGCGACCGCGGCGCAGCGCGAAGCCCTGCGTGCCTGCCGCGCCGCGCTGCGCATTGCGCGGTCCCTGCCCTTGTGGCTGCCGCAGTCGCTGCGCCTGCAGGGCACGGCCTGCTGGCTGGGCGGCGACCGGGCCGGCGCGCACAAGGCCTGGCAGGAAAGCATCGATTGCGCCGAGCAGTCGTCTTTCCCGATCGAGCGTGCACTGACCTGGATGGAGATCGCCCGTCGCGGCAACGACAGCGCATCGCTCGACAAGGCCGTCCCGCTGTTTCGTCAGGCCGGTGCCAAGGTGCACCTGGCCAGCGCGCTGCACCTGCATGCGCAACTGCTGGCCGCCGCGGGCGCCGACGCCGTCGAATTGCGACAGGCCTTTGCCGTGGCCGTGGACGCGCTGGAAGAAGCGCATGTCGATCAGGAGCTGGCGTCGGCACGGCAGGCGCTGGCGCAATGGCAAGCCGCGGCACCGGCATGAACAAGCCCCGACTCGCCCAGGAGATCGTGCCCGAGGGCGAGGACCGGCATGTGCAGGCCCTGCTCGACTGCATGCACGGCCTGCTGCTGAGCAAGCCTCATGCGGGTGCGATGCCGCGCGACGTGCACATCAAGATGCACGGCCTGGTGAAGGCCGAGTTCGAGGTCGACACCGAGCTGCCCGACGAACTGCGCGTCGGCCTGTTCGGTCGGCCCGGCCGCTACCCGGCGTGGATCCGATTTTCCAACGCCGACAGCAGCAACAAGCCTGACAGCGCACGCGACATCCGCGGCATGGCGATCAAGGTCATGGGCGTGGACGGCGACAAGCTGCTGCCGGGCGAAAAGCACGCGCCGACGCAGGACTTCGTGCTCATCAGCACCGACGTCTTCGCGACGCGCGACGTGCGCGGCTTTCTCGGACTGGCGCGGGCCATCATCGGCAGCATCTGGCTCAAGCTGTGGTTCTTCCTCACGCATCCGCGCGTGGCCTGGTACCTGCTGTGCCATATGCGCCGCTTCGCCAACCCGCTGCAGATCCGCTACTTCAGCACCACGCCCTACCTGTTCGGCGCGCGCGCGGTGAAGTATTCGGCCACGCCACGCAGTGCCGCACGCGATGCGATGCCCGAGCCCGCCGGAGACAACCACCTTCGTCACACGCTGGCGCACCAGTTGCAGCGCGGCGAGGTCTGGTTCGATTTCGCGGTGCAGTTCCAGACAGATGCCGAACGCATGCCGATCGAGGACCCGCGCAAGCGTTGGTCCGAAGCGCGCTCGCCCTTCGTCAAGGTCGCAAGCCTGCGCCTGCCGCAGCAGGACTGCGACACGCCGACGCGGCGCACGCTCGGCGAGAACCTGTCCTTCACACCCTGGCACGCGTTGCCGGAGCACCGGCCGCTGGGTGGCGTCAACCGCGCCCGGCGCGTGATCTACGAGGCCATCTCGAGCCTGCGCCATGGCCGCAATGAAGTCCGGAGGAGCGAGCCCCATGGCTGGGACGACTGAGAGCGCCGCATCATGCGTACACACGACAGGTGCAAGATGCCTCTTGTCCGACTATCGTCGGGCGAAAAGCTCCAAGGGAGCGCCCCCATGAACACTGCCACCCAAGCGATGGTTCCGGCCGCCGCGCTCGACGCGCTGCGCCGCCACGATTTCGACGCCGCACTCGGCCTGCTCGACGGCGCGGCCGACGCGACGCTGGACAGCGAGACCCACGCGCTGCTTGCCGCGGCGCACTTTCGCGCAGAGCAGTACGAAGCAGCGCAACAACACTACGCGGCCGCCGTGCAAGCTGCCCCCGACACGTCGCCGCGGCTCGCCGACTGGCGCCGCATGCTGGCGCTGGCGCAGGCCAATGCCGCCGCGGAAATCCAGGTGCACGTGCCGCCGCTGCAGTACTTCGAGCGCGAGCCCTTGCTGGCACCACCACAGGACGACGCGCACGCGCTGCCCGCACCTCCGCCACCGCGCGGCCCGGTGTCGTTCATCCGGCGCTGGCACATCGAGCTGGGCAACGTGCTGGGCCATTTGTGCCACTGGGTCGTCTACGCGACCACGCACCTCGTCGGCCGGCTGGCCGGCTACCGTGACGCGGTGTGGACCAACTGGTACCGGCGACCGCAGCTGCTGGCCATCCTGACGCTGGCCTACATGCGCGAGAAGCTGAATGCACACAACCTGGGCTCGAGCTACCCGCAAGGCGCGCTGGCGGCCTACCAGCTCGACGGGCAGACGCCGCCGCAGGGCGTGAGCCACTTTCGCACCGCCGACGGCAGCTGGAACAACCTGGCCAACCCGAAGGAAGGTGCGGCCGGCACGCGCTTCCTGCGCAACGTCGAGCACACGTCGATCAGGCCCGAAGTGGGCGCGCAGCTGTTGAGCCCGAACCCGCGCGAGATCAGCCGCGCGCTGTTCAGCCGGCCCAGTGATGACAACGACCAGCCGGTGATGCAGGAAGTGCCCTTCCTGAACCTGCTGGCAGGTTGCTGGATCCAGTTCATGAACGGCGACTGGATCAACCATGGCGAGATCCGCTACGCCGACGTGATCGAGGTGCCGCTGCCCGAGGACGACGCGGCGCGCACGCGCTACTGGCAGACCAAGATGTTCGTCGGCAAGACGCAGGCCGACCCCACACGCATGAGCGGCCGCGAAGTCGCCGCCGCCAGTTCCATCAACGAGGTCACGCACTGGTGGGACGGCTCACAGATCTACGGCAGCGACCAGGCCACGCAGGACCGCCTGCGCTCAGGCGTCGGCGGCAAGCTCAGGCTCAACGCCGACGGCACGCTGCCGCGCGCGGCCAACGGCGTCGAGGACACCGGCTTCACGCGCAACTGGTGGGTCGGGCTGGCGCTGATGCACACGCTGTTCGCGCGCGAGCACAACGCCATCTGCGACCACCTGGCCGAGGCCTACCCGCAGTGGGACGACAACCGGCTGTTCAACGTGGCACGGCTGATCAACGCCGCGGTGATGGCCAAGATCCACACCATCGAATGGACGCCGGCGATCCTGCCCAACCCGGCACTGGACGCCGGCCTGAACATGAACTGGTACGGTGGCCTGACCAACCTGTTCCGCAAGGGCAAGGCGCGCAAGACCGTCACCGAGGTCAAGATCCGCAACCCTGAGATCGGCGGCGTGGTCGGCAACCCGGTGGACAAACACGGCCAGTTCTTCGGTCTGACCGAGGAGTTCGTCGAGGTTTACCGACTGCATTCGCTGCTGCCCGAAAACTTGGCGCTGAGCCGCCTGGGCGGCGACGCGGTCGAGCATGTGCCCTTCAGCGCGTCACGCCAGCGCGGCTCGGGCCGCATCACCGACCGCTACGCGATGAGCGATCTGCTGCATGCCTTCGGGCAACAACACCCCGGTGCGCTGGTGCTGAACAACTACCCGCGCTTCATGCAGGAGCTGAGCATTCCGGGCAACCCGTTCTTCGACATGGGCACGGTGGACATCGTGCGCGCGCGCGAACGCGGCGTGCCGCGCTACAACGAGTTTCGCCGCCAGCTGGGGCTGAACCCGATCCGCATCTTTGAGGACCTGACGGATTCAGCCGACGACGTGCGCAAGCTCAAGGCGGTGTACGGCAGCGACCCGGCCGACGTGGAAAAGCTCGACCTGCTCGTCGGCACGCTGGCCGAAGGGCACCGGCCCACCGGCTTCGGCTTCGGCGAGACGCTGTTCCAGATCTTCATCCTGAATGCCACGCGCCGGTTGCAGGCCGACCGCTTCTACACCGACAGCTACAACGACGAGGTCTACACACCCGAGGGCCTGCGCTGGATCGACATGAGCGACTTCAAGACCGTGCTGCTGCGCCACCATCCCGAACTGGCAGCCACCGGGCTGGCCAACATCCGCAACGCCTTCGAGCCCTGGGACACGCAGGCCGTGCTGTCCCCGCAGCGCCACCCGTTGCGCGGCTTCGACCCCGAACTCAAGGCCGATCCGTGGCTGGGCGATGCCCATCGCCGCGCGAGCTGACAGGACCTGGAGCCGAGCATGATCATGTGGTTCCTGCGCCGGTGGTTCTGGAACTTCTTCGGCTGGCTGAAGATGTCGCTGAACAAGCCGTTGGTCATTCCGCTGCCGGCGGGCGACGGCACGCCCATCACGCCGGTGCCGCTGCGCGAGGCCGTGCCGCAGCTCCCGATCGACACCATCCTGGTGTGCGACCCGGCGCAGATCCCGCGCGACGAATTCAACAAGGCGCAGATGCTGGTCTACAAGCTGCAGATCTGGCTGTACTCGGCCTTCTCGCCGATGCAGGCCGGCCTGCCGCCGATCGACGCCGACCCGGTGCGCGCCTTGAACAAGGCCTACACCTGGCTGCACCGCACGCGCTTCGCGCCGCCGGAACTGCCGGCCGAATACCTGGGCAGCCCCGACCTGGGCTCGCTGGCGGTGCGCGGGCCCTATGCCTGCTACCTGCAGCGGCTGGGCGACGACCGGTATGAATGGGACTTCAGTTCGCTCGAAGGCTACGAATTGCACGACGGCCTGCGGCCACTGGGCGTGAAGGTGTCGTTCGAGCTCAACCGCCAGCGGCGCATGCTGCAAGCCGTGCGCATCGACTGCGCCTTGGGTGCGGTGGAGGTGGGTCAGCCCGGCTGGGAGCAGGCGAAGAAGCTGGCGCTGTGCGCGGCGAGCACGCACCTGTCGCTGGTGCGCCACTTCAACGGCGTGCATCTGATTGGCGGCGCCCACCTGGCCGTGGCCACGCGCAACCAGCTGCCGCCGGCCCACCCGCTGCGCCGGCTGCTGTGGCCCTACGTCTACGCCACGCAGCAAAGCAACGACATCGTCACGCGCGGGCAGATGCTTCCCGGCGGTGATTTCGAGACCACCTTCAGCTTCACGTTCGACGGCATGTGCAAGCTGTTCGAGGACAGCTATGCCGACTACCGCCTGGTCGTCAACGACCCCGAGTGCGATGCCAAGATCCGGGGCACCTGGCAGGCCGGTTTCGTCACGCCCTCGCAGGACATCCAGGTGGCGCTGTTCGAGGTGATGCATGCGCATGCGCGCGACTATCTGCAGCTGTACTACGCCGAGCCCCACGCCGTTCGCAACGACGCCTCGATCGGTGCCTGGCTCGATCAGCTGAATGCGCTGATCCCGAACGGCGTGGGCGTACTGTGTTCGGACGTCGATTTCGACAGCCTGGCACGGTTGGTGGCGCGTTTCATGTACCTGGTGACGGTGCAGCACGAGCTGCTGGGCAGCTGCATGTGGCACTACCAGCTGTGGACCCACCGCCAGCCTGTGCGCGTGTACCTGAACGGCCAGCGCGAGCCGCGGGACGTGTACCAGCGGCTGGTGAATGCGAACTACAACCTGAACGTGTCACGCCGCGCGCTGATGCATGACTTCTCCTACCTGGCGCTCGACGCGCCCGGCGCGGCGGCGATGCAGGCATTCCAGCGCAGCCTGCAGGAGCTGCAGGTATCGATGGAGCGCTCGCCACGCGCGGTGTGGACGCTGTACCCCGGGGCGCTGAAGGTCAACATCAATGCGTAGCAAGAACAACATCCGGAGGCTCCGCGCATGAAAAGACGATTCCTCTGGTGGGTGGTCATCGCCGGCCTGTTGCTGAGCGCGCTGTGGGTCTGGAACCACCGCTTCGGCCAGCCCGACGATTTCGCCGACATGGCGGCGCAGTACAAATACGGCTCGACCGGCTCGGACCACCCGCTGGCGCGTGCGCCGCTGCCGTACTGGTTGTGGAAGGTGCTGCCCGAGGTCTACCCGCCCTATCAGGTGATGCCCCGGACCGTGGCGCCGAAGAACGAAATCAAGGGCTACGGCGCCTTCGGTCTGGTCAGCGAGGCCAGCATGGAACGGCCGGTCGGCATGGCCGAGGACCAGGCGCCGCTGGAGCGGCCGATCGGTTTTTCGAAGCGCCGTGTCTTCGGCATCGACCTGGTCGGCGTCAACTGCGCCTTCTGCCACCTGAGCACCGTGCGCAAGGACGCCACGCAGGCACCGCAGGTGGTGCTGGGCGGCACCGGCAATGCCGTCGACATCGAACAGTACTTCCTGTTCCTGTTTGCCGCACTCGACGGCAAGAACCTGGACGCCGACAAGGTGATGAGTGCGGTGATCAAGGAGGCGAACCGGCAGAACCGGCCGCTGGGTTGGGTCGACCGCCTGCTGTACCGCTACATCCTGATCCCGCTGATTCCGCGCGTACTGGCGAAGATCGAGATCGACAACTTCGATTTCATCGCGGTGAACAGCGCCACCCGGCTGCCCGACTTCGGGCCCGGGCGCGTGGACACCTGGTCGCTGTACAAGCGGATCTTCGTCGAGCCTCCGCAGCGCGACCCGATACCCGGCATCGTCGACTTCCCGTCGATCTGGAACCAGAAGGCCCGAGCGGGCATGCGCATGCACTGGGACGGCAACACCGACATCCTCGAAGAGCGCAACATCGTTTCCGCACTGGCGGTGATCGGCAAGAACATCGGCTACCTGGACTATGCGCGGCTGACGCGCACCACCGACTGGATCTTCGGCCTGCTGCCGCCGCGCTACGTCGACCGCATCGGCCCGGTGCGGCAGGACCTGGTGGCGCGCGGCGCGCCGCTGTTCCGCGAGCATTGCGCCGAGTGCCATGCCAGCGACGGACTGCGCATCGGCCGCGTCGAACCGCTGCAGGACCTGGGCACCAACCCGACGCGGCTGCAGGACTTCACGCCGGAGCTGGCCGCGGGGCTGAACCGCCTGGGCACCGACGAATGGAAGCTGCGCAACTTCAAGCTCCAGGACGGCTACGTCAACACGCTGCTCGACGGCATCTGGCTGCGCGCGCCATACCTGCACAACGGCTCGGTGCCGACCTTGCGCGACCTGCTGAACGAGCCCGAGCTGCGGCCGCGCCGCTTTTGCCGCGGCAACGACCTGTTCGACTCACAAAACGTCGGCTACGTCTCGACCGGCCTGCCCGGCAAGGCGGAGCTGGACTGCGGCGTGTATTTCCTCTACGACACCCAGGAAGAACACGGCGGCAACGGCAACGGCGGGCACCTGTACGGCACCGGCCTGAGCGCCGAGGACAAGGACGCGCTGATCGAATTCCTGAAGACGCAATGACCCGCAGCGCGGGCCCGCCGGCTCAATCCGGCTTGGGCGGCGAGATCAGCGGGATCGCCCCGTCCGAGCTGCTGCCCAGCAAGCCTGTCGAGGTGTAGATGCCCAGCTTGGCGCGCGTGTCGGCGATGTCCAGGTTGCGCATCGTCAGCTGGCCGATACGGTCGGCCGGCGTGAAGGCGCCCTCCACCTTCTCCATGCTCAGCCGCTCGGGGTGGTAGGTCAGATTCGGGCTGGTGGTGTCCATGATCGAGTAGTCGTTGCCGCGGCGCAGCTGCAACGCCACCTCGCCGGTCACCGCGCTGGCCACCCAGCGCTGTGCGGTTTCGCGCAGCATCAGGCACTGCGGGTCGAACCAGCGGCCCTGGTACAGCAGCCGGCCCAGGCGCAACCCGTTGATGCGGTACTGCTCGATCGTGTCCTCGTTGTGGATGCCGGTGACCAGCCGCTCGTAGGCGATGTGCAGCAGCGCCATGCCCGGCGCTTCGTAGATGCCGCGGCTCTTGGCTTCGATGATGCGATTTTCGATCTGGTCGCACATGCCCAGGCCATGCCTGCCACCGATGCGGTTCGCCTCATCGAACAGCTCCACCGCGTTGGCAAAACTGCGCCCGTTCAGCGCCACCGGCTGGCCTTCCTCGAAGCGCACCGTGACCTCTTCGGGCTTGACCACCACGTCCTCGCGCCAGAAGGCCACGCCCATGATCGGCTTGACGATGTGCATGCCCTTGTCCAGGAACTCCAGGTCTTTCGCCTCGTGCGTGGCGCCGAGCATGTTGCTGTCGGTGCTGTAGGCTTTCTCGACGCTCATCTTGTAGTCGAAGCCGTGGGTGACGAGGTATTCGCTCATCTCCTTGCGCCCGCCCAGTTCGTCGATGAAGGTCTGGTCGAGCCAGGGCTTGTAGATGCGCAGCTGCGGGTTGGCGAGCAGGCCGTAGCGGTAGAAGCGCTCGATGTCGTTGCCCTTGTAGGTGCTGCCGTCGCCCCAGATATTGACGCCGTCTTCGCGCATCGCCACCACCAGCGAGGTGCCGGTGACGGCACGGCCCAGCGGCGTGGTGTTGAAGTAGGTGGCGCCACCGGTAGTGATGTGGAAGGCGCCGCACTGGATCGCAGCGATGCCTTCGGCCACCAGCGAGCCGCGGCAGTCGATGAGTCGTGCGATCTCGGCGCCGTACTGCTTGGCCTTGCGCGGGATCTCGTCGTAGTCGCTTTCGTCGGGCTGGCCCAGGTGCGCGGTGTAGGCGCAGGGGATGGCGCCCTTGGCGCGCATCCAGTGCACCGCGGCGGAGGTGTCCAGGCCGCCGGAAAAGGCGATGCCGACGCGTTCGCCGGCGGGTACGGATTGCAGGATGTTGTGGGGCATGGGGTGGGGCCGAAGTGTGAGCTTGAGGTGATTGTCTCAAGCTTGGTCGGTACCGACGGATGGCCCGACCGCGGTCGGCGTTCAGAACAACAGAATACACTGCATCCGTGTACACTGTCTTCGTGCGATATCGGAGACCCAACGCATGAAGAACATCACCCTCAGCGCCGACGAGCGACTCATCGAGGCGGCGCGTGAACGCGCGCGCGCCGAGAAGTCGACGCTGAACGAGCAGTTCCGGCGCTGGCTTGCCTCCTATGCCGACACCTCCGAGCGCTTGCAGCGCTATGACAAGTTGATGCCCTCGCTGCGAGGCCAGGTCAAGGTCGGCCGCAAGCTGAGCCGGGAACAGATGAATGAGCGCTGAAATCTTCATCGACACCAACGTCTTCGTCTATCACCTCGACAGCAGCGACAAGCGCAAGCACCGCATTGCCGAAGGCATCGTGCGCGACGCGGTCGCAAGTGCCAACGCCTGCATCAGCTTCCAGGTAGTGCAGGAATGGCTGAACATTGCGCTGCGAAAGGCGACTGTCCCACTGACGGGCGAGCAGGCTCGCGACTATCTCGATGTGGTGCTGCTGCCGTTGATGCAGGTGTCGGCCTCGGGCGCGCTGTACCACCGCGCGCTGGATGTGCAGCAACGATGGCGCTTCGGTTTCTACGACAGCCTGATCGTCGCGGCGGCGCTCGCCGCAGGGTGCACGCGCCTGATCAGCGAAGATCTGCAGCACGGCCAGCGCATCGAAACGATGGTGGTGCACAACCCGTTCATCTGACCGATGCAGGCAGGCGCAGAATCCCCGTTGCACATCAGACACAGCAGGAGAGAGCATGTACAACCCCTTCGACCTGAGCGGCCGCGGCGTCGTCATCACTGGCGGCAACGGCGGCATCGGCTACGGCATGGCGCGCGCGCTGCTGGCCTCGGGCGCCTCGGTCGCGATCTGGGGCTCGAAGCCCGACAAGACCGAACTCGCCAAGGCCGCGCTGATCCAGGAATGTGGCGACGCATCGCGCGTGCACGCCTTCGTCTGTGATGTCGGCAACGAGGCGCAGGTCGAGGCCAGCTTTGCCGAATCGGTGGCGGCGCTGGGCCGCGTGCACGCCTGTTTTGCGAATGCAGGCGTGTCGAGCAAGGGCACGACGTTGCTTGACATGAGCCTGGACGAATTCCGCCGCGTGCAGCGCATCAACGTCGAAGGTGTGTTCCTGACCTTCCGCGCCGCCACACGCCACATGGCCGAGCAGGGCCAGGGCGGGTCGCTGGTGGCCACCGCCAGCACCGCGGCCATCGAAGGCGCCGCGCGCAACAGCCACTACGGCGCCTCCAAAGGCGCGGTGACGGCCTTCGTGCGCGCACTGGCGGTGGAACTGGCGCGCCACAAGATCCGCGTCAACTCGATCCTGCCGGGCTGGATCGTCACCGACATGACCGAGCGCGCGGTGCAGAACCCAAAATTCGCCGAGGCCGTGCTGCCCCGCATCCCCGCGCGCCGCTGGGGCGAGATCGACGATTTCGGCGGCATCGCGGTGTACTTGGCCAGCGATGCCGCGGCCTACACCACCGGCGAGCAGTTCGTCATCGACGGCGGCTACACCAAGTTCTGAACAGATGCGAAGCGGCTCGAACAAGACCGGTCCCCTTGCTGCCCTGTTGCTGATGGCCGCGTTGACGGGAGGCTGCAGCACGATGGACAAGCAAGCCGCCGCCTCGCCGTCCGGCCTGGACGGCAGCGCGTGGACGATGTCGGTGCCGGCGGGCATTGCCCCCAACGCGAAGACGGCAGCGACGCTGCGTTTCGAAGCCGGCCGCGTCAGCGGCAGCGATGGCTGCAACCGCTTCAGCGCGCCTTACACCACATCGCCCGGCAAGCTGCAGTTCGACGGCCCGCGCGCAGGCACGCTGATGGCCTGCCCCAGTGAAGACGGTGCGCAGATGGCACGTGTCATCGACGAGGCGCTGACGGCCACACGCGGCTACCGCATCGAAGCCGGCAAGTTGCTGCTGCTGAACGCGTCCGGCACCACGCTGATGGGCTTCGACGCGCAGGCCACAGGCCTCGCCGGCAGCGCCTGGCGCGTCAGCGGCTACAACAACGGCAAGCAGGCGGTGGTCAGCGTGATCGCCGGCACGGCGCTGACGCTGGCCTTCAGCAACGACGACAAGCTCAGCGGCTCAGGCGGCTGCAACCACTTCGGCGGCAGCTACCGTGCCGACGGCGACACGCTGACCATTGGCCCGCTTGCGGCCACGCGAAAGGCCTGCGCCGAACCCGAGGGCGTGATGGCCCAGGAAGCCGCCTTCCTGCGCGCACTCGAAACCGCGGCCACCGCGCGGCGCGAAGGCGACCGCCTGGAGCTGCGCACCGCCACCGG
>JAHECC010000020.1:35790-37266 GCA_024641965.1 Rubrivivax sp.
TCCTTGAACTGCTCGCGCAGCTTGATCTTCTGCATCTTGCCGGTGGCGCCCAGCGGGATGGCATCGACGAAGACCACGTCGTCGGGCGTCCACCACTTGGCGATCTTGCCTTCGAACCAGGCCAGCATCTCCTCGCGCGTCAACTGCGCGTCGGGCTTCTTCACCACCACCAGCAGCGGACGCTCGTCCCACTTCGGGTGGAAGGCGGCGATGCAGGCCGCCATCAGCACCGCCGGGTGCGCCATGGCGATGTTCTCGATGTCGATCGAGCCGATCCATTCGCCGCCGGACTTGATGACGTCCTTGCTGCGGTCGGTGATGATCATGTAGCCGTCGGCGTCGATCCTGGCCACGTCGCCGGTGGGGAACCAGCCATCGACCAGCGGGTCGCCGCCTTCGCCCTTGAAGTATTCGGCCAGGATCCACGGCCCGCGCACCAGCAGGTCGCCCGAGGTCTCGCTGCCGAAGGGAATCTCGGCGCCTTTCTCGTCGACGATCTTCATGTCCACGCCATAGACGGCGCGGCCCTGCTTGGCCATCACCGCAAAGCGCTGCTCCTGCGTCATCGCCTCGTGCTGCGGCTTGAAGGCGCACACGGTGCCGATCGGGCTCATCTCGGTCATGCCCCAGGCGTGGATGACGTGCACGCCGAAGTCGTCGTGGAACTTCTTGATCATGGCCGGCGGGCAGGCCGAGCCGCCGATGACGCTGCGCTTCATGGTGCTGAACTTCAGCTTGTTGGCATCGACATAGGCCAGCAGCCCCTGCCACACGGTGGGCACGCCGGCCGACAGGGTGACACGCTCGCTTTCGAACAATTCGTACAGCGACTTGCCGTCCAGCGCCGCGCCCGGCAGCACCAGCTTGGCACCGGTCATGGGCCCGACATAGGTCAGCCCCCAGGCGTTGACGTGGAACATCGGCACCACCGGCAGGATCACATCGCTGGCCGAGCAGCCCAGCGCGTCGGGCAAGGCGCCGGCCATGGTGTGCAGCACGGTGGAGCGGTGGCTGTACAGCGCGCCCTTCGGGTTGCCGGTGGTGCCCGAGGTGTAGCACAGCGAACTGGCGGTGTTCTCGTCGAACTGCGGCCATTCGTAGCGGTCGTCCTGGGCTTCGAGCAGTTCCTCGTAGCACAGCAGGTTGGGCACCTTGCTCTCGGCCGGCATGTGCGCGCGGTCGGTCATCGCGACGAAGTGCCTGACCGTCTTCAGCCGCGCGGCCACCGCCTCGACCAGCGGCAGGAAGCTCATGTCGAAGCACAGCACCGAATCCTCGGCATGGTCGGCGATGTAGGTCAACTGGTCGGGGTGCAGCCGCGGGTTCAGCGTGTGCAACACCAGGCCCGAGCCCGACACGCCGAAATACAGCTCCATGTGCCGATAACCGTTCCAGGCCAGCGTGGCCACGCGCTCGCCCGGCTTGGCGCCCAGCGCCGCCAGCGCCTTGGCCGCGCGGCGCGAGCGCGACGCGATC
>JAHECC010000337.1 GCA_024641965.1 Rubrivivax sp.
AAGTTCGACCGTGCCTTTGCGGCCTACTTCAAGGGCGTCGAAATGCTCACCGACTTCAGCCAGGACGTTCCGCTCGAATGGCTGCGCAAGAACCTCGAACTCGAACTCAGCGCCGAGGAGAAGGCGAAGATCGAGAAGATGGGCTGGGACGAGCTGATGGAGACGCTGAAAAAACGCTTCGAGGAGCAGAAGAAACGCCACGAAGGCGGCAGCAAGATGATCGGCACGGGTGGCACCAGCCCCTTCGGCGCCTTTGGCTACAACCCGCAGGGCATCCGCATCGGGCAGGACAAGGGGCGCAACAGGAGCGCCGTCAAGGTCTGGGACCAGCGTGCCTACAAGGACTACGACGACACGCTCGAGCTGGGCACGCGCAACATCAAGGTCGCGCTGCGCCGCCTGCGCCGGTTTGCACGCGAGGGCAACGAGCTCGAACTCGACCTCGACGACACCATCCACTGCACCGCCGCCAATGCCGGCATGCTGGACATCAAGATGGTGCCCGAGCGGCACAACAAGGTGAAGGTGCTGCTGCTGATGGACGTGGGCGGCACGATGGACGAACACATCCACCGCGCCGAGGAGCTTTTCAGCGCTGCGAAGTCCGAGTTCAAGCACCTCGAGTTCTATTACTTCCACAACTGCGTCTACGACTTCATGTGGAAGAACAACCGGCGCCGCTTTTCCGAGAAGTTCAGCACCTGGGACATCATCCGCAAGTACAACAAGGACTACAAGCTGATCTTCGTCGGCGACGCGACGATGAGCCCCTACGAGATCCTGCAGCCCGGCGGCAGCGTCGAATACAACAACGAAGAACCCGGTGCCGAATGGCTGCAGCGCTTGACGCATGCGTTCCCGAAGTACGCCTGGATCAACCCGGAACCGCTGGGCGTGTGGCAGTACCGGCAGAGCATCGCGGTGGTGCAGCAGATCATGAACCAGCGCATGTTCCCGCTCACCTTGCAGGGCCTGGAAGGGGCCATGCGGCTGCTCAGCAAATGAGCTTTCGCGCAGCGCTGCAAAAGGCGCTGTGGTGGGGACTTCTGGGGTTCATGGCGCTGCTCGGCGGCTGCGGCAGCCTGCCCTTCGAGTCGAAACCGGCCGACGAAGCCGAGGCCCAAGCGCAGGCCCCGCCGCAGTTCCGGCTCGAAGTGAATGCACCGACCTCCCTGCAGGCCTTGCTGCTGCGCCACCTGGACCTGGCGCGCCTGCAGCACGCGGCCGAGGCCGATTCGCTCACCGCCGGCGAGATCGATCGCCTCATCGGTGCGGCCTCGGCGCAGGTACTGTCGTTGCTCGAGACCGAGGGCTACTTCAACCCCGAGGTGAGCGTGAAGCGTGTCGACGACGGCGCGGCGCTGCCGTTGCTGCGCATCGATGTCGAGGTCGGGCCGCGTGCGCTGATCGGTCGCTTGACGATCGAGGTGCAGGGCGACATGCAGGAGCGCATCGCCGCGGAAGATGAGGACGCGAAGACACTGATGCAGGCGCTGCAGTCCGCATGGCCGCTGCAACCGGGCCAGCCGTTCCAGCAATCGGCGTGGGACAACGCCAAGAACGGCGTGCTGGCCACGCTGCGCCGCAACGGCTACCTCGCTGCGCAGTGGAGCGGCACCGCCGCGCAGGTCAACGCCGAGACCAACAGCGTGCGCCTGTTCCTCGTCGCCGACAGCGGCATGCTGTTCCGCATCGGCGAATTGCGCACCGTCGGCCTGCAGCGCTACGACGACGGCGCGATCTTGCCGATGGCGCGCGAACTCATCGGCCAGCCCGCCACCGAGCAGGCGCTGCGCGACGTGCAGGACCGCATCCTCAACCTGGGCCTGTTCGAGAGCGTGGTCATCGACGTCGACGCCACGGCACCCGACCCCGCCGCCGCGCCGGCGCTGCTGGCGCTGCGCGAATTGCCGCTGCAGCAGGCCACGGTGGGCATCGGCTATGCCGACAGCACCGGCGCGCAGCTCACGCTGGAGCACATGCACCGCAGCCTATTCGGGACGCGCTGGATCGCCAAGAACAAGCTGCAGGTGGGCCAGGACCTGAATGCGTGGACCGGCGACCTGATCTCGCACCTGGAGGAAGACGGCTATCGCAAGCTGCTGGGCGGCCATGTCGAGGAATTGCGCAGCGACGACGAGAAGCGGCTGTCCGCCTATGCACGCATCGGCCGCACCCGCGACACCGTGCGCATCTGGCGGTTGATCTACGGCGAGTACACGCGCGCGCGCCTGGAAAACAGCGCCGGCGTCAACGACAGCAGCGCGCTGTCCGGCAACTACCACTGGACCTGGCGCAATGTCGACGATCTGCGCATTCCGACCCTCGGCACGGTCTGGAACGTGCAAGCCGCCGCGGGTTACGCCCAGGGCGTGACCACCCCCGCCGGCAGCAGCGTCAGCACCACGGACAGCGGCCCCTTCACGCGCCTCTACGGCCGCGTGCAAGCCTTCGTGCCGCTGGGCGATTCGTACTATGGCAGTGCCAGGCTCGAGCTGGGCCAGGTGTTCGTGCAGGAATCGCTGTCCATGCCCGACACCTTGCTGTTCCGAGCCGGCGGCGACGATTCCGTACGTGGCTACGCTTATCGCTCGCTCG